>JBAZCF010000003.1 GCA_041671045.1 Parachlamydiales bacterium
TCTACCTCATGCAAACTGAAGCGACTTATAACATTCGTAATTGGCCAGATTATAACAGAGCTCTCATTCAAAGAGGAAGCATAACTATTTGGATAGAGGAAGAATCATTAAAAAAATGGCATTCCTCGTCACACACATGCGTGGCAGGAAGGCCAAAAACTTATTCTGACGAAGCAATGCTTATGCTTCTCATGCTTCGAGAAGTATTCAAGTTGACCCTAAGAAGCTTACAAGGTTTTGCCAAATCTTTATTCAAATTAATGAGTCTCGATCTTTCAGTTCCCAGCGATACCCAAATCTCTAGAAGGGCTCAAACTCTGCATAAACACATTAGACGTTTACTTAAAGGGAAGAAAAAGTGTCATATTATTTTTGATTCAACAGGGCTGAAAGTAAATGGAGAAGGAGAATGGAAAATAAAGGTTCATGGGAAAACCAAGCGTAGAACCTGGAGGAAGTTTCACATAGGATTAGATGCCGAAACCCAAGACATTCTGTGTTGCGAGTTAATAGGGAATAACGAAGGAGATGCAGAAGTAGCTGAGAGGATGTTGGATAGCCTGCCAAAAGCCATTAAATCAGCGCGGGGCGATGGAGCTTATGATGCACAACGTTTTCGTAAGAAAGTCCATGAAAAAGGAGGAATTTGCATTGTTCCTCCGCCAAGAGATGCCACCTATAAGGGAGCTTTGGAAGGATGGGAGCGAGAGAGGGGTGGGAGCGAGAGAGGGATGCCAGCCTAGCAGCAATTGAAGGATTTGGTAGTGGAGAGATGGGAAGAAAGCTTTGGAAAATCTGCTCGCGATACCACGAAAGATCTTTAGTAGAAACGGCCATGTTTAGAGTAAAAAAGATGTTTGGAGAAAAGCTTAAAGCTCGATCTATAGGAGCTCAACAATCTGAGGTTATTTGTAAATGTTTAGTAATCAATAAGATGAATAAAATTGGTCTACCAAGAGAAAAATGGACAACCAAAGCAAATTAGGGTGGTTTGGGAAAGGGATAATAAGAGTTTTATCAAATTAATTTGTCTGTGAAGGCTATTGCGCAACAAGGCCAATGGACACTATCTCGACCTTATAGAACTACTCGATGATTTAAATAATTTAAAAAGGAAATATCATTGAAAACTGCAATTTCAGTTAAAAATGTCTTTAAAACGTATCCAAATGGCAAAATTGCTCTTCATGGAATAAACATTGACCTTGAATATGGAAGCCTTGTTGGATTGATTGGACCCAATGGTGCTGGAAAATCAACCTTGATTCATATTATTGCTGGGGTAATAAAACATGATAAGGGAACAATTGATTGTCATATTCCAGATTCAAAAGAAATTGCATGGGTAAGTCAATTTTCATGTATAGATTGGTATTTGCCAGTAATCGATAATGTTAGACTTGGAGCTAGATTAGGAGGTTATGGTTTAAGTGAGGCGGAAGAGGTATCAAAAAAATGGCTAACGACATTAGAATTACAACATAAAAGTTACTGTAAACCAGATGCTCTTTCAGGTGGTGAACAAAGAAGAATGCAAATAGCTCGTGCGTTGGCTCAAAATGCAAAAATACTTATTCTGGACGAACCCACCACAGGCCTAGATCCTATTGCTAGCAAAATTCTTATGCAAAGTTTAAAGCAATTATCAAAACAAAATTGTTTAATAATTCTTTCATCGCATGATTTACACCTTATCGAAAATGACGTCGATCGAATACTTTTTTTAAATGAAGGCTCTCTAATTGCAAATTTAGAAATTGAAAGCATCAAAAGATCCGCAAATAATCTTCATGAATACTATACAAACACAATGAGTAAAACATCTAATGTTACGTAATTTTTTTCTTGTATCTGAATTTGAGTTTCGAGCCATAATCAACGATAAGCCTGGCTTATTAAGAATTTTTATGGAACCCTTTGCCTATTTATTTCTTCTTGCTGCAGGATTACAAAGTATTGTTGGCATTTACCAAGTTGATTATATCTCTTTTGTTTATCCTGGAATTGTAGGATTACAACTTCTGAGACTATTTTTACATTCAATTTATAGATTAACGATTGATAGAAGATGGGGTCTTCAGGCAATTAAAATGATTGCTGGAACTACAAATTTAGCTTACTTTTTAGGAATGTCAGTGGTTCCCATTTGCTTGTTCATTGTTCAAACAAGCATTTCCTATCCATTAGCATTATTATTGGGAGTTCAACTTTCAATTTCTGGATTTTTTGCTCTTCTTATTGTTGGTATTTTAGCAACCTTCTTTTGGGTTTCTCTTGCGATAGTTTGTACGTATTATTTTAAAAAATACTCTCAAAGAGATTTATTTATTCAGTTTTTATTTCTTCCAATATCATTATCTGCCCCTATATTTTACTCATTAGATAATGTTCCTGAATATCTAAAAGTAATTAGTCATTTTAATCCACTGTCTTATCAAGTCATCGCCTTAAGAGAACTATTTTTAAATCTGACGATTTCTACAAATTTTTATATTACATTAAGTTTATCGATTTTTTCCATGTGGATTGCTTTAAAGTTTATGAAAAATGCAGAATATTTGCCCTCAGAAATTTAATTTCCGATTAACTTATTGCTTCCTAGTTAATTAGTGAATGGGGCTGGTCCTGACCCCATTCATTGTAAGGTTTGGTTTAACGTATTTTAGGCTTCCAATTTTGCAGAATAAAAGTAAAAGCGGGTGTATTTCGTAAAATTCATATTGATAGGACCCATACACCCCTACATTAGCAATTTGACCATCTGCCCGAAGAAAAAGACCAGCGGGTTATGAGGGCGGTCGCCTTTCATATTACCCGATAATATCCAGCCGTTATCAGCAATATACTAAGAGGTTTGTGTGTTTAGTGCCACTGGTTTTTGTTGAGTATGAATGGATATTTACGGGGAGCGTTGCACCGCGATTGAACCGCAACGTGACTAGCTTCTTTTTTAATTAATTACCCTGTGATTTTTTATTTTCTTCTTCGCTTTAGAGGTATTTTGTGGTAAAATGTAATGATATGTTATAATTTGTTATGAGAAAAGATAATGAATATAGTGATTACTGAGTGGGCTTTACAGTCTTATTTGGATTTGAAGGGTGTTTTTACACGGGAAGAGTATCAGACTATGATACGACCTGACGCTGAGCTTCTTAAGGATTATCCTAATAATTCAAAGTTTGGTAATGACAAATTTTGGGGACCATGCAAAGAAAAAAGCGGCAAGAGTATTCATTTGGGGAATAAAATGAAATGGCATAATATTGGACATGGCCGCGTTCAACTACGCTTACTTGTGGTAATCATCCAAAATACAGCATACCTTTGCAATGCTTATGTAAAAAACGATGAAAAAACAGACTTTCGAGAGATGGCTAAATTAAAAACAAAAATACAGCTCATTAATGAAGGAAGGCTTATATCCCGAGGGGAATTATTATGAACAATCCACAGATACATGAAGATAATCCAGGTAGAAATTTGCACGTTTTGGATATTCTCAAAGAAATGAGAGATCAAGGTCTTGAAAACAACTTTATTTGGTCATTAATGGAGAATTGTCAAAGTTTTGAAGGTCTTCGCGACTTAATGGAAATGTGGTTTGATGAAACAGATATTAAAGATCGTGATAAAATTATTGCGGACTTACAAGAATCTCTTGATGATATTGAAAATGCGCCCCAAAAATCTGAGGAGCGACCCTATCTTCGTTTTGATGATTTGGATGAAATTAAAACTGATGTTACAGCATTTAAAGAACGTTTGAGAGTGGAAATTGATAGACAAGGTGGTATTAGTGAACTTGCGCGAAAAACAGGTATTCCACAATCTTCTCTTAGCAGATTTTTTTCATCGAAGACTATGCCTCGTCGTACAACTCTATTTAAGATTGCCAAAGCATTAAATCTTCCTGAAACAGTAATTGGTTTTAAATGGATTAATTAAGAAATAATTTAAATTTTAATTACTAATTCGCAGATCTGATTTAACTCGAACTGTGCAATAAAAATATTTGGAATTAAAGATGGATTTGATTGAAAAATTGAAAAATGTTGAAGATGAAAATGAGCTGATTAAGTTATTACATAAATCTGAAGAGGGTCAAAGTATAGATTTTAATAGTTACTTTCCTAAAAATGACAATACTAAAAAGGATGATTGGTTTGGAATTTGCAAACTAGTTGGCGCTTTTGTCAATAATTTAGGAGGAACTATATTAATAGGTGTGGAAGAAACAGGGGGTATATTCTCAGGCATATGTGGAGTTGAAATTGAAAACTGGGAACGCATTCAAAAGCACATTCAAGATAAATTAAGATCACATTATGAACCATTAATAGAAAATGTTTTTTTTAAAAAAATCAAGTTATATTCAGGAAAATTTATTGTCATAATTTTTTGTCCAAAATCTAAGCAACTACATCAGTTGAAAGAAAATGGACAGCCCTCTATATATCCTAAAAGAGTTGGTTGCGATGTTGTAGCTATGACTGCTTCAGAAATAGCTAATGCATATAAGATTATCCATAACGAGGGGGCAAATTTTTCAAAATTAATTTCATCGAGAAACGAAAGTTTAGATTTTTGGTTAAACAATGTTAATGACTTTAGAATTGAATCGCCTGCATTTGTCATACATGCGTATCCCGAAAATGAGAACATTTCAATAAACATAAGCGAATGGAATTTACAACAAAAACTTGAATATGCATTGGATTCCTTAATACAAGGAAATGCTAACTTAATTAATTCTCAATGCCAATTAAGATCTGAAGGATTAATATATTACAGTGACATAAATCGATACTTAGTAGTTTCTCCGAAAGGCGCGTTGGAATTAGTTTTATCGGACATAGAATATCAAAATGGTAATGTCATAGCGTTTGCCGAGTGGGTTAAAACTTCATTTCTCTTGGTAAGTAAGGTATTAACTGAACTATCCTTAATAACAGATTGTAAATCATGGAACTTTGCAATCTCTTTAATTGGGGTTAAAGGGAGAAAACTTAGTCGGGGAACTGGAAATTTCCCCCATATTACAACAGGTGTTTTACCTAAGGATAAGTATCTTTTGGAATTTGTTAAAATAGATATCTCAGGTATTAATGATATATCTTCCAAAATGGAAAAAAGATACAAATCGAATTTAGAAAAAGTATGGCATGACGTCAACTCACCAATGCCAAATTAATTTTTAGACTATTTCTAATAGTGCTAGCTTTCAGAAATTAACTCTTTTGCTGAACAGTTTAGTGCATAAGCTAGTGCATAAATGTTTTCTAAAGCAATATTTCTTTCGCCTCTCTCCACTGATCCCACATAATTTATATGGAGATCTGCTTTCTCTGCCAACTTTTCTTGAGATAGACCCAGCGCTAACCGTTTTTCTCTTACGATTTTTCCAAAAGCTACTCTAAGAGGTGTTCTTTCGGTTCTGTGTTTGAGGCTTCTTATGATCGGGTTCAGACGTGACTTGTTGACTTGTTTATGCAGAAATGGCATCCTCAAGCAATTTTTTTAACTAAAAACAACAATAGATTTTTTGATGCCAAGAGCACCCAGGTATAATGCGATAGGAGCATTCCATCATGTTAATGCTTCGTGGTAATCAATGACGACCTATTTTTTATTCGGATTACGATAGAGTACAATGCTGCCTACTTATACAAGAAGTTATCGAACGATACGGACATCGAATACACGGTTTTTGTTTGATGACCAATCATATCCATCTTGCATGGCAGCAAGGTCAAGAGGGACTTTCATCAGCTATTCAAAACTTTGCATTTCGATATGCTCAACGAATTAATCGTTTTCGTAAAGAGGTGGGCCATGTTTTCAAGGAAGGTTTAAATCGATTCTCGTTAGTAAGGACAACTACTTACCTCAACTGATTCGTTATATTCATTTAAATCCAGTTAGAGCAGGAATCGTAAAAAAAACCGAAGATTACAAGTGGAGTGGACATAACTCGTATCTAGGAACAGATCCTATAGTCTGGGTTGAAAGCGATTATCTGCTAAAAAAATATTCAGAAAACTGCGATGAAGCTATTAAACGATAGAATGAATATATTCATGCTGGAATTGACTGTGAACCTGAAATCGACTTTAAAATGGGTCTTCAGTCTGGAATAATAGGAGATGATACGTTCATCCAAACGATTCTAGACTGTACAAATGAAACTTATGAGCATCAGAATAAAGATTCAAAAGTTACGATTTCAGACCTTATGATGTCTGTTCAAAATATGGAATTATCGAAGAGGAAATTGTTTCTGACAGTAGCGCAAGGAACTTAGCCCATTTGAGAGCTATTATTACCCTTTTAGCGCGAGATCTGAAGGGGTTATCTATAATTGATGTGGCTAAGAAACTAAGGAGAGATGCTGGAGGTCTTAGTCGGTTAGCTAAAAAACTGGATAAAAAAACAACAATTCACTCTCATTAAATCAAGAGATTACAACATAAGAAAATGAATTAACTAAACAAAATTTTGAAGTATCATGCAAATCAACAGTGTTTCCATAAAAGCCACTAAAACTCAAGATAACAAGTCAATAAGTCACGCCTGACCCCTAGCATGATAGTGTTTGGCTTCAGCGTAAAGCCAACGATAAGCGTTCTCATTTTCACAAGCTAGGTCTGGATGAGATGTAAATTCTACATTAGTCAGATAAGGCTCTCGATCCTTGATCGAAAAAGGTGGAGAAACTGGCTCTGAAATACATTTCTGTAGTTCTTTGATTTCTCTGAAAAATAGGCGTAAAATGTTTTTTGCGGGTTCTAAGTTCGGAGTTGGTGTCTTAATTTTAATCAAGTTCATGTAGTTTTTCTATTACATATGAATTTAAGCTTAAACCTTTTGTTCTGGCCTGAAAAGCAAGTTTGGCGTGTAATTCTGGCGAGATTCTGAGATTGAAAGTTCCAGAAAATGTTTTTTCTGGTTTCTCTCCCCTCTCCTTACACCAAGCAAGATAGTCGTCAATGGAGTCCTTAAAAGCAAGCTCAAGCTCTTCTACGCTTGTCCCTTGAAAAGTGATAATATCTCGTAAGCCAATCACTTCACCATGGAAAATTTTGGCTTCATCGTCATACTCTACATGTCCGATATATCCCTTATATTTCATCATGGCTTATCTTTCTCCTTGGGTTGTATACCCGCATTTTCTAAAAATTTTTTTAAGGAGTCTAAAGCTCCCTTATCTATCTCTTTTTTAGGGTGAGGGCGATGGAATACTGCTTTCACTCTATTGAGAATAATTCTAACGCGGGAGCCTTCTCCTTCTGTAATTTCAGCGCCTAACGCCGTGAGTAACTTTTCACAATCTTTCCAAACTACATTGGAGAGGATAGGAATCTTAAAAATCGCTTCAAGGGTTTTTTCGTGTTTTTTATTCACTCAATCTCTCTCTCTTTGTCTATATAGTACCATAATTTGGTACTATATTGCGACTATTTGTTAAATCACTTAGTACGAATGACATAAAGTGTAACTTGATAAGTAATCACTACTTGCCATGCATATAATATAGTTACTTCCATCCTTGAGATTCAGGTGTGGTATCTGTTCAAGAGTTAGGCATTTCTTTAAGGATTTGTTCAGAGATGTGTTTGCTAAATTTTTTAGTGACCTGGACATCAAGATGTGTGTAGCGTTGTAACATATGTAAAGTACGATGACCCATTGCAGTGGCCAACTCCAAGTTAGATGCGCCTTGCCTTGCAGCTAAGGTACAAAAAGTATGTCGCATATCATGAGCTCGACAGTCTGCAATTTCAGCTCTTTTGAGAGCCTCCTTCCAAGCTTTTTTAATATCGATTTGACCAAAGGCTGTTAGACTTGAAAAGACTAAAGATTTTGCTGAGTTACGTACTTGAAATAGATTTCTCAACTCTTCAATGACAGGTTCTGCTAAGGAAATACTTCTTGGGTTTCCGTTTTTTTGTTTCTTTGAGATAAGCGAGCCTGTTTTCAAAATCGACATGGCGCCACTCTAATCCTAAAATCTTCCCTTGCCTTGCACCTGTAGTTAGGCTCATCAGTACAATACAGTAGAGGTAAGGCGATTTGCTTTGACGGCAGGCAGGTAGAAGTCGAGAAGAGATTTCATCTTCAGAAAGAACACGGTCTCTTCCTTTGTTTTCTTTTAGTTTGGTTAAATTAAAGCAAGGGTTCTCGTCGACCCATTTTAAACGCTGGGCATAGCTAAAAATAGCAGATAGACTTGAAATATATCTATTGGTTGTTGCTGCGCTACGCTTGAGTCCTTTACTTGTGGGGGTGTCGGCTAGTTGTTGTCTTTCTTTTCCTATAAGATCAGTTGTAAGGTGGATCAGTGCATAGTCCCCAATGCGACTCTTCCAATAGTTGAGATGATGCATGACATCTTCGGCAGAACGGATGTGCTGCAAAGCGCCATCATTGACGTAGCGTTCGATCAGCTGCTGGAAAGTATGCTGCTCTATATGGCGGTTAAACTGATATTGGCCATGTTTAATTTGCCTTTCGATATCAGCTGCCCAGTCCTCAGCTTCTTGCTTTCTATCAAAATGGTTGCAGACTGTGGGATAGCCTTTGATGCGAACGACTGCTCGCCAGTGACTGGTTCCGTTTTTATTTTTGCGTTTTTGTATAGATGCCATTCACTCAAACCTTTGTTTTTTTGGTTCGAGCGGCTGGATGGTGTGTGTTAAGATTCTTTTTCGTTGCACCTCCATTGCACCGCGATAAGAAATCTTACCTTGATCGTTGTGATTGAATCAAGTTGAATCGCGTTTACAAGTATGTGTGAAAAAGTGGGGCAACTTGGACTTGAACCAAGGACCAGCGAGTTATGAGGGCGGTGGTCCGCCATAAAACTCAATACCAAAATGTAATAAAAATTTTCAACTTTTTCGGTTAAATGAGTTATGGAGGACTATCTTCTTGTTTGACATGTAGCACTTCTACAATACAATGATTTAAAGATAGTTCATCAATCAACATTGACAACTCATGCCTATTTTTTTTATCTAGATTTGCATCCCATTCGTCTAACAGAATAATAGGGGTGTCAACTTTTTCCTTTATTTCTTTTAAAGCTTTAAATGCTTGTTGTCCGGTAGACAGTTTATTATTCTCTAGTTCCTCAAAAAGCAAATCATGTTTAGAGGGCAAGTAAAAAGCGCTAGTATTATGCTGCATTTTTAACAGGAGTAAAAATGACGTTTTTCCACTACCATTTTCTCCATGTAACGTGATTCTTCCGTTATTCGGAAGTTTAAATAATAAATCTTTGGCTGAAATTATCCCTTCCAACGGTTGCTTGAAATAAATTTTGTTCCAGTGAACTCTCTTCCATAAAGCATCATTGTTTTCATCTAATTCAGGAGATTTAATGACAGAAAGTACGGTATTCAATTTTGCTTTTTGCACAGGAAAGTCAGAAATGAAAAAGAGCAGTTCGTAAGAATATGTCAAAACTTGAAAAAGGCGAGGGAAGAGAACAATCAAAGTTGCCAAAAACGCTAGATTTTCTAAATTCATCATAGCTAAATAAGTGATTAGCATCATTGAAGGTAATATCAAGGCAAATGCCATTATAATTCCGATTAACTGATTAAATTTCTCCAATGTAATTGTATTTTCAGTTAAATTTTTTCCTTGAATAGAGGCCTTTCTATTCCATATATTCAGATTATACAAATTATTTATTAAAATATTATCCCATGATTTAATAAGAAGTGAAGTCCATTGAATTCTGCTTTCTTGGGCTTTTAGGGCTAACTTCGTTTTAAAACTTTTTTGGGAATATAAAATAATCAAAGATAGTGTAACTCCTATAGCATAAGTTATTAGTAACGATGAGTTGATTAACGCCGCTAAAACAAAAAGGTTAAAAAATACATTAAGTCCTGAAGAAACTAAGTGATATAAATACTCGATATATCCATTTATAGTGGGACAAGCTTCTCCGGACAAAATTGAGGATATAGTACTGCGTTGTTCACGATCCGACCACTTTAGAATTTTACCTGGATATAGTTGGGAAAACTCTTGAATGTAATTGACACAACTTTTTATTTGAGTTTTGCTTACCTGGATCAGAGCAAAAGCACCGGGAAGATAAGGCAAAATTAAAGATACTAGATATAGCCAAAGCCATGTCAATGAAGGCTGACCTTCCGAAACGCCTAGAATTAACCATGTAAGCCAAATACTTGAAGAAGCAACAATTGCCTGCTGTATTACCAGGAGAACATAACTAGATTGAAGCCAGGAATTTATATTGATTTTAGATGTAGACACGTTCTGAGTTTGTCATGGAGTTTTCTATAATATGTATTTTTTTTTGGCAAAAATTCAAGAGATAATTTCTTCTTTTCGATAATAAATTTTTATAGTGAGGTTTTTCTTTTAGGTAATTAATCGAATGTTGCATTTGTTGCAGCATAACTTCGGTGGTTTGACTTAAAAGAATTAGCTAAAAGAGATGTGAGCAGTTTAAGGCAGCCTATAAGAGAAATTGAACTGAAATTACAGGTGCTGCTTTTTATCAATTCTCGATAGTATTTAGGAAAAACTTTATACCGAAATTTCCATCCCATTCCTGACCCCAATTTCTCTTCTAACGTCGTTAAAGAAAACATCTTCGCCTTGTTTGAGCACGCAAGTTGGAGAATGAATTTTTTAAAGAAGCCTTATGTGGCTTAAAAGAGTTTACCTTCTAACTCAAAAACCGGGTGCAATATCAATGCACTATTTTACGTCTGGATTGGGTAGCTTTATCCGGACGGTTTAGAATAGTTTTTTTAGAACTCACAAGAATAACACCGCTAACTTTATGGAGGCGTTCTTCCAAACCCTATAACATGCGAAGATTTAGAGATCATCCTCTTCTTTTCGGATTTTTTCTTCCTCTGGACTGAGTCTCTCTTCTTCGTCGTAATATTGGTCGTCTTCGTTATCGCCTCTTTCTTCTTCCGGTGTCATGAAGGGTTCTTTTAAATGATCACTTGGCCCTTTTTTCTCATCATGGTCAAAATTAAGTGGCTTAGGATCATCGGGATCTCTTTTCTTTTTTGTCATATAAACCTCCACATATTCAGCTTCATTATGTCATTTCATAAGTATTATTTTAGAACACTGCAAGTCTTAAATTGCACTAGACTCCTAATGTAATGAATTATTTTTTAAAAAAATGAAAGTTTTCTATTTTTCTATCTCTTCCTTTGTCTTTTTTCTCTATTGCATTCGCTGAAGAATTCGGACATAGTCAAATCACTAAAATATTTTTTTGCAGAAGGAATCAAATGGGAAAAAGGATCATTCGTGAAGCCAGTGAGATCAAATTCAAGAGGGCAGCTCCAGAGGGATTTCTCTCTGAGGTTAGAAGAAGGGTAGAGGCATTTTTTGCACGCAGTAAGCTTCAAAGAAACGCAGATGCCAGTATGTGGCTTAAAACAATTTTTCTCATCGTTGCTAACTTCGCCTTATATGGAGCTATTTTATCTAACGAGTTCGGTTTTATGGGGGTGATGGTCCTGTTTATTTTGTTCGGTTATACAACATCCTTTATCTGCATAAATATTATCCATGATGTATTGCATGGTTCTCTCTTTAAAAATAAGACTTGGAACAAGTGTCTAGGGTACTTATTCGACCTGCAAGGGTTTAGTTCATTCAATTGGACTCTGACGCATAACAATGATCATCATACTTTTACGAATATTGCAGGTATAGATAAGGACATTGACAAGATGATCTTCTTGCGTCTAGCACCGACGGACGGCTACTACCCCTTTCACCGCTTCCAACATTGGTATGCTCTTCCTCTTTATACGCTAACGACTTTGAACTGGGCACACTATAGCGATTACGTGTTGATGTGGGACTACTGGAAAAAAGGCAGGGCTTCTAACATAGACGCCGGCATATTCTTATTTTTTAAGGCTTTATACATAGCTCTCTACATTGTCATTCCGATTATAGTCGTGAATTTACCCTGGTGGCAGACTTTCATGGGCTACGTCTTAATGCAGATGTTTGGCGGGTTTCTAGCTGCTATCGTCTTTCAACTTGCCCACGTGGTGGAAGGGGTTGAATATCCCTTACCGGATGAAAGAGGCCATATGGAAAATATCTGGGTTATGCACGAGATGAAGACAACGTCGAATTTTGCTTCTGACAGCCCTCTGACATCGCATTTATTTGGCGGTTTGAACTTTCAAATTGAGCACCACCTATTTCCGCATGTTTCACATGTGCATTACCATAAAATTTCACCTATTGTACGTCAGACTGCTTTAGAATACGGGCTTCCTTACAATGAACAGAAGAACTTATGGCATGCGGTATGCTCTCATGTACGCATGCTAAAGAAATTCTCTGAAAGACCGGATTTTGTAGTGGCTGAAAGCCCTGAGAAAATATTCAGCCCTGGGCATTAAGTCCAGGCTAGGTTGTTGGCATGGTTTTTTCGTTTAGGTCTACGTTATCGCGTGGTTCTTGGATAGCGCATGCAAGGCGTGCCTCTGCCATGATAAAGAATGATCCGCAGACCAAAACAGGCAAGTCACTGATAGTTAATGCATTTTGCATTGCTTCTGTGACGGATGCTTCCAAATGGATCTTTTCGGAAGGGACATTCATTTTCAACAACTGTTTTTCCAACACATCTGCATTGTATGACCTGCCATTTTGAGCGCTGACGGGGAACCAATTTTTTGCAAAGGGGATGAGCGGTTCTAAACAACGCTCAAGGTCTTTTGTAGAGGAAATAGCAATAATAATTTCATACCGGCCCTCCAATAACTGACATAGTTTTTCTATTCCGGCAGGGTTATGCGCAACATCAAAAATGATTTTTCTATGGCCTAGCATGGTTTCTTCAAAGCGGCAGGATGGAAGTGCATCCAATGCTTGCGGCCAATGCTCCGGCCTCACGGGTAAAAAATGCATCGCCTCGAGGGCTATGGCTCTATTTTCTTCTTTATAGTCCTTAAAGTCTCCACTGATGGGAAAGTATAGATCAGTATAGGAGGCTATGATATTGCTATCGACTGTAGGACCAATAATTACAGCAACATGTTTTTTGATAATACCGGCTTTCTCGTGGGTTATTTCATCTAATGTACTTCCTAATATCTCTGTATGCTCCAGACTAATGGAGGTGATAATAGAAAGGCACGGGGTGATGACATTTGTTGCATCCAGACGTCCGCCCAAACCTGTTTCAATGATGGCACAGTCAACTTTTTGTTCGGCAAAATAGAGAAACGCAAGTGCGGTAGTGATCTCAAAGAAGGATGCTGTGGTAAGCTGCAGGTCTTCTATTGCTTGAAAGATACGTGGAAGATATTCACAAACTTCTGCTTCGGAAATCATGATTCCATTGACACGGATACGCTCACGAAAGCATGCAATATGAGGGGAGGTATTCAATCCCACTTTATAGCCTGAAAGGACGAGTCCCTTAGCAATCATGGAACAGACGGAGCCTTTTCCATTTGTGCCTGCCACATGTACTGATTCAAAGGAGTTTTGCGGATTGCCTAACTTCTCGCATAGCTTCTGCATGGTTTCCAAGTGAAGCTTTCCTTTGACTTGTGTTTGGAGCGAAAAAAGGCGTGCAAGGAGCTGGCTATAGGTGTTCATGGCAATGCAGGAAGGGAAAGTTGGGGATTGTTCTCTTTGTAGCGATTCCATAGCATTTCAAATGTTTCTTTCTTTGTCCAAGAACATCCTAGAACGTTAGCTACTTTTTCGCCGCCATGAAAATCAGATCCACCGGTGACGAAAAGGTTATATTTCTCGGCCATTTTGAGCCAGCGGGTGTGCTGCGCAGCCGCGAAGTATGCGTAATAAGCTTCTATGCCGTCTAACTTAAGCCTTAGGATTTTTTCTACCAGGTTGCTGTTAGGGACTAGATGCGGGTGGGCCAATACTGCGTAAGCTCCGGCTTTGCGGAGGACTTCCAGTGTTTCTTCGGTTGTGATTGTTTCTCCCTTGACAAAGCAAGAGCTATTATCGCTCAAGTAAAGCTTAAAAGCGTCGTTCAATGTGGCGACATACCCTTTTTTCACCATTGCCGTAGCAATATGGGGGCGCCCGATTGTTCTTTGGAAATCTTGGGAGGCAAATTCCAGCAGGTCGTCCGTTGTGATGAAAATGCCTTTGGTTTTCAGTTTCTCAAGGATTTTCTCATTACGCTCTTCGCGTCTCAGTTGATGCCTTTGGCAAAGCTCAGCCATTTCAGGTGAATTCAGGTTATAGGAATAGCCCAGCATATGGATGCTGTGACCTTCGAAAGTGGTGGAGAATTCAATACCGGCCAAAAGGTAGAAATCTTGGGGCGTGGGAAAGCTCAAATGGGCTTGTATGGTGTCATGATCAGTAATGGCTAGTCCATTAAGTCCATTCTTTTTTGCAAGGTCGATTAATTCCGGTACGCTTAATACTCCGTCAGAGCAGGTAGAATGGCTGTGGAGATCAGCGCGCCAAAGGGATTCTGTCATTTATTCTTCCCTCTGGTAGGGGATATAACAAATCTCGCTGACTAGATCTATGCCAACCTTATCTCGGATCGTAGTCCTGATAATTTGCATCAGTCCAAGGATGTCCTGAGCTGTGGCTCCACCTTGATTGACGATAAAGTTAGCATGCTGAGGTGATATTACTGCGCCCCCTTGCGTTATTCCTTTTAGCCCGCAATGGTCTATCAAGGCTCCTGCTGAGGTTCCTTCAGGATTACGGAAGACGCAGCCGGCTGACTTTTCGCCGTAGGGCTGTGTTGAAGTGCGGTAAGCAAGCATAGTGTGCTGTTTACTTTTTGCTTCTGCACAGGCTGTTAGCTGAACTTTTGCTTGAAGGATAGCGCCTTGCATATTTTGAAAAGGGGAGTGCCGGTAGGCAAACTGCAAGTCGTTTCTCTCATACTTCTGAATAGCTCCATCGGCATGGAGGTAAAGGACTTCTGTAAGGATAGATGCAGTATCGCTTCCATTAGCCCCGGCATTCATATAAACGGCTCCCCCCATGGTACCTGGAATACCTGAAGCAAATTCTAGTCCCGACCAACCTTTCCGTGCAGTGCCGGAGCCTAAACGTGCGAAACTGTAACCGCTGCCGACGGTGAAGCATCCATTTCCGTCATCTTCTAATGTATTCAACTTGTTGAGCAGGACAGCGCCCTGAAAGCCTCTATCGTCAAAAAGGCAGTTAGATCCTTTGCCTAGAACGATAAAGGGAATGCCATTTTCAGAACAAAAAGCGAGCGCTTGCTGCATTTCAGCTAAAGAATTTATCGAAGCAAATAACGCTGCAGGCCCGCCCACACCAAAGGTGGTGTAAGGAGCAAGAGGAATATTTTCAAGAAATAGCCCCGGAGCAGCTGTTTTCACTAGAAATCCACGTTTTCGTCGTCTTTATTTTCGTCGTCATTTGATGGCGGCAGTGCTTGGTGAGAGGCTTCTTCGGAAATTGCCTCAATTTCTTCCATTGCTTTTACGCTTTTAGTTATTTCTGTTACGTCGACAGACTTACCTTCACTCTGCTTGTAAATGGAGTCTAAGACGGCGTTGATATAAGAAGCGGATTCAGGCGTGCTGAATTTTTTTGCTAGGCGCATGCCTTCCGCAATAGCAACCTTAGGGGGTATTTCGTTGTCGAAAAGTATTTCGTATGCGCCAAGGCGTAAGATATTGATTTCTACTTTTTGGATACGTTCTAAAACGTAAGATACTGAGATTGCAGCTATACGCTTATCCAAGTCCTCTTTATTCTGAAGTATCGCATTTGCTTTATCTAAAGCTTGCAGAACGTACTTTTTGGAGACAGCCAACTCTTTGCCGATGAAAGCTACCACGGCAGAGGGGTTTTGGGCATCTATGTCAAGGCTAAAAAGAAGTTGAAAGACGACTTCACGCATTTTTTGCGGGGGGAGACTCACGCTTACCTCAGAAATTCTCTGTAATTGAAAGAACTAGAATACTATACTTTAGGTTTAGAAAAAAGGAGGAAGAATGTCATATAAAAATGTTTTACATGATTCTCCATTAAGCAAATCAGAAGCTTATCCCTCAAGCTACGATCCCAGCTTGCTTTTTCCTGTGGCGCGTCAACTGCAGCGTGAAGGATTAAGTTTAGGTTCGAAACTTCCCTTTACCGGTGTGGATATTTGGAATGCCTATGAAATTTCTTGGCTAGATCCCAAAGGTAAACCTGTAATGGCAGTAGGGGAATTCACTTTTCCTTGCACAACGACAAATATTATCGAGTCAAAATCACTGAAGTTGTATTTGAATTCCTTGAATGAAACCAGATTCAACTCGCTAGAAGAAGTTGTGGAAATCATCCGACGCGATCTTACCCAAGCAGCGGGTGGCAAGTGCATCGTAGTCTTAAAAAAGCATCATGCGTGGATAGGAACTCCTTGGACACATTGTGAAGGAACGTGTATTGACGATATTAATGTGGATATCGATACCTATAAACTCGATAGCAACTTATTGAAAGTCGGAACGGGTAGTACTAAGGAAAGTCTTTATTCTCATCTCCTGAAGACGAATTGTCCTATTACCAATCAGCCCGATTGGGCCACAATGTTTGTCCATTACGTCGGTCCGCAGATCGACCATGCTTCGCTATTGCGCTACCTGATCTCATATCGTTTGCATCAGGACTTTCATGAACATTGTGCAGAGTCCATTTTCACAGACATATTAAACCATTGCAAGCCAAGTAAACTTACTGTTTATTTGCGCTATACCCGCCGTGGTGGATTAGACATCAATCCTTATCGCACTAACGAAGAGAGTCTCCCTGCAAATTTGCGCCTATTCCGTCAGTAATTTGCATCCTGAAGTAAAGGATTAAGTTGAAACTTCGGGTTTAATTTGATTCTTTTTGCAAAGGATATTACTGTGAATCTTTTTAGATGAGGAGATTCACAGTATGTTATTTGACCTTCCACTCATGCAAAACTTCTATAGCACGCTACCTGAAAAAATTAGAAAAACCCGTGAACTTCTTAAACGACCGCTTACGCTCACTGAAAAGATTCTTTATTCCCATTTAGACCAATGGCCGGAGATTCCCTATGTCAATGGCAAATCTTACGTAGACTTCAGACCGGATAGAGTGGCGATGCAGGATGCAACAGCGCAGATGGCTTTGCTCCAATTTATGAGCGCAGGCAGAAAAACTGTAGCGGTACCCTCAACCGTCCATTGCGACCATTTAATCCAAGCTGAAGAGGGGGCTGTTCCTGATTTGGAAAGGGCTGAGCACGAAAGCAGTGAAGTATTCCAGTTCCTGCAAAGTGTATCTAGCAAATATGGGATAGGCTTTTGGAAGCCAGGTGCAGGAATTATTCACCAGGTTGTTCTAGAAAACTACGCTTTCCCGGGCGGTTTGATGATCGGTACCGATTCTCACACACCCAATGCCGGCGGATTAGGCATGCTGGCTATCGGCGTCGGCGGTGCCGACGCGGTGGATGTTATGGCGGGAATGTCCTGGGAACTGAAGTTTCCGAAAACTATCGGTGTACGCTTAAGTGGAAAAATGTGCACGTGGACCTCTGCCAAAGATGTTATCCTGCATTTGGCAGGGATTTTAACCGTCAAAGGCGGAACTGGATATATCATAGAATATTTTGGATCCGGCGCGGAAGAAATCTCCTGTACAGGCAAAGGGACGATTTGCAATATGGGCGCTGAAATTGGCGCGACAACATCAGTCTTTCCATATGACCAAAGGATGAATGACTATTTAAAGGCAACGGGCCGCGCAGAAGTAGCTCAATTAGCTGATAAGGTCAGCGCACATTTAAGAGCTGATGACGAAGTTCTAAGCAATCCCACATCTTACTATGACCAGATCATTGATATCGATCTGAATACTTTAGAACCACATATCAACGGTCCCTACTCTCCTGATAAAGCATGGAAACTTTCCGAGTTTGCACAAGCTGTCAAAGACAACAATTATCCTGATAAGATTTCCGTAGCTTTAATCGGTTCTTGTACGAATTCAAGTTATGAAGACATACAACGCGCTGCAAGTATTGCCCGCCAAGCAATCCGCCATCAGATAAAATCTAAATCTCCTCTCACTATTACACCCGGATCAGAGCAGATTCATGCTACGATAGCACGCGACGGCCTTTTAAAAGAGCTGGAGGAAATTGGGGGCTTGGTCCTAGCAAATGCTTGCGGTCCATGCATCGGACAGTGGAAAAGACATGATGTCACCTATGGCGAAAAAAACTCCATCCTGACTTCATACAACCGTAATTTCTCGGGCCGAAACGATGCCAACCCCGGGACACACTCTTTTGTTGCTAGCCCTGAAATAGTGATTGCTTTGTCTTTAGCCGGGAAGTTGACCTTCAATCCAGAGACAGACACCTTGATGAATAATGAAGGGATGCCTGTCAAACTTGATCCTCCTAGCGGTGATGAACTCCCTAAAAATGGCTTTGAACAGGGCGAATCTGGATATGTTGCGCCGGCGGAAGATGGCAGTGGTGTACAAGTAATCGTTAAGCCTGACAGCGATAGACTGCAATTGTTAGAACCATTTAAACCTTGGGAAGGGACTGATTTAGAAAATCTTCAGCTTCTGGTAAAGGCTTTTGGAAAATGCACTACCGATCATATTTCTCCTGCAGGAAAATGGTTAAAATTTCGAGGACATTTGGATAACATTTCAAATAATTTATTTATCGGTGCAGTCAATGCTTTCCGTGAGGAAATAGGGAAGGGTAAGAATAACCTTACCCAGAAAATTGAAGGCTTTTCTGATATTGCACGCTCCTATAAAAGTGGAAATTTAGGATGGATTGCCGTTGGAGATGAAAATTATGGCGAAGGCTCCTCCCGCGAACATGCTGCTATGGAACCACGTTTCCTAGGTGCGCGCGCTATAATAGTAAAATCTTTTGCGCGAATTCACGAAACAAACCTTAAGAAACAAGGGATGCTTGCTTTGACCTTTGCAAATCCAGCAGATTACGAGAAAATCCGCGAGGATGATGTCTTTGCTATAAGAGGTTTGAAAACATTTGCTCCGGGCAAGCCACTTCAACTTGAAATTTTACATTCTGATAGCAAATCCGAGACAATCAATTTAAACCATACATTCAATGAAAGCCAAATTGCGTGGTTTAAAGCTGGTGGTGCACTGAATTTAGCGAGGGGTAAGTAAGAAGGTCTCGTTGACCTTCTTAGCTCCAAAGTAACTTGATTATTTTCTTATTTCTTTTCATGTAGTGGTGCAGAAAGCTCAGTGGTAGACATTTTTTATCTTAATAAAATCATAATGTTTGTTAAGAAAAATTAATTTAACCTTTATTAAATAAACGGGTTTTTACTGATACAATAAAGCTTCTTAAGGAAAAGGAGTCAAAGTAAAATGTCAGTAGTTAGTAGAAACCCTCAGCAAACCGGGGACTTTACCCAAGTTATCTTCAATGAAGAGAAAGGTAATACAGCTAACATTACTCAAACAATGCCTGATATATCCAGCCTAATATCCGCGGTGGTCAGTACCGAAGATCTAGGTAAAGATTTTGAATCATTAGCAGATGTGGCGGATGGCACTTATAGCGTAGCAAAAAAAGTTTATGGATTTCTTCCTCAAACTGAAGGACCCTTCCCTTACATTCCGGATGTAATCAATGAATTATTTGAAGAAGCCTATGAAATATTCACTTCGGATGATTTTTTAGCTGGAGTAGAAAACGCGAGTTTTGCTTTCACTCTGCTTGCTCTGCCTGGAGCGATCAAAGACGTTCTTTCAAAAGTGAAAGGTGCATATGAAGCAGCGAAAGAGGGTGACGTCGAGTTCTTTTGGGATAATACACTAGGCGGTGCTTATGAGTCAGCGAAACTGCTTGGTTCGGCTTCAGGTATGTTGGCCTTCTTGGTTAAAATTGAATATGTGG
Source organism: Parachlamydiales bacterium (assembly GCA_041671045.1). Lineage (NCBI taxonomy): Bacteria > Pseudomonadati > Chlamydiota > Chlamydiia > Parachlamydiales > Parachlamydiales bacterium. Next base: position 19,934 of record JBAZCF010000003.1, read on the forward strand.
CTCAAAAAGCTCTACATGTTCTTCCCTACCTCAGCGCTGCCGGTATGGCTTTAGGTTCGCTGGGTATTATTAAAGTCACAGTTAACGCAAAACAGATGAATGAGGCTCTTCACACCTATAGCACAATTTTAGATGAGAATAAAGAGATCGAAGAGTGCTTTACTAAGGTCAAAACCTACGTCAATAGTTTAAGTAATAAGAAAGTTAAAAAGTTCTTTGGTAGAGATCAGGCTTGGCTTGCAGAAAGAATCCTTAGCGCAAACTCTCAGATTGATAAAAACACAGTCATCCATGAGCTTCGCAATAGAATTTCAGCAACCCGCACCTCCTATTTGTTAGCAATGGGTGCAGGGTTTACTTGGCTCGGTGCCAACACAGCCTTCTTGTTTGCCCCGGCTGTAATTGCTGTACCTTATCTACTCCTAGGTGCAGCAGGATTCTCTGTGGCTAAAGATGCCCAAGGCTGGGTCGAAAGAAGAAGCTTCCGCAACATTATGGACGACATCAAAAACAAAAATACTTTCTCCCAAAACTAGATTATTATCGGGCGGCAAGCCGCCGCCCATTCCAACAGTCAGATAAGTCAAACATTGTGTAAGATGCCCTCGACAAGTCTAGGGCTGGGAAAGGCATCAATTCATATTGTTGATATTCAACCAACTAAAAGCTGTTAACAAGTTGCCGTCGATAGGGCTGCCTTCGATCGCTAAGGATTTAAAGGTCTGATAGGTCATCGGGTGGACTTCAATTTGCTCGCTAATTTCGAGTTGAGGTGCCTGAACGTGTCGCGCATTATCGGCATAAATATAATAGATTTTCTGACTGCTAATACCTGCATAAGGGTAGGAAGCTCCTAATATGACAAAATTCTCTGCAGTATAACCTGTTTCTTCCAATAGCTCTCTTTTAGCAGCTTCCAAAGGGTTTTCTCCCTTATCAATATATCCCCCTGCTAAGCTTAAAAGCGTTTTCTCTGCCGGATGACGGTACTCTTTGGTGATGACGAAGAGGCCATCCGTTGTTTTGGCCAGCACTAAGGCCGCAGAGCCTAGGACTTCTAGAGTATAGTAACGGTAGTGTTTCCCATCCCTGCGCTCTAAGATATCTTTGCGTACTTTTACGAAATCATGAAATATTACGTCGCTTTGTATTACTACGGGAATGGGGAAATTGTTCTCAGAAGGGGGCTGTGACATACTGTCCTAATTCTAGTGAGTGGTAACGTTTTGCTTTTTGTTCATCGCCAATGCAATGATAATAGAGTGAAAGTTGTTTGAATAACTGCCTTTTTTCCCACAAGAAGGCTTTTTCCACCCAGGGGGAGCCTTCGCCGATCTTTCTGTTAAGTTCATAGGCGCTCAAAACCCAAGAACGGGGGAATGGCATATCCATAAGTCCGCTGAAATGAATCTCAGCGATTTCCTTATTTTCTGTTGCAGCCAGCCAGCACCCATAGAGGAAGTAAAGTAAAGAACTATCCTGGCTTAGTAATTCGATGGGATAGGTATGCAAGAGAGCGCCTGCTTCATCCCATTGTTTTAAGTAGAGTTTTGACCAAATCTTATAAATATCCACTTGAAGCTGAAAATGACTTTGCTTGGGACCTGCCTGGAAGTCTTTTGTCAATTCGAGCACTTTCTCGACCTTTCTTTGCCGCAAACACTGCCTGAGATAATGCAGGACTGTGCGTTTAAAATTTAATGATTCTGCAGGGATATCGGGTCTATTAATGTTTTCTATGGGTTTTAGATGACAGTTCAAGGCTTCTGCGATTGTTCTGAAAACCAGGGTGTTTTTTTCTAAAAACTCGGTCTCAGCGAGTGTTTCAAAAGTTTTTTGCAAGGATGATTTTGCCAGTTCAATGCAGCCTAGCTCCAACAAACAAAAGAAGGCATTACTTAATACGAGCGTTGAGGGCTCTGGCTGGGTCAAAAGTTCATCAATGATTTCGACAATTACAAAGGGTTTGGCCAACCAGAATGCCACCTGCAAGCTGAAGTTATAATCAAGCAGCAGCTGTCCGGCAGTGTTGGAAAGTTCAATGATAAAGTCTAGAGGTTCCCAATGCTTTTCCACGCTATTAAATAATTTCCTGACACTGAGGCCTAATTCTGCTTTAGGGAGGAAACGGAGGGCTAGTAAAATGAAATGGTATTTTGTTTTCCTGTTAAACTTAGAGGCCTCATACATCCTGCAAATGACCTGTTCGTACAGTACATGCAGAGAGGGGTGGTTGGGGTAACGTCTAAAGGCTAGTTCATAGCACTTCATCTCTTCTTCATAATCTTTCAGGGATTGGTAAACTAAGCCTTTTCCAAGATACTCCAAAGGTGCGCCCGGTGTATTATGCTGCTTAGAAAACTCCTCTAAAGCAAGTTCGAAGATTGCTTGGCTTGTTTGGGGATTGTCGCAATTTCTTGCTTTTTCCAACAGTGTGATCCCTGCTTTAAAGAGAGCTTCCCGTCCTTCTGCACGTCCAGGGAAAGAGTATGCGATACGTCGATATTCACTTAAGGCTATACTGTATTGCTTGTGGGCTAAGAAGGCATCCGGCACTGCTAAACAATTGATAGTGATGTTTAAGCTGCTAATGAAAACGTTAAGCTCGCGCATTTGGAAATCCGCATCGCGGTAAAACATCCCAATGTGGGTACCAGCCATAGGTAAGTGGCTGATATAAGTGAACTGGAGGATGTCGTTAAGGTAGACGTGTATACTGTCATCGACCTTTTCAAAGGTAACTTTATACCATGCGCCGCGTGTAAGGATAATGTCAGGTCTTGAAACGACTTCTAGTGTGGACCTGAGAAGTTTAGTTGAAGGGTTTAGATCGGACCCTAGCCATAGGCAGAAGCCGTCGTTAACATGCTGCCGCTCGGCTATTTCGGGTACGCAAAGCATCAGTCCAATTCCTTGACCATTTTCTCCCATACAGATAAAGGTTTCTAAGCGGGTATTGCCGTTATATGAAATGGACGAAACCATCATAGTGACCCAGTCGGAGGTATCGTGTCCGTAAGTAATCGCTACATGTTCACTGATCAGCATATGTTCTTGGAATTCCCATCCTTCTTTACGGTGGACGTCCAATTCATTGATCAAGAACCATTCAGAACGTCCCTCGATAAAGTTTTCCAGGTCTTTGATCAGCTTATCGATAGAGGGGTAGCGATGTAAAGGGTTGACATCCAAGCATTTCTTGGCAATTTCAGAAAGTGCGCGCGGAATATCCCGATAGGGGGCGACCCGTGAAGGATCTTTTAAAGTCTCTTTAGGAAAGTTTTTTCGGAATTCCTGCAGAGTTCCCCTTTTAAAGGGAGGTGCAAGAGTTAAGAATTGGTAGAGGATGACACCTAAAGAATATATATCTGTTTGCAGTGTTGCCGGCTGGCCGAAAGCTCGTTCCGGTGCCATGTAAGCCACTGTGCCTACAACTTTGCCTACATTTGTCAATCCATGGAAAGAGAAAGATTCTTCTATGGAATCTTCTTCCTCGTTGGTCTTGGGCGAACGTAATAACTTTGCTAGGCCCCAATCGAGCAGCATGACTTCGCCGTATTGTCCGATGATAATATTTTCCGGTTTTAAATCCCGGTGCAGTACGCCTTTAGAATGTGCGTATGCCACGGCGTTACAGATGGTAACAAAGATACGCATTAAGGCAGGAATTGAGGTGGATGTCGCGGGTTTAAATCCATTCTTTTCATTTTTACGGGCACTACGGATGATTTCTTTAAGAGTTTTACCTTCCACAAAGGGCATTGTATAGTAAATCTGGCTTTCATCTTTATGGATAGTATAGATGGGGATGATTGCAGGGTGAGTAAGCTGGCTTGTGATGTGAGCTTCTTTCAGGAAGCGGTTTTGAAGTTGTTTATGCTCCAGAAGGTCTTCGCGGATTTTCTTTAATGCTATTCTGCGTCCACAGGAAGTGTCGTATGCAAGGAAGACCTCACCCATCCCACCTTTGCCTATACTGGTGATAATCTGATACGGCCCGACGGTATATTTGATATCTTTTTGCGCAGGGGTCAAGCCTGAGATAAGCGATATATTCGAGGTGGACATAGAAACGTTCATGGAGGAGGGAGAAGCTTCCTGAGTCTCCGTTTCCGAAGGCAGGTTTAATTCGTGCCCGCATCGCACGCAAAACATGGGTGCAGGAGAGTTCTCCGCCAATGCAAAAGTAGATCTGCAAGCAGTGCAAAAAATCTTCACAGGGCCGTTCATTGCTATAGCTTCCCGCTTTTAGACAATTGCTGCCACAGTTGACGGGCTTCTATTGAAGCGTTTTGAACAAAACAAAGATGCCCTAATTCCTCATCAAAATACACACCATTGAAAGAGCTAAGCGAAGCAACCATCTGATGGAAAAGAGCGTTGATTCCATGTTCATCTCTTTCGGGGAGATTATATCTAAACCCGCAGCCCAGTGGTTTGAAAAAACGGTCTTTCCAATGGCGGAATCCTAAACGCATTGCTTCTTGGACGGAGTCGGCAGAAACATCGGCAGGACTTTCAAAAAAATTTTCTCCTGTATAGAACCATTGGAACATATGCTGTGAAAGTTGTTTTAAAAAGACAAACTGCCACCCATTATCACCAAATATCTTGGCGATATGAATTAGTTTTGGCTTAGGCGGTTCCGCAATTGGATTCGTTGACATTGTATCCTATTGATCAATGCTTTTACTCTAGCAAAGCCCCCTACAATTGACAAGTAATTTTGGGAAAAGGATGATCTCGAAAAGTTATTGAGAGAATTTAAAAATTACCTAGGATTGAAGTATGGCTGCCGGGGCAACCTTTGCGATGTTAAGTAATAGTGCAGAGATTGGATTTATTATCAGCAATATACAGACACAGGCATTACAAAAACAGGTCGATGTAAAATTCACCTCGGCAAATCATGTCATCGCTGCGATTAATAAAGCCTTTAGCGATGCAGTAGTCCAGACTCAGTATCAGGATTATTTTGATATTAGAAGCAAATTAATTAAAAAAGTCACTTCATTTTTCACTAAATGCCATCTGGCAAAACTAGATATTGAATTTCTTAAAAGACACCATAAAGATAGCTCGAGAAAACAGCGCGAGTTAAAAGAGCGTTCCCTTCAGCTGAATCATTTGTTAGATTCTTCAAGGAAAGACCTCCTAATCTATAGATTTAAAGATCATGAGGTGGATCCTATTAGGCTGGTAATGGTGTTGGACAAGTACCTGTTGCATACGGCAGAGCTTATGGATGAGGAAGCTTTGACAGCTGACCAGTTAGAAGTTAGATCGAGAAGTTTTTTTGAAATAGTATTGCCTAACAAACTTCAGCATATTGTTAAGTTGAAGCAGCAGATTCCCCCCGATTTTGGAAAACATATTCAAACAGATTTTGCATGGCTTTTTTTAGAACAAGAAATGGGTTTTAGGAGATATCAGGCTCTAAGTAAAAGTGCCTTCGAAGTCATGAAAGAAATAGTGGAAACGTTTAATGCAGCCATAAAAGACCTTGAAGATGCTAAAGAGTACTGTAATGATGTTAAATTAGAAAAAATAAACAGGAGAATTGCAGAAAATATATTAATGCAACCCTCTCTTAGAATTCCTCCACGGGCTCCCTGCATACAAACGTTAATTAGTAGTTCAGTCATCGAACTTTCCTGTATAGAAACATTTACTTTTAAAGGTCGAGTTATTACCGGGGAGACTCTTCACAAACTTTTGACAAGTAGTTGGAACGAGATTCTTAGCCCTATTCCACCAGATAGCCCCAGGAATAACACCTTAAAGAGGACCCTCCCTTCAGCAGAATTAGATGAAGAAGATGAGGGTGTTGTGACGCAACTTAAACGCATGAGAGAGGAGCAAGAAGGCATTAGAACAAAGGAACAAGCAAGAGCAGGGCTAAGACTGCTTTCGGAGGCTGTAGATAGAATTAACCTTAAAGCAGCTAAGGCTTTGGAGAATCTAAAGAAAAATTGTGTGTTAGTATCCCTCGATAACCCAGCGAAATTAAATGCTGGAAATGTAGTTGAAAAGGTTAAGCCTATAGTAGTTTTAGATAATAGTAACTGTTACAAATCCCTTATGGAGGCTTTAAAAAATACAGATAATCATTTGCTAAATGAGTGGCATGCACGTTATTCGCTAGTGGATAGAAAAAACACCCTTAACAATTTAGATGCTCGAAAAGCAAATCCTTATATAACTCTTTTTAGCAAATGCATGGGAGCTGGTACATCATCACGTCGTAAACCATTACTTACCTTTATTAAATCCTTAGCCGTAGACGTAGGTTTTTCACCTGAATGGGGTTATGTTTCAGGAAGAGGGCTGTCTTTCAAAATTTATAAGCCTATTTTTGATGAACCGTGGATGAAAGAAATTTATAGCTCTAAAGAAAAGCTTCCTGGAATCATAAATCTATTGCTTAAAGCAGGTGAAAACCCTTCAAAGATACTGTCTATGAGGTTATAAAACTTTATGTAAGAGAGTTATTGCATGGCTAAGAGGCTGTCTATAAAGTCTAATCTTTAGTGTAGCATCGGTTTTAAACGGCAAGATTTATTATTAAAAAATAAATTTAATATTTGCATGATGAATATTGGAGATGGAAGGAAAAGTGGAGGCGGTTGGACGATTTCAGAACTTTCAAATGAGAAAATTTATCTATTCCCACTACAATTATTTCAAAAATTCACAAAGACTTTAAGGCCAAGAACCGAAAAAACTACCGCATGAATTTGCAACCAAAAATCCGAAGAAAAAAGAAAGGAAATATATGAAAATTTACTCGGATAAGGCCCTTTCTCAACAACTTGAAAAAACAGAAGCCCGTTATAATGCAGAGTTTGTGCATTCCCGCTTAAGAATGTTTCCTGATAGCGGGGCGGAATGGATTGAAGTTGAGGGAACCTATGCAATGTTTGATGGATTAGAATCTCCTCTTACACAAACCTTTGGGCTCGGATTATTTGAAAAATTATCTTTGAAGACTATTGAAAAATTAGAGAAATTTTACCAACGATTCTCAGCCCCCATCTTTCATGAAGTAAGCCCGATGGCTGATTCCTCTCATATGGATATCTTATGTAAATGCGGTTATCAACCTGTAGAGCTGACAAGCATCCTTTATAAACCTCTTTTAAAGAAAGATTCTGCGTATCAACTTAATCCTGAAATCGCCACACGACAAATGCTAGAAGGTGAAGAGGAAATTTGGGCCTCAACAAGTGCGAAAGGTTGGAGCACCGAAGCCCCTGGCCTATATGAATTCATCTACAAGTTTGCCCAAATAGCAACCCAGAGCCGAGGCGTCCTGTCATTTTTTGCAAATCTAAATGACAAGCCTATCTCAACAGGAATGCTCTACATTGATAATGATATTGCACTCCTAGCTGGAGATAGCACAATTATGGAAGGGCGTAACCGTGGAGCGCAAAATGCATTAATCGATGCACGTTTAAGCTACGCGGCAGATCATGGTTGTTCTATCGCTATGATGGCAGCAAGTCCCGGTAGTCAGTCTCAAAAAAATGCTGAGAAAAAGGGTTTTCGTCTTGCATATACACGTACAAAATGGAAATTAAGGATCTGATATTTCTGGTAGGAAGGGGAATAGGGTTGGCCTTACATTACCCTCTTTCAACTACAATATTTTCGTAACTTCTATCGAGATGTTGGACATTAATACGGGCTGCTGTTCCTTTCTCGCCTAAGATAAGAGCCAAGAATTGAGATATAGGCATTTTTACCGCGTCTATTTCAGTTTCAGTGTTATTGGGAGAAATTCCTATAATGGCATCTCCAATGCGAAACTTTCCTGTTTTCTCTGCATGAGACCCTGAGTAAACTTCAATAACAACGGAATCTTCCCTATTTTGTTAGGATTTTTTCCATCCAATAGATTGATTCCTCAAGCTCTTGCAAGGCTCCATCAATCTTAGATACGAATTCAGCTTTACTTCTAGCTCTTACACTTCACGAAAATGAGCGCCCACAGAAGTACCACAGCGTAATAACTGTTTGCCTAGTACTTGAGCTTCGACTGTATTGGGAATAGAGGAGAATAACTTAATGATCCGAAGAGCGAGCTTTTGTTCTAGTTGATAAGTCTATCATCAACTTTAGCCTTCATCCTTGATTGTAGAGATGTTGCCATGAGATTAATCGACCACCTAAAGCCTTCAAAACCCCATTGTAGTTATGATTTTGCTGAAAATCAACAAGTGCTTCGTTATAGAAATTTAGAGCCGCGAGTGTTTACCTTCTTCTCTTAATGCTTCTGCTTGGGCAAGAAGGCTTTCATTAGAGCTAGCTGTGCAAACACCCTTTAATGAAACAAAAATAAGGGTGATTAGTAAAAGGAATTTTTTGATCATTATTGTAATTTAAGCTTATGATTATATTGCTCAATATAACCTCAATAGAGTTTGTTATCTTAAACATTATCGGCCAAAGACATAACAAAGTTGCGGAAATTTAGCATACGAGTATTTGTCTCTGCGCAGGAGCTCACAAGCTTAGTCAATTGAAAACATTCCTCTTTTAACGTCTCAAAAAATAGTTTTTTGCCTACTGTTTCTTCAAATCTGAAAAAACTCAATGCTACATTGAAACATTGATTTAGCTGTTGGGTAAACTCATCGGATGAACATTCGATTGTTTCCTCATCTAAAACATTTATTTGATATTGCCTCTCGTGAAGAGCTTCAGTTTGGGAAAGATAGATAATTTGACATACTACTGTAGATATTAAGCCTAGCTTACAGGCACCCCAAACAACGCTTTTACCACCTCTATCTATGTCGCAATGTGCGAGTTTCTTTACTCCATCATAAATGTCATAAAGACCGGTTGCTCTCCTTGCAAAGCCCCATACTCCACCTAACATAATCAATCTCCTATTGAAAAAATTTATTATCGTTAGCAAAAAAGTATAGAATCTCTAGCGTTTTAATGGGAGTATAAAACAATAAGAGCACCGACAAGAGGAAAGTTTCACGTAAGTCAAAACCCAACTCTAAGGGATTAAGTTAACAATTTTGATGGATTGATACGTGTAAAGATTTAACTATCAATTATTTACATTTAAACACCCTCGGTGACGCTGGTTTATTAAATGATGAATAAACTATTTAATTAATATCGCTAAAATTAATAATTGCTACAATTAAATAAAGATGAAAAATAAATGTCTATTAATTATGAGGTATTATGACTTCAGTATCTGATAATACAGTAGGCGAAAATTATGTTTATAATGTAACTGAACTTCAGCAAGCAATTAATCAAGGTAGTATAGTTGTTAATGGTCACACCAAATACTTCTATGAACTCATAAACGACGATAACTTCATTAAAAACCCTGAACTCTATCAAGTAGCGCTCACATGCATTAGTTTATCTAAAGATCTTTCCGGAACAGACTCTGAAAAATATGAACAACTGGTTCGGGGTTATACTCTATTAAATAATCCAAAAATGACAAGTTTGGTGGAGAGCAAAAGCAATGAAGACTCCATAAATACTTATGAAAATATACTTAAGGATTGCGAGAAGAAATTCATACAGAACCTTAAAAAATTTATCTCAATCAGAAATAAGCTCATCAATAAACCTACAACAGATATTGAAAAGAAAATAACCAATGAAGGCTCAAAGATTATTCTGCGACTCAATCAATTAGATCAAATCAGCCCAAATAGAGAAAATTCCCTGAGTGAGAAAGGATTGCGTGTTCTTACACAAAGTATGATGCGCAGTAGTGATGATGAAGTTCAAGCTGCTTGGAGAGGCATCGTTGAGAAAGTTGTAAACCTTCTGCATTTTGATGCTAACGATCCAAAAAACTTAGAATCAGTGGAAAATTCATTGTTGAATGGTGAATATGATGAAATTTATATGTATAATGCATTGACAAGTGGAGAAACTTTTATTGATGGGAAAAAAGAATCATTTAGGGAGCTACTTAAAGATTCAAAATTTCTCAATCATCCTCAGCTATACAATATCCTTTTAAAAGTCATTGACAGCTTAAAAAATAAAGAAAAACTCAATGAATTGGAAATGCAGCAACTAGTTACAGCCTATCAGATACTTAATAACCCCACAGTCCCTAGCTTACCAGAGCGACGGTATTATCAGATTTTTGCAAAATATACTTATAATAATGCTATCGCTTTCTGTGAGAGCGCCTTTTTAAGAGAGTTCGATAGCTATTTAGCTGCTAGGGAGAAGGTTATTGGATCAAATTCATGGTTGGAACAGTTTAAAGGTAAAGAACAGTCCATTCAAGAAAAGATAAATTCCTTATCTAGCTCATATAGAGATCAATGGAATGCCATCAAGGCAGCTATCATCCAGATATCAACTTCACAACCAAAAGCTTTTGAAGCCAAAAAGCAATGGTCGGAACTTGTAAATACTCTAAAAGACTCTAGTAGTAATTTTTTTCAAAATTATGAAGTGGAAAACTATCTCTTAAGGGGAATTATACCTTTCAGCGTCCAAAATCCTGAAGATGATCAAGAGGATCACTTTAATATGGTCGACGCAGTAGTAAGAGAAAATAATGAATTTTCTAGAGATGAAGTTTCCTTAGCTACTAAGAAGTTGTTTAAAGAAGGTCTCCAAACAGGTTATTTCAGTGTAAATGATGATAATTTTTCAGAGTTTTACGAGCTTTCTTTAAAATATAACATCCCTTCCCTTAAAGAAAGCTGCATTCGCCATGTTACCAATGGAACAATGAACTTAAATAAAGTTCGGTTTTTACATAAGCTGAACGAACTAGATAACCAAAACCTAAAAGATGAAATTAAAAAATTTTCTGAATCAATAGATGCCTTATCCACGAAGGAATATCTCAAGAATCTTATAAATACTCCTTCAGAATTCAAGGAATTCATCGAAAAAAGTAAAAAACTTGATTTAATAAATACGTTGAAAATTTGCGAATCAGTTTTTCAAGCGAAAATAGTTTCTCTTATGAATGTGAGAGCCGATTTGGTGATTTCAGATGATCAAAAATTAACCCGGAATGAAACAGACTTTGTATATGATCAAGCGAGGGCTCTTAATGTTAAACCCAAAGATATCGATCTTATGTTGGGTGATGCAATAGAGTTAGGTTTAAGTGTATCTGCAGGTGAAGCCTATTCACAACTACTTAAAAACACTTGTATATTGTGCACAACATCTCCATTGCCTGATTTGGAAGATAGAATATTTAAGAGTAATGGCCGTCAGCATTATTTAGATGTTGTTAAAAAGTATGCAGTGAAAATGGCAGAAATAGATCCCAAAAATGAACAATTTAAAATGATTGCTGCACTTTTTAATAATAATTTATTTTCACCTGAGGAAGGTCAAGAACTGTTCAAATATATTTTTTATCAAGTGGGTAGTTCTCATCCTAAAGGGGGAAGAACCTTCAATACAGAGGATGTCTATTCTAGAAGTTCAATAAACAGTTTGAACCTTTTAAATGTTATTGCTCTGTATCAAAAATCTTTTAATGTGGCTGATAAGATAGGTATTGAAGGACTGAAAAACTATCTTGCTCACAACATTTTTTCACTGGGAATAGTCTCTAGAAAGCTAAAAGAAGAATTAGCAACTCTTGATGAGACAAAAAAGAATGAATTTATTGGTTCAGTACGTTCTAGCTTATTTACTTTGTTATCTTACCCTAGTCATGAATTAGGCTGGCTTTCAGCTAAAGAGATATTATCCATTGATAATGAGACTAGAGAGCATGTGAAAAGTAATTATGAATTTAATGACCCTAAAACGAGTGATATTACCGTATTGGTCAATCCTTCAACTGAAGCATCAGGGGGGACATCTAGTCCTTCAGCTGGGTTAACTCTAAGACTCCATAAAAGTGTTTTAGGGCAATCGACATATTTTCGATCTTTTTTTACAAGTGGACTTAGAGAGACAAATTTACCACAAATTACAATTAACGAAGAGGAGTCCGAAGCCTTCTTAGAGCTTGTTAAGTTTATGTACGATGGAAAGCTTGCAATAGATGAAAATAATGTAATTGCCCTCCTAGAGCTTACAAAAAAATATCATGTGGAACCCCATATATTAATTGCTGCTCAAGTACATTTGTGGTTCTCAGACTATATCAAGAAACTCAAAGAAAAGGTGCAGGAAGGTGATCCCATTGATGCTCAGACATGGAATGTCTTACTTGAAATATTTAATGATCCGCATAACGAATTTCTAATGAATAGCAAGTCACTAAGAGAGGATATTTATAAATATTTGATCTTAAGTGTAAACACATACATGAAATCTATTGATGAGCAAAAAGAGCCTAACCTTACACATGCACAAGCCAAAGAACGTTTACAATTATTAGAGAATACTAGGGACTCAAAGATGGGCTTTTATTTACGAAAACGTATGGATAAGTTTTTCAATAATTTAAAATCTAATTATGAAAAATATGATTTTGGCACCGATAACAAGGTACACAGGCCTTAATAATTAATTTTCAGACTCATGTTAATTTTCAAAGCGTTGAAGATAAAAAGGGTTCTTGCGCCATTGCGCCGTGATTCAACATTGTGAATTTAACTATTATTAAGTTTACTTAAGATCGAATTTGAGTAAAAAGCAATTGCTGTTCAAGTTGGCATTTTATAGTTATTTAGTTGTTTGTAAAATTATTACTAAATATTATGACTTAAGTTTTTAATAAGATTATCTAATGAGTAGTCTACCCCCGTCAATAAATCCCAAACCAGCAAATTGAAAATTTTCGTTTGTTGGGTTAATAAAATAATTTCTTTGATTAAATTCTGAGAGAAGTCATTGATAAGTGATTTTGCAGCCTTTAACATCACTTTATCGGTGAAGTTCTTCTTGCTAATCTCTTCTGTAAGAAATTCCTCCATTCTTTTCAGCAAATTATCATGAATGTCTTGTGCATTGAAAAGGGGGGCGCTTTCTGATTTTGTTTTAAATACGGGTTCAGGTTTAATGCCGCCCATTTTGTAAAAGATGAAATTCAAAATAATAAATGGCTTTGAGCGGTTATCTGACATCAGCATTTCATTGATTTGTTGAAGCATTGCTTCTGTAGCGTCTATACTCCATGTTGAAACTAGAGATAGGATAATTCCTATGAGACTATCAAAAATAATGCCTGGGTTACCTATGGAGATCGTTGATTTAATTATGCGTTCGATGGGTTCCTGCAAGTAGCGCACAAAGGTTGCGTCATTAGATATTTTATCAAAGTTTTCTTCCAAACCAATATCCCACACTATATCTTCCGTCGATATGCGATGTATCAGATATAAAATATAGTTCGGATCGAGCAGGAATTCCATGAGTGCCAATGTGGATCCTGCGATAAGTATGTCCCTGCCGATATCCTGTATAGAGCGCGTATAAGTCCCTTGTTCAGACTGTTTGCTCAAGAGGATGCTGAACTTCAGTTGAAGTCCCATCAATTTTTTGAAAATAGCTTCATGTGGATTTAAAGTAATAGCGGGAGTCATTATCCCTTTTTTGCTTCTTGCTTGTAGTATAATGCTTAGAAGAGCCTCTTCAGTAACATTTTGTTTTGCATCGCGGAGTGTTCTTAGTGCTAGAGCATAATCCTCAAAGAATAGACTGGCTTGCCTAAAGAGATGGATTAAGTAGATTTTTTCATCTAATTTGAGGGCGCGTGGATCATTAAGGGCCAAGGGGGCAACATATTGCGAACCTTGTGAATATACAAACTCTAATAATTTCGAGCGTGCAAAGCGTAAGACAGGTGTGGTAGCTTTACTAGGAGCTAAAAGATAATCGCAGACAATACGTTCAAAAAGATCATTTGCAAATCCCAGGGCTTTAATTTGATTTCCAGTACAAATGCGGTTCTGATGCGGATTTAAAGGATTCTTCCACAATTCAACCCAATTTTCTTGTTTTGTGACGTTTTGAATAATAGTGTCCCGTTTTGGAGGAGATGAGGGATGGGTAGTCTCAAGTATTAGGCGTGAGAACTTATTAAAAGCTTCCTCAATAATAGTTGGCCGTTTTTTCTTTTCAGTATAGACAAGCTCAAAATCTTCCCAGGGATTTGTGCGATTTTGCGCCCTGTATTCTTCGCGTAAAAGAGCTTGTAAATCACTGTCTTTTGATATGCTGGACAGTAGTTTTACTTGGTTGAAGGTATGGTTTTTTATATGGGATAAGGCCTTGCAGTTTGAGTTGATAATATCCAAAAGGGCTAGTTTTAATAGCAGCGGATTTTTGACGAGGTACAATAGGTGCTTGTGTATTTCAAGAGATAGGCAGGAGTCGGCAAGGACAGTGGGAATTGTACGAGGCATTTTCGATAACAAGCTGTTGAAATATAAACGTATTGCATTCTCTAAAGAGCCTTCCAAATTAGTATTTATCTCTTTTTTTGTTTCTTCAGTAGTTTGCCAGAAGGCGTCTACTTCGAGTTTGCCATTTTTTTCTGTATAAAGAAGCTTTTCCACCAGTTGAAAGGGATGAATTGATAGTTCGGACTGTTTGGACTTTTCGATTTTTGTGAGAAGCAAAGTGCTTATGTAGTGCGAAATTGTGTCGATTGAATAGCCTAGGAGCCCTTTAATTGCAGGGGGGATATTCATGATCTTTAGGGTTGACTGAAGAAGACTTTTTACAGGTGCTAACAAGTCATTCAATTGCTGCAAATCTACATAAACAGGTTTATCTTCTGTCCCACTGCGCGAGTCCGAAATTTTCTCAGCTAAGCGCTCTATGCAGAGGTAGATGTTTTCAGGGCGTAGGGCATTATCTAAAAGCACTAGTGCAACAGGCGATAGGATATTTGCTAGAGCCTCGCCTAATTCTGGTTTAGTAGGTAATGCAATAGAGAAGAGTCCCCGGAAAAATATGACAAGCTCTTGAGAAAGTTGAAGATTGGCGATACTATCACTTTCAAACGGAAGTGTATGCTGGGATGAGGTACGTGCCTCCCTAAAAAAGTTCTCAAAGTCAATTTTGACGGGGATATTTCCTTTATCCAGCGGGGAGGCACCTGAAGGATTATCGTCTAAAATGGCCTCTTTGGAAGGTTCTTTTTCAGAGGTATCAACGTTAATGAGGTGGGCCTCATAGGCCTCACGAGCATTGCTGTAGTCTTCAAAAAAAAGCGCTAAGGGCTCGATTGTATGTTGCAAGAGCACTTTTTCATGGCTTTTTAATGATCCCGGTTTATTGATCACTAAGGGAGCAAAAAGTTCTTCTTTGTTATTTTCCAAATATTTTTTTAGCTGCAAATGAACGAAAGAAACCGCAGGGCTCTGATCTAAGATAATCTTGGGACCAAAATCATCCAAAAGACGTGAGACAATACTCCAAGCGGTATGTATGGCTTCTTTTTGGAGGCGCGCTTGTTTTTCAGCACGTGTTTCCTCCACAGGTTTTTCCTCTTGTATGGACTCTTCAGCGATAACTTCTGTTACAGGGAACATATCAAGACGAGGAGGTAGAGTAGTGGAACTGTGAGGAAAGCCTTGTCCAGAAACTGAAGCCATATTTCCACCTTTTAGACTTTGTAAAAGAAGCTAGGTGTTGTCTGGTATGCGCCCCCGGATTGCCATAAAGAGAGGAATTTCGGCCCGCGCCCTATTTTCCATCTTGGCCATGCGGCCGGTGCTTTTTTTGTCTGACGCCCATTCTTCCATTGCATCAACTCTAAAACCGGCTTGTACCATCCAGGTGATTAGATCTGCAAGGGGATAATGGAAGCTCCATGTTGTCGATGATTCCTGACCTTTACCGGGGGACATCTGAATAGGGATTTTCATCTGAGATAGATAAGAATCTGTCCTTCGGTATTGAAGATGCTTTGCTTCATCTATTCCCCAGCTGCTTTGCCTAGGAATGCGGAAGCAGGGGTGGTTTAATATCAGGATAAGTTTTCCGCCTGGAGCCAAATGCTTTGCCGCATTTTGAATAGCCACTTGAGGGTGTTCCATATTTTGGAGGGCTAATACAATAAGGGCATGTGTATAGTCTTTTTGGGGCAGTTTAAGGGGTTTTGTGACATCAGAAAGAATAAATTCATGGGAAGGAAGTGCATTTTTCTGAGCGAACTTGATAAGGGATGCTGCAGCATCGACCCCGGTATAGACAAGTTTAGGAGGAAGGCAGCGTGCAGCGATCCCTTGTCCGCAGGCCAGATCCAGGACTTTCTCTTTTCCGCCCGGTTTTAAATCCATAAGTCGAAGTACACCCGGCATGATTGTGGTACGATGGTAATAATGCCCTTCTTCACCTACGAGATTTTGATACCAAACGCCGACGCTTTCCCAACTTGTTTTTGTCATGATCTATTTACCATCAAGGATTTTTTGGAGGTATTTTTTGTTGGAAGTGCTTAAGTTTTCCTGCAACCTAAACCACTTTATTGGGGTATCTTCAACCATATAGTGTTCTGTATCTACAAAAGCTATTTTACCGTCCATGCAGCGTGGAATATTATCGATGTGTATGGAGTCTATGAGCAGGTTTTCTTGGACCAGAGTGTATAGTGCAAAAAGAGTACCTCTTCGGATGCTGTTTCTGTAGTAATTTCCATTACTTAACTTCGCAGAGATATGCATATCTTCAACGACTAACACAAAATGTTTTTGCACGCCTTCTGTTTGAATTTCCGTTGGGGGGAGAGGATATAACCATTTTTGAGGAACTTTGAACCTTTCCCCATATTCATGTGCAATTATCGCATCGCGAATAAGGTTGGCACCTTCGATGCGTCGGCGGAAAGACCACCATTCCGGAGCAGGATGGGAATGTAGGAAGATTTTTAATTTATGTTCTTTAAGCTTCTTATGGGAAGCTACATACATTCCACTTTTACGAGGCTTGGAGAGGATTAGGCCTATTTTTTTTAAGCTAGCCGGATCGGACAAAGGTTTAGATGAAGTGAAAATAGTATCTAATGTGGATTTACTAGGGTGATCCTGGGGGAGGAAATAAGGGCTAAGTTCGTCCCAAAGCTCAGGGGATATTCCTTCAGGTCTTTGATAACCAATAACTTGTGAAAATAAGATTAGAAAGAAGCAAAGGAGTCGGATCATCATTGTGGCATCATTTTTGCTAGTTGATAATAGTATATTACACAGGTTAAGGAGTCTTTATGTCTAGTATAAAAAAAGCTGGTAATGATTTTGAAAGAGATTTTAATGCCCTATTGACCGAAGTAGACCAGTTTAAAACCAAAGTGAAAACCTCAAAAATACCCGAGGAAGAAATCCAAGCGATTATCACCGCATTAAATGCAGTTGAAGATGACTGTACAAATGTATTTAGAGAAGATATGCGCGCATCCATGGAAGGGAATATTCCCAAGAAAGTTTTTAATGAACTGAAAAAGATAAATCGATTATTAGCTAAGATAGACCAGATTCCTAATATGCAAATACGTGTAACTGAACTCATTGTTTCCTTACGGGCGATTAATAATCATATCAAGTTGTTGGATGATTTTGAACGTTCTACTGTTGAACCTAAACGCATTCGTATTAAAGGAGTCGAAAACGACCGGCTTGATTCATATTAATCCCGAGATTAAGTCGTTACCAGGGGTTAAAGGTAGTAAGAACATGCAACTAAAATCCGAAGCATTTCATAATGGAGATATTATCCCTAAAAGGTACACAGCAGACGCTGAAAATATATCCCCTCCATTAAGCATTGAAAACGCTCCCCATGACACTAAATCCTTTGTTCTAATCGTAGATGACCCCGACGCACCGCGCGGTACATTCGACCACTGGATTATTTGGAATATCCCCTCTACCTCGACAAATTTACATGAGGGTTTTAATCTCCAATCGCAGGGAACCAATAGTTATGGCTATCAAGTGTGGAATGGTCCTTCTCCGCCACCGGGAAAGCCGCATCGCTATTTCTTTAAACTGTATGCTTTAGACGCTACCTTAAACTTAAGTAAAGGCGCCAAAAAACAGGCGGTAGAAGAGGCAATGGAAGGGCATATCATCGCGAAAAGTGAACTGATCGGAATCTATCAGAGATGATTTTTCTTTTAAGGCAGCTTGTGATATGCTGGCTTTTTTTTCTCAAAGAAATCACATGAAAAATTCAGTTGTACGTTTAAAGCCCGGAAAAGAAGTTCCTCTACTTAGAAAACACCCGTGGATTTTTTCAGGAGCTATTGATAGCCTCCCGGAATTTATTGATGGAGCTATTCTCCCCATTGCCGATGCTCAAGGAAACATTCTAGCTTGGGGATATTTCAACCGTAAGACAAATATTATCGGACGTATCCTTTCCTTTTCTCCAGAATCTAACCCGTCCACAGTGATTGGGGAGTTAATAGGGAAAGCGATGGATTTAAGAAAGCAGTGGATTTCTGAAGACACCAACGCGTATCGCGTAGTGAATGCGGAAGGCGATAGCTTGCCGGGTCTTGTAGTCGACAAGTATGCAGATTATTTAGTCGTGCAAATCCATACTTTAGGAATGGATCACCAAAGAGAAACCATTATAGAGAGCTTAGTAAAAGCTTTTAATCCGAAAGGCATTTATGAAAAATCCTCAGGTACATCCCGCAGATATGAAGGATTAAAGGATAAATCAGGGTGTTTGTATGGTAAGGTCCCTGCTCAGGTCGAGATAAAAGAAAATGGCCATACTTTCTTCGTAGATATTATCGAGGGACAGAAGACAGGTTTCTTTTTAGATCAGCGTCCTATGCGTCAGCGTATTGGAGAACTTTCGAAAGGTCACAAAATCCTTAATTGCTTTTGTTATACTGGAGGGTTCAGCGTTTACGCATTAGCTGGCGGCTGCCTTAAAGTAGACAGTGTAGATGTTTCGGAAAAAGCTATTCAGCAAACAGAAGTAAACTTAAAGGCGAATAAGACAGATGCTCTCTGGAATAATCATGCAGTAGATGTGTTCACTTTCTTGAAAGATGATTCGCTGGATTATGACCTGATTATTTTGGATCCTCCAGCTTTTGCCAAAAAACAAATAGATATCAAAAACGCATCTAAGGGCTATCGTGATTTGAATAAAATGGCGATGTGCAAAGCTAAACCCGGGACTTTGCTTTTGACTTGTTCCTGCTCGCAGCCGATTTCCGATGAAGCGTTCTTAAAAATTCTTTTCGATGCAGCATTAGAAAGCGGACGCATCGTGCAAGTGCTTGAAAAACAACGTCATGGCTTAGATCATCCCGTAAGTATATTCCATCCTGAGGGTACATATCTTAAAGGATATCTCCTAAGAATATTATAGGATTATCATCAGAATTAACCTTGTCCTAGTATAGGAGTGCGGTGACTTGTCCTTACAGCCGGACACATCGCAGCGCTCCTATGCTAGGGAACGTTTCGCTTAATTGAAACAAAACAAAATTAAAGAGGGAGGTATGTTGATTTGACAACGACGCCCAGATTTTGACTTTCAATAAGCTTAAGACGGATCGCATTTTGGATGTTGTCGACAGGTAGGCTTGAGAACATAGGAAGCCCTTCATTACCCAACAGACAATTTCCATGATATACTATAAGCTCCTGAAAGACACCTTCTTGAATAAATGTTGATTGCAGTGCAGCGCCGCCTTCGACTAATAACTGTAATATTCCCCTGGAACCCAGGTTTTTAAGAACGGCATTCAGCTCCACTCCATTATTTCTAAGCTCTCCAACAACGACTTCGACGCCGTGATCCAACCATGCTTTTTGGACCTCTTGGGGGCATTCTGTGGTTGTGAAAATAACTGTAGGTGCGGCAGTAACATCAAAAAGTGGCCCTTCAGGCGCTAATTTACCCCATGCATCACAGACAACGCGTAGCGGCTGTTTCTCTATTTTTAGCGAAGCCGAGCGGACAGTCAGTTGAGGTTTATCTATTCTAGCTGTACCTGCGCCTACCATGATTGCTTGACAGTGCGCCCTTAATAGATGAACATCTTCTCTTGCGCTGGCATCTGTTATCCACTGGGAGGACTGATCTTTTGCTGCAACCCTGCCGTCTATGCTTGCGGCGCTTTTTATGATGGTATAAGGCAGGCCAGTACGGCGATGGTGGAGATAACTTTTGAGCTGTTTTTCTACCTTTTCCGCAGACAACCCTACATGTACTTCCACGCCTGCTTGTTCCAATATTGCAATACCCTTGCCTTGTACATGGGAATCAGGGTCGCTGAGTGATGTAAAAACTCTTTTTATACCAGCACGGATGATTTTCTCTACACAGGGGGGGGTTCTTCCCCAATGGCAGCAGGGTTCTAAGGTGACATACATATCTGCCCCTTCCGACTGTACGCCTGCTTCTGTTAATGCCATGATTTCGGCATGGCTATTTCCTGGGGACTGGGTATGGCCGCGCCCCACGATGAGATTGTTTTTTACTATTACGCACCCAACCCACGGGTTGGGTGGGGCGAGTAAACGCCCTTGTTCCGCTAAGGCTAGGGCTTCTTTCATCCACATTTGCTCTTTCATCCCTCGCGGTTCATTAACTCTTGCATCATTTGGGGGTCAGCTAGAGTGCTGGTATCGCCTAAGTTGTGAAAATCTTTTTCAGCTATTTTACGCAAAATCCTTCGCATGATTTTTCCTGAGCGCGTTTTAGGCAGAGCTTTGACGAATAAGATTTTATCAGGAATGGCAATGGGGCCTATTTCGCGCCGAACGTGTTCTACGAGTTGGTGTTTTAACGTTGCAGTATCATGGTCCCCTTCGACAAGGATTACGTAAGCATATAGGCCTTGTCCTTTGATTTCATGAGGAATAGGAACCACAGCAGCTTCCGCAACAGCTTCGTGGCTTACCAACGCGCTTTCAATCTCGGCTGTTCCTAAGCGATGGCCCGAGACATTAACGACATCGTCTATCCGCCCAAGGAGCCAAAGATAGCCCTCGGGATCTTTTCTGCAGCCATCTCCCGAACAATAAATATTATTGAAACGGGTAAAGTAGGTGTCGATGAAGCGATCATGATCTCCCCATGTCGTACGCATCATACCTGGCCATGGGCGAGTAATACAAAGGTAGCCGCCTTCATCGGTATGACAGGGGATGCCTTCTTCATTAAGGACGATGGAGGCAACACCAAAGAAGGGGAAGCATGCACTGCCGGGTTTGAGTGTATGGCAGCCTGGCATAGCAGATAGCATGATGCCGCCGGTTTCAGTTTGCCACCATGTATCTACAATAGGGCAGCGTCCTTTGCCGATAACCTGGTGGTACCACATCCACGCTTCGGGGTTGATGGGCTCACCTACAGTTCCTAGTAGCCGCAGTGAATTAAGGTTATGTTTTTGGGGGAGGGATTCACCGTAGCGGATCAGGCTGCGAATTGCTGTGGGTGCAGTATAGAAGACGGAAACACGATGTTTTTCAATGACTTTCCAAAATTGGTCAGGGGCAGGATATGTGGGTGTCCCTTCAAAGATGACCGAGGTTGCCCCATTGCAGAGTGGGCCGTAAACAATGTAGGAATGGCCGGTGACCCAGCCTAGATCGGCGGTACACCAGTAGACGTCGCTGTCGCGAATATCAAAGTAGTATTTATGTGTCAGTGCAGAGTGTAGCAAGTATCCTGCTTGAGAGTGAACGACACCTTTAGGCTTTCCTGTAGAACCGGAAGTATACAGGATAAAGAGGGGGTCTTCTGCTTGGAGTTGTTCCGGTGGACAGGGGATGCCCAGCCAGGGTTCAAGTTCATCATGCCACCAGACATCCCGCCCTTTTTCCATAGAACAGGGTGTTTCGTTACGTTGGAAGACGATTACCGTTTTTACTGAGGGAGATGTCACCAAAGCTTCGTCAGCTATTGCTTTGAGGGAAATTTCTTTACCTCCACGGATTGAGACATTGGAAGTAATGAGAAGGGAAGTCTCGCAATCTTGCATACGGTGAGATAAAGCGTCAGCGCTAAAGCCGCCGAATACTACGGTATGGATGGCGCCAATACGGGCGCAGGCTAGCATGGCGATGGCTAATTCTGGGACCATGGGCATGTAGAGGCAGATGCGGTCGCCTTTTTTTATTCCGCGGGCTTTCAGGGCATTAGCACAGCGGCAGACTTCATCATAGAGATTTTGATAGGTGAGTATACGTACATCATTATCTTTTTCACCCTGCCAGATGAAAGCAATTTTTTCGCGTTTTGAGGAATGGACGTGGCGGTCAATGCAGTTGTAGCTGACATTGATTAGTCCGTCTTCAAACCATTTGTGGTAGATTTCTCTTTGGCTGGTATTCCATTTGTAATTGCAGGCAATGGTGGGATGTTTAAACCAATCTAGGGTTTTGGCTTGATTAAGCCAGAACTCTTCAGAATGATCTAAACTTTGGTGATAGAGATCATCGTATACTGATTGGCTTTGAATATGGGCCTTCATTTGAAATGTGTGAGGCGGGGGAATGCGCCGTTTCTCATCCATTAGATGGCTTAAAACGTTATCGTTTACGAATGAGTCCATATAATTATTTCCGGCTGTTTCAATAAAGGAATAAGTTATGCAGGTATTGGGATTTATTTCAAAGTGGATTATTCCTAGGCGTAGGGAGTACAAAAGTATTTGAAAGCGGCATGCTTTTGCATGCCGCTTTACAGACCCTACCTATTGCGGGGGGCTTGGATCAGGATCGACGTTACCGAAGTCTTCGATGATATCATCTAATTTCTGATCTTCTTCCTCGTCCCAAGCAAGTTCATCGTCATAATCATCTTCGGGTTGTTCATCATCAATTTCGCTATCTACATCGTCATTTTGCGCGATCTCGTTCCAATATTTTTCATCATTGGCAGCTTGTTGATCGTCGTCTACTTCTTTTGTAGATTCGTCGTATTCATCTTCTATTTCTTCATCTTCCTCGCTGAGAGCGTAAGGATCGGAATCTGTATCATCAAAGTTGTCAATGTCCTCATCCAGCTCTTCATCTTCCTCTTCCTCTTTATCATTTAAGGCTAGGGGATCTGAGTCGGTGTCTTCAAAATCATCAATATCATCATCTAATTCTTCATCTTGTTCTTCACTGTATTGATGATAATTTTCGCCTTCATCGGGATCTTCATCCTCATCTTCATCTATTTCGTTGTAAGGATCATGATCCTCTTCTTGATCTTCTTCGTCTTGATGGTTTTTATGGTGATCTGCATCTGCATCCTGATCTTTATCATCGTTCAGAGCGAGATAGCTTTCTATATCCATGTAGCGATCTTCTGGATTTTGCTCTAGATCCTCTTCATCATCATCAAGATCGTTATCGAGATCTTCATCATCGTTTAAGGTTTCTTTTTGACTATAGCTGGACTCTCTTTCACCATCATGGATGTTTTCTTCCTGCTTCACTTCGATTGTGCGGGGCTGATAGTAATAATCGTAGGGATAGCTGTAGGGAACCCCGAATTCTTCATCCATGCGTTCTTCATCGTACACATTGTCGGCTACTTGTTCTGATGGGCGTGCAGCCTTCAGCAAGCGTGCTTCCAGTTGTTTGATACGGTGTTCTTGTTCGGCGGAACGATTATTTGCACGAGTTAGCTTTTCTTGAAGAACTTTGGTTTGTGCCTGACTTTTCAGAGCTTCTTTAAGAAGTTCTTCCGGGGATTTATTGCATAGATTTATGGCAGAGGAACCGACACTAGCTACTTGCGAGCACATATAGGCTAACTGAGAAGCATTTTCCTTGCGTGGTTTTGCGACGGCTCTGTTTACAGCAGGACGTATACCTGGAGCAGGTTTATTGCTGCTATCCAGAACTGCGACTTTACGGTTAAGGTTTTGTACTTTTTTCTCAAATTTGCCTAATTCTGCATACTTAGCCATTTTCTCATCTTTAAGCTTTTCATTGAGCTGATAGATGGTATCTTGATATGCATCGGCTGAGGAATGTGCTTCAGCCAGATTCTGTTGTAATTCTGAGACTTTCCTTTGTAGTGCAGCTATGACTACACGCGATTGCGCATCAATTTCGCGTGATTTTTCATCGAGTTTTTGCGTGTAGGCATCGTGATGCTCTTCTTTTTCTGCAATGAGCAGTTCGTATGCTCCGGTTTTATCTTCTAATTCTTTGATTTGAGCTTGAAGACTGGAGATTTGTCCATTTAGGTTATGGACTAGAGTAGAAAGGGTTTCGCTACAGGAATTGGAAGCGCAAAGATCATTGTCTTTGTCTGCTATTTTCTCGTGTGCTTCTTCCAGTTCTGAGAGAGCATTTTCATGCGATGAACGATGATGGTCTATTGCCCAGTCGTTGAGTGCGATATGTTCGGAAAGCTCGATGATTTGTTTGTTGAGTATAGCTAAACGGTCCTCTAATGCGCCGTTGGTAGTGCTTGAAGCATCCAGTTCATTTTGAAGATGTTCTATATCTTTATTGAGAAGTTTATCTTCATCTGTCCATTTGCGTTCTTCATCACTTTCGGGCCCAAGCTGGCCTTCTGGGGGATTGAGGTCAAGGTCATCTTCATCGTGAAGCATTTTTGAATCATTATCAGCCACTTCATCATCGGATTTGCTGTTTCTGAGTTCAGAAATTTCCGTTTCATACTTTTCAATTAGATTTTTCTGAGTATCAATTTCTAGCTGTAGAGTCTTATTTGCTGCTTTCAATGCAGTAAATTCTTGTTCTTTTTGAAATTGTGCAACTTCTTGATTTGAGGGCTCAAATAGTTTTTTTTCTAGTTCGACGGAAGATCTGTCTTCAGATTTAAGTGCTTGGGCACCTAATGCCTCCATCAATTGTTGTTCAAAGATCTCCAGCTGTGCTTTTTGTTCGGCTAGTTCTTTTCTTAGGGCTATGTTAGAAAGTTCTAAAGCTTCTGTCTGTTGGTCATGCTGGACAATGTTTTCTTTGATTTTTTGAATGCGGTTCTGCGCATTGTTGACGTGAACTTCAGTCGCTTGTTTTGGTGATGCAGAGCTTGCTGCAGGCGCATTGTCGGCGACGGAATATCCGTATTTCTCGAAATAAGCTAACTGATCTAACAATTCGAGATGCGCTTCTGCTTTAGGAGCGGCAGCAAGGCGTGCGCTTTTGGGAAAATTGACTGCCAGCCTTTGTTCTGCCGGCTCAAACTGGTGGATAGAATTGGCAAGAGGGTCTGATTGTACTTGCTGTACTTGGGCATTTACCAGATGATGATTTACAATACTTTTAAAGGTATGTTCCGTATGGTCATGCCTCAGGCTTAGCTCATCAAAATCTACACTTTTACGTGTAAAATCTGTTTGAAGTGCATTATTATAGTGCACAGCAAGGTTAAGCTGGTCTTTCAGATCCTGGACTCGAGTGATGAGAAGAGTGTTAGTTCTATCGGAAACAAGTTTGCCATTCTCTGCATTCGCAAGTAGAATGCGTAATTCTTCAACTTCACGTGCCAGTTCCCGGTTGGATCTGTCTTTGTCCTTAACGACTCTTTGAAGCTCAAAATAATTTTCTTTAATTTCTTTCTTCTTAGCAGCGAGATTGCGGTACATCTCCGCCCTAGTCTCCAACTGGTCTTTGGCGGCAATTAGCTCATCTTTAATAATTTTCTTTTTTCCCAAAAGAATGCGGTATTTTTCTTGTGCATGCGCAAGGGCTTTTTTTAAATCTGAGGTGCGTGGGTGCTCCGTCAAAGTGCCCTTTGTCATAAGCTGAGAGCGAAGATCGCTCATCTGACGGGAACTGTCATGCAGCTGCAATTTCAAAGCTTCGATCGTCTCAATTCTTTCGGATACATGAGGGGTTTTACCAATGGAATATCCATTGTCCGCTATGAGATAGCCTTGCTCGCTCTCGTCATCAAGAATGATAAGGGGCTTGCTTTGAGTACGCTTTATGTCCTGGATTATTGGGGAATCGTGGAAGGAAAAAACTTCATAAGTGAGCAGTGCTAAAAGACCGGCGGTAATTGTAGAAAGGGCAAAAATTGTTTTTGTACCGGTCTTTTTTTTTCTTGGTGGAGTCTTATACATGAGTGTCCTATACCTCAAATGAGGAAACTGAAATATAATATTGGTCATAATGCTAACGATCTAAAAACTCAAGAGGTTATTTGACAAAAAAACTTTTGCATCCAGAGACGATTCAGTATATGTTCTTTGAACAAAGTACTGCAGAATAACAGGACACTATGGCAGAACGACACACACACACTAACCGGTTGGCTCGAGAGAAATCCCCTTATTTACTGCAGCATGCTCACAATCCTGTAAATTGGTACCCCTGGGGCGAGGAAGCATTCGAAGAGGCAAGGCAGCAAGATAAACCTATTTTCCTCTCCATAGGCTATGCCACCTGTCATTGGTGCCATGTCATGGAAAATGAATCTTTTGAAAATGAAGATGTTGCCGCATTGATGAACGAGGTTTTCATCAACATCAAGGTGGACCGGGAAGAATTGCCCGAGGTGGACAGCCTCTACATGGAATTTGCCCAGAGCATGATTACCGGCTCTGCAGGCTGGCCGCTTAATGTCATACTCACTCCGGATTTGCAGCCTTTCTTTGCAGCGACATATCTTCCTCCTGACAATGCCCGCGGGATGATGGGCTTAAAAGATTTGATTGAGCGGATTAGACAAGTATGGAATAGCGATGAAAGAGAAAGAATAGAAGCCCAGGCAGAGAAAATCGTCGAAATTTTTAGCGAGGCGGTACATGTCATTGGTGTAGATATTCCCGAAAAAAAGATAATCTCTTCTTCTATGGAAATGTTATATAAGCTTGCCGATCCGATTTATGGGGGATTAAAAGGCGCTCCCAAATTTCCCATCGGATACCATAATTCCCTCTTTTTATATTATTCTTCCCAGTTTAAGGATAGCCGCTCCCTTTTCTTAGCAGAGCGTACACTAGTAATGATGCAAAGGGGAGGCCTCTATGACCATTTAGGCGGAGGTTTCTCACGCTATAGTGTGGATGAGAAATGGATGGTACCCCACTTCGAGAAAATGCTCTATGATAACGCATTGCTGATTGAAGCGTATACTGTGATGTGGAAAGCAACTAAGAGGCAGTTCTACCGTACGATATCCGAAGAAATCATGCAGTATGTCCTGCATATTCTTACACACTTTCAAGGCGGGTACTATTCTGCCGAAGATGCTGACAGCGAAGGGTATGAAGGTGCGTTCTACACTTGGACCAAGCTAGAGATTGATGTTTTCTTAAAAGACCTGCAACCTGAGTTATTTAATGAATATTTCCATGTGTCGGAAGAAGGGAATTTCGACCGGCGCAATATTCTCTATATCGACCAAAGCCCTGAGGAGTTTGCCGCCACGAAAAATCTGGATCCTCAAGAATTTATCGTTTTACTAGAAGAACAAAAACAGATTCTATGGAAAGAAAGACAAAAACGTCCTCGCCCCCTTAAAGACGACAAAATTCTTGTCAGTTGGAACGGTTTGATGATCCACTCTATGGCTTTAGCCGGGGCTGCATTTCATGACGAGCGTTATCTGAGAGCTGCTGTAGCTGCTGCGCAGTTCATAAAAGACAATCTATGGAAAGAGAGGCATCTCTTCCGGCGTTATCGCGATGAAAATGTGAATTTCTATGGTAATTTGGACGACTACGCCTTCCTCATACGTGGACTTCTCTCCCTTTATGAAGGGGAGCAAGGCACCCAATGGTTGGCATGGGCTATGGAATTATGCGATGTTTTGGAGAACGATTTCAAAGCTTTAGGGGGAGCCTTCTTCCAGACAGATGGCAAAGATCCTTATCTCATCTTGCGTAAATCTCATTTTTCAGACGGAGCAGAACCATCGGGTAATGCGGTCCATTGCGAAAACTTGCTGCGTTTGTATCAAATGACTTTTAGAACGTCCTATCTGCAGCAAGCGGAAGATATCTTAAAAGCAGTAAAAAAATATTTAGATGGCTATCCTCCCGGCTACTGCTTCCATCTTATCAACCTTTGCCGCTACTATAACAAAAAAGCTCCGACTTTTATTATAGCTCTGAACTCAGACGGTCATTTCACTAATGAGATCAAACAAGTTCTATTCAGCCATTATTTGCCGCACAAGGCAATTCATTGGAAGGATCCGAAAGATGAACAGTTTGACCACGTATTGCCCGAATTCTCCCAGTATAAACCCATTCAAAACAAGACAACCTTATACATATGCTATGAGGGAAGATGTGATAAACCTATCACGGAGTTATCAGAAATGTTGCAAGTGATTTTAACATTGACATAATCTGAAAATGAAGGGAGGAGCCTAAAATTTGCTTTCCCTCTGTATATTATGGCTTTTTTAACTGAGATATCGTAGAATAGTAAAATTAATTCACTTGGCATTATTAAATGCATAAAGATAACACACATTACCAGTTATTTACCCAGCTCCTTGAAAACGAGGACTTTGAAGCTTCCGTAGTCTATGACAATGAGCAGGTTCTCTCTTCTTTGTCCTCTCACGAGAAAGAGCTGTTAGGACTTTTAATGGTGCGTCACGGCGAGAGAATCGCTGCAGAAGATGATATGCAAGGGCTTCATTTCCTTAACCGCGCGTTATTGATCGCTCCGGACAGCATTAAAGTCATGACTCAAGCCGCCCACATCCTCTCGAGTAAAACAACAAATGCCGACTCCTTAAGAGCTGCCGCTACTTGGTATTCTAAAGCAAACCTTCAACAGCCCAATGATCCCGACCTATTGACAATCTGGGGCACCACCTTGGTCCATCTTGGACGTCTAGAAAATGACTCTCAAATGCTTTTTGAAGCAGATCAGCTACTTGCACGCGCATCAGATTCTTCTAAAGAAGCCACTACGCATCGCGATCATCTTTTAGCCTGCCTGCGCGCACAGATATGGCATGCCTTGGCTCTTCATTCCGGTGAAGCAGACGATTATGCGCGCGCTATCGAGCAATACAAATCTGCTGCTCTTCAAGATATCAAAGCCCCTTTCTTTTGGAATGATTACGCTAACGCTTTACTTGAATTCGGTAAGCTTATCCAGAGAATGGAAGTCTATGACAATGTCATAGAACTGTACCAAAAAGCAATTCGGCTTGATCCACGCTTTTTTCCCGCACAATTTAATTTGGGGGTCTGTTACCACAGACTCTATGAAGCAACCTGGAAAAGTCAATTATTTTGGCAAGCACATGAGCAGTACTCCCACTGTAAAATTCTAGAACCGCGCAATGCTACTCTGACATATGCATGGGGACGTCTTCTTCTTCACCAAGGCAAACTAAGAAGAGAGGCCGATCTCCTTGTGCAGGCTTGCGACCACCTTGAAACAGCTGCAACGCTGCAAAACTCCAACAGTACGATTGCCCATCATTTGGCGGAAGCCTTTATCTGGGCCGGCGGTATACTAGAAGACCTTACTCTTCTGCGCCATGCAGAATCCACACTGACAGAACTGATCAACGCCAATCCTGAAGATGTCGATTCTTGGTGCTCATTGGGCTTTTGCCGCTATGAACTAGGCTATTACTTCAATGATCTTCATCTAGTCTATCTAGGTATGGATAATTATCGCAAAGCACTTGAATATTCTCCATCCAGCTTAAATGCTCTATATGGATTAGCGACTTGCCACCTTGCAATAGGTGAGCTGGAAGGAGATTTAGAACACCTGAAAACTGCTTTAGAATTCTTCAAGAAAGCCTCTGCAACAAACGAGCATCCCACCCCGCAGTTCTTGAATGACTGGGGTGTTGCCTTGATGAAAATGTCAGACCTAAATAACGAGAAAGATCTTCTAGAAGCTGCCATAGAGAAGTTTGAATTAGCTATCGATTTGGATCTTAGTATCAGTAATAGCGAGTATGTCGATCCTGAATGGTTATATAATTATGGCTGCGCTTTTGACTATTTGGGCGATGCCAATGATGACCCCACCTACTATGAGAAATCCATTCAAGTGTTGACCCGTGTTCTTGAAATTGACCCGGACTACGCACAAGCAAAATATAACTTGGCCATGTCCTACGCTCACTTAGGCGAGGCTTCAGAAGATTTAGAAGCCCTTTTAAAATCTTGCGAGCTTTTCAAACAGCTTTTGATTGCGGACCAGGATGACGAAAATGCGTGGAGCGAGTGGGGGATAAGCTTGATCAACATGGCACAACTAACTTATGAGCCTGCTTTGCCCAAACAATCCCATCAATATCTTGTAGATGCTGAAGGTAAATTTCATCATGCAATTGCATTAGGTCATTTACCTGCTTATTATAATCTTTCGTGTGTCTATTCATTATTGGGTGACTTTAACGCTTCGTTAGCTTATTTGGAACGTGCTGAAAACAATCAGGCACTCCCTTCAGCAGAAGAACTTCTGTCGGATGAGTGGCTTGAAGGCCTCCGCCATACGGAAGGCTTCCATCGCTTTTGGTCGAACCTTAGCAGCAAATACGGTTTTTAGGGCTGTACTTTCGTAGAGTCCTATATTTTTATTCCAGATTCATCAGACAGTAGATATGCAAAGTCGCCCACTGTACTGTACAGGAGTGACTTAGGGCGCACGTTGTGTTTTAATGACTATTCTATCAATAGCTTTTTGAGTGCCGCTTTCAAACCCCGATGCTCCACAATTTCCTCTACGGAAGGTTTGATCCTTACAGACCAATTTTTTTCCGATACTATTCCCGGTGTATTAATCCTGCTTTGTTCAGGCGCTTGCCATGCCATGTCGGGAAATACCTCCAGGTATTCGCTCAAGAGATTTATATGGAATAAGCTATTGGACTTATGGCTATCAGCAAGTAATTGCCATTGTTGTTCAGGTGTGATTTTCATACCCCAATCCCATCTTTTCATCTTGCAATAAGCTTTTGCTTCCTCAGGGAAATCTCTCCACCATTGACGCAGAGGTTCGGAGTCATGAGTGGAAATAGTACTGAGGCTTAAAGGAGAGTATTCTTTACCGCTTAAATAATGCTTATCTCCATCCCAATCTCTTTCCCAGCGCATAACCTTGGTGCCACAGATTCCTAAGCGGCCTAAACAAGCTTTTATATTGGGGGGCACGGCGCCTAAATCCTCTCCAATAGGCAGCATATGAGAAGCTTTTAGCATCATGCGCATCCTTTTTTCTCCCTCAGGAATCCAAGCGTACCATTCAGCAGGTACAAAATGTCCTTCTCGCCCAGCCTGACCGGGTAAAACCGCCCACACACGAAAAAATCCTACTACGTGGTCGATGCGGTATATGTGGTAGAGGCGTTGAGCAACTTCCAGTCGCTGCTTCCACCATTCGGTAAGTGCTGTTGAAGCTGCTTCCCAACAATAAAGGGGAACGCCCCAATTTTGACCTTCTGTGGAGTACATGTCAGGCGGAGCGCCTACGCTCCAATTTAAGTCGAACAAATGACGGTGGAACCACACATCGGCACTGTCGCGATTGATTAAAATGGGAATATCGCCTTTTAAAAAGACATCATTTTTTTCGGCATGTGCACGCACCTCTTCAAACTGTGCAAAGCACAGATACTGCAGAATGGAATAATAAAGAGTTTCCTTGGCAAATTGCTTTTTCCAGCGAGTCAATTTTTTCGAGTCGGGTTCGCGTTGATCTGCGGGCCATTCTTCCCAGGATTTTAAATGATTCTTGTCTTTGAAGAACTTGTAGACAGTATAGATATCGAGCCAGGAATTGCTTTCAATGAAATCTTTATAACCCGGTTCCGCGGTGATAAATTTCTCATTTTGACTCACGTAGTATCTTAGGAATTCGTCTTTAAGTTTTTGCACTACCGGATAGTCCACTCTATCATCTCGTTTAGGATGCTGGAGTGTTTGTAGGATCTTTTTTAACTGGGGATCATCATTAATTCTCGGAAGATCCTGTAAACTGATATGAATAGGGTTTAAGGCCATTGCGGAAACGGAGCTATAGGGACTAGTATCCGTACCGGTATCATTTAGGGGCAGAAGTTGAATAACATCCAAACCCACTTTGCTGCACCATTCTATGATAGGTATTAAATCCAGATACTCTCCAATACCGCAGCTATGCCTTGTATGCAAAGAGAATAATGGGACGACTATGCCGTGATGGTTGCGTATGCCGATCCTATTCCAATGCGCTGCGGCAGGGGAATTTTCTATCAACTGATTTTCTAGAGGATTAGGGTTTCTTGCTGTCATGTCTTTAAGTATATTTGTATCGTTTCCAATATTACGAAATATTTATCCCACAGGATGCGGTCAGTTTTACTAAAGGTTATTTTTAACTTAGTTTTGAGGATCTTGACTAGATCTATATTCAATTCTTTGCCGTTAAGCGCGTCGTTTGTAGAAATGATATCCAACATATTTATCGCAATACCCTTGTAACATTCAATCAAAGCCTTAAGCTCAGTGTCATAATGGCTATCGAGGTTTTTCATGAATAGTGCAAAGAATTTTTCATATTCCAAATTTCTAATTAATACCTTTGCTTGGCGGTATTCTTCTTTAGGAAGGGTTTTAATGAGTCCTTCCCATTGAAGGCAGTTTTCAAGCTGAGCAATCGTATCTTTGTAGAGAGTAAAGAAATTGTAACATTTTGCGATGCGGTTAAAAGCATCTACATAGGCCTCACCATCAAATACGCATAATGCTTCCGGATTAGCAAGTACCATTGACATAGTGTCATGCATTGCTGTAGGAGAGATAGGAACGGGGGTGGGCGGGATAAACTTTTGCAGTTGTTCATGGAGTTTACGGATTTCATTTAGCCTATGCAGGATTTTATTATCGTCTTTTATGAAAGTAATCAGTTTTTGAGCAATGGGATGTGGTGCGGCTGTTTCGTCTTTATTAAAAAATGATCTAATGACCTGGATAAAGTTCGTAGAATATCTTCGCAGCTTTTCTGGATCTTTCAGCTCTTCAAATGCAAAAAGTGAAAGTATTTGAAAGTGGATTTTCTCTAAATCATTGTGTTGACGAAGCTTACAGTATACTGGCGAAGCCGCTTCGATCAATTTTTTCTGATGTAACTGAATCACTTGTCCAAAAACAGAAAAGACGGCTTTTTCATTTTCCGCAGGATTACCTTTAGTTAGTTTAGTGATTAGTTCGGGGTCGATAAGTTTATTCAATTCAGCTTTTCGTTTTTTGAAGTGCTTAACAACGTGTAACAACCGAAACTGACTTAGTCGTTGAGGATTGATTTTAAGGCAATAAAAGTGAAGGGGGACTTCAAAAAAAAGATTTAATATTTCCCTAAAATCGATCAATTTTTCTGTTTCCACACCCTCTGTAATAGATATGTTGGAATGATTTAACTCCACACCTTCTGAAACAGCATTTAAAATAGATTCAGTACTTTGGAAAATGAGGGTTTTTAAAAGTAATGCGCATGCATAAACACTGGCGATTTTAAAAACTTCGTAGGTTTCGTTGAGAAGTGTGATTTTTATACGTGGGGAATTGCGGTTGATAGATTCAAGCTTTTCATAAACAAGTTTTCTTGTTTTAACGGAGAAGAGTTTTTCTAATGTTTTTGAAAAATAGGAAGATTCAGAAAATTGCTTCAGATTAACATCTATAATGCAGGTGTGATACTGGCCGCAGATAATCTTAACTATTTCTTCGAGAGATTCTTCGGGAGTAAAATTTTCAAAATAATCCGCAAGGACATGTTCTCGCGATTTGTAGGTTTGCAAGAGCAGGGTTTGAAATTGGGCTATCGTTTGGAGGTCTTTTTCTGCGGTAAACTGTGTGGGAATGGGATATTTAATGACGAGATGTGATTCAACTTTCAAATGGTCTTCCACAACGGCACGCTGGTTATGAAACAATTTGATTAGGGCTTCATCTAGCTCGATGATATCATCTTTTGGATTGAATAAAGGATTCAACATACTGACTTCCTTTATCTCTCTAATTCTTCTTAGTTCATGATTTCTACGGACATCAAAAGCTTTCTCGACAGGCTTGTTTTCAGCAGATGAGGATAGTTCTTTCTTAGAATTTCTGGTGGCTCTCTTTATCTTCTTTTTCTTTGAAGACAAAGGTTGCGAGGTCATAATGTTGCCATCTATAGGAACGAGGATTTTTGATTTTTTACTGTTTGGAACTTCTTTTGCTATTGTGTGAGTTAGATCTAAAGACTGTAGATTTTCGGTGTTCTTTTTCTTTGAAGAGAGAAGGTTTTTAAAAGTCCGAAAGAGCAAATTACCTTTTTTCTTCTCCTCCTCGGTATAAGTGTAATGATAAACCGGATCAGAAGCTTTAAGACCATAATAAAGTTTTACTAATGCATAGTGATAGGGGTTGTCTGTGGGGGGTTTATTTTCTTCTTGTATCAAAAGTTCATTCTGCAATTTTTTTATTTCGAATGGAAGCATTGTTAAAGCTTGAAGACGCCTATTATATTGTGCTGGCTTCACAACTCTTCTGGGTGTTGCTGCGATCTTAAAGCGGGGGTCGAGATTATCAAAGGCTTTACTGTGAACAAGGCAAGCATTCAAGAAGGGGGTTTCTAACGATAGCCTATTTTTATCACTCTCTTTCGGGCAGGGTTGTGTGGAAGTGCGTGCTGTTTGGGGTACAATATAGGATTTGCTGGATGTGCTGGACGTACTTTGTTCTTTTTTAACAACATTGTATGCTGAGGTAGGCGTCAAGGGTTGTCTATGAATTGTAGCAGACATTTCGAATGCTTCTGCTTGATGTTCTGCAACGGTTTTAAATAAGATTTTATCAGACAAGTAAAAGCTGAACGTTTCAGATTGTGTTCCTCTTAGGGTAGCATTGGTAATTTTAGCGTCCGAGATACGTTTAACTCTTTTGCGTGAACGAGAAAGGCTTGTTGCATCCACAGGTGAAGTAGAAATCTCAGCACATTGCTCAAATGAAGCGGTGATAGCACTGATTTCGCGTGGAGTAAAGTGGAGGTTTGAGAATGCAGATTGCGGTACTACAACAGGGGGTGAGGAGGAAAAATCTGAAGTGGTTTTAACCTTCACGTCTTTTGACGGAGGAGAAGATGAAGGGATAGGATTATTTACCGGAATAAGCGCCAATGTTAAAGTGGACATAGCCATCCCTCCCTCTCGCTCTGACTTTTTGTCATTGTGCAGCGAGGGATAACGAATGTCACTAAAAATCTATAATCAATGGAAGATTAACGCAGACCGAAGAGACCTCCAGTGCGAACGGTAGTGCGGGCTACTAAGCTAGGTATCGCATTATTTTTTATTGCATCGTGGATTTCTGCCGCTTTATCAATATATTTCTGAAGGAATTCAGCTAAGTCGGCGCCATTACAAGCTGCAAAGGGGATGACCTCCCAGAGGACAAGATTGTTATTTGCGGAATTATATCCTAGATTGCCGTAGCGGGGATTGGGAATGCTGTTTGCGCGCAGAGCTTCATGAAAGACTTCTTCTTGATATCTGCCTTGAGCTATTTCACCTAAGTAGCAAATAATGCGTAGGTTAAGTAAAGCGCTGTCAGGCATAAGCAGAATCTTCACATCTTTGGAAGGAAAGGAGAGCATGCACGTGTTCCGCTCGTTAGGCTGTAAATTATTCATATTAATATATTTACCAAGATCATTCAGAAGATGGGAGAATGCATCGCCTAACATACTACACTCCTATTTAACTATTTTTTTTTCTTCAGGTGCAGAGGCTGGTCTATTATCACTACGTTTTGCACTTTCTAGCTCATCGCGCATTTCTTGGTCTTCCATTGCCTCTAATCTATCTTCTAAACCTTCTAACGCTTCAATAATAGCATTGAATACATCATCTCTATGCTGTACGGAGCGAAAAATATAGTCCCTTGCAACCTTCCTGACGTCTTCGCGGAATCTACTAAAGACGATGATCTGCAGTTCAATGCTATTTTCTATACCCAGTTGTTTTGCGAGCTTAAGCACTTTATCCGCAGTAGGATAGCGGTCTCCAGTCAGTTCCATGAAAGCCTTTGTCATACTTTCCGGAGTTAATTGCTGAGGGAGCTTCATAACTTCTCTCCTAATATTAAGCGGTTAAAGCTGCAGCCTGTTTAAGGACGCCGTCAAAGTTTGTGATCTCGCGGTCATATACACCTTTTACAGCTTGCAGCTTACGTACACAAGTATTCACAGCCAATAAATTTGCAGGCTCTATTCCTTTTTTCTTAGTCTCATCCCCAAGATAATTCAAATAAACTTTCATTTTACTAAAGACTTTAGTGCTTGTGCCATATGCTTTATCGAATCCGTCATAGATTTCGTGGGTCGTAACGTCTTCCCTCATCATATTATTGATCTGCTGCCGAATAGAGCTGACATTTCCGTTTTTGTCGATGGCGATCTCACGTGCATATACACCGACGGTAAGGCCGTAATCAATTTCTTTCTTATGTTCCGCATAGTGGTCATCAAATGCTTGCTGTAGGTTTTTCTTGCGTTCTCCGGAAGCGTTGTCTACAAGGAATTTAAGAGCTTCGCTTACAAGATGGTGTTCGGGCAAATCCGTTTTACGGTCTTTTCTAATTTTATTTTCTACAAGATCCGTAATGCGCTTGGGGGAT
The DNA here is from genome assembly GCA_041671045.1 of Parachlamydiales bacterium. NCBI lineage: Bacteria > Pseudomonadati > Chlamydiota > Chlamydiia > Parachlamydiales > Parachlamydiales bacterium. The sequence continues at coordinate 56,385 of JBAZCF010000003.1, forward strand.
TCTCTGTCAGATATACCATCGTTAAGAGAAAGTAAGGTACTGGAAGGAAGTTCTCCGGCTGTTTTGGCGGCAAATTCGTTGGCTTTATCTTGAAGTTGTCCGCTCGGTTTGGACTTAACGTCTCCGCCTTTTTCAGCTTTTTCTGCAGCCTGGTTTACCCTCGACTGCATGGCTTTTTTGATATCTTTATCTTTTGCTGCTTTTTCCGATCCTTTAGTTGCAGCTTTCGCTACCGATGCGTTCCTTTCTGACCCTAATTCAGTATCTTTTAAAGTGTCATCTGCATTGACATCAGCAATCTGCGCGTCTTTTATCGTTTCGTTTGCATCTTGCTTTAGAATCTTCTGGGTAGCGGAGATATTCTGATCCGCCATTATCCCTTGGTTTAAACCTTGTGTTAGATTACCTGTAATACCCATAGTGTTAAAGCCTCCTTGCCTAAACAAAAATTAGTATACTATCTAAGAGATTTGTATCCTTCCTAGCGGCTGTATGCGAATTTCCGGAATGATCTCTTGATAGGAAACAACAGAGATATCAGTAAACTCCATCTCAATAAGCTTACGAACAAAACGCCTTACGTCAATTGCTGTCAATATGACGGGCGGTTGGCCTCCTGGGGGAGGAGGTGCTACAGTGTTGCGTACGGCTTGCAGGATAAGTTGTACAGAGTCGGGATCTAGGGCTAGGTAGGAACCGGCGGATGTTTGTTTGATTGCGCCCCTGACCATATCTTCAATTTCAGGATCAAGGATATAGACGGATAGGACTGTCTGGCCTTGAGAGTACTTGTAGCTAATATAACGTTTTAATGATGAACGGACATATTCTGTTAGTAATACAGTGTCCTTTTCTGTCTGCGCCCATTCTGCCAACGATTCCATCACTGTGCGCAAGTCTTTGACGGAAATCTGCTCTTGGATCAATCGTTTAAAAATATCTGTCATCTTTTGTAGCGGAATAAGACGGGTCACTTCTTTGATCAAGTCAGGGAAAGATTTCTCCATAAATTCCAACATAGCCTTCACTTCTTGGATACCTACGAATTCGTTAGCATAATGGCGGAAGAAATAGGAGAGGTGAAGGATCATTACTTCAAGGGCATTCCAATATTTAATGCCGGCTTTGTCTAAGAGCTCTTTATTTTTATTTTCCACCCATAATGAGGGAAGCCCTAAGGAGTTTTTGTAGCTAACATAAGGCAGGTTGTAGCGGCGGAGGTTTTCTTCTGTTTCGTTTGTAAGCATATAACCATCTAACACCTTGCCTCTGACGATAGGGACTTCATTCAAATGGATAGAATACTCATCTGTTTCCAATATAGGGGAGTCTGTTCTGACGTGAACGCCGGGGAAGCGTACGCCTAAGTCCGAGTACAGCGCCTGCCTCATACGGGGAATCATTTGATCCACGAAGCTTGCTCCTTTAGCAACTTTTTGTATCTCTTGGCTTAAACCTTTACCTGTTTCTAATATAACCGGGAGGGTTAATGCATAGCTGTCAATGCCACCGCCTGAAATGACCTTATGTCCTTTAACACCAGTGTCAATACTGGAAGGTTCATCAGCAGCGGATGAGATCGTACCTCCGCCCGTACCGGCCAACGCTTGGGAAGTATTACGGCTTTGTTCAGTTGTCATTAATGCATAACCTAGCATTCCCAATGCAGAGGCCAAAATTAAGAAAGGAGGGGCAGGAAAGCCGGGAATAGCAGCCATACCCATTAAGAAGGCTGCAGATAGAAGTAGCGCTTTTGGTTGTTTTAAAATCTGGCCCGAAATCTCCGAACCTAAATTGGATTTACCTGTATCGCTCGTAACCCGTGTCGTCACGATACCTGCCGTAATAGAAATTAGAAGCGCAGGGATCTGGGACACCAAGCCGTCACCAATGGACAAGATGGAATAAGTTTGAACCGCATCCATTGCTTCCATCCCATTGATCAACATACCGATGGTGATACCACCCATAATGTTAATCAAAGTGATAACGATACCGGCAATGGCGTCACCTTTAACGAACTTCATCGCACCATCCATCGCACCGTATAATTGGCTCTCTTTCTGAATGGCTAAACGTCTGTCTCGCGCTTGGTTGGAATCGATCAAACCTGCGCGCATGTCCGCATCAATACTCATCTGCTTACCGGGCATAGCGTCCAAGGTAAAACGGGCTGCAACCTCAGCCACACGTTCAGCACCCTTTGTAATAACGATAAATTGAACGAGGGTAATGATAAGGAAGATAACGCCACCGACGACGAAATTGCCCCCAACGACGAAGTTACCGAATCCGAAGATAATGTCACCCGCATTTGCTTGTAAAAGGATCTGACGAGTAGAGGCAATGTTCAAGCCCAGCCGGTAAAGGGTGGTAATCAGTAGTAGGGAAGGGAAGATGGACAAGTGGACTGCACTGGGGATATATAAAGCAACCATCAGCAAGAGGACGGAAATGGTCAGGTTAAGGGCGATAAGGTAGTCGATCAGATGGGGATTCAATGGAATAATGATCATACCAATAATGCCGATGATCAATAGCGCTAGTGCAACGTCACTTGCACGCGAAATATTTTCCATCGATTGGTCGCCGCCCAGTCTGGCGGTAATCCCATCCAGGATTCTTCTTATCAGTTCCATATATGCCTTCTCCCAGTGTCCTTATCCGTCATTCAATCTAAATCCGTTTCTTGATAATCATATTCTTTTTCTGTATCCAACGCCGCAATCCATCGCAGGATTTCAGCCGTGGCTTCATAGGCTTCTTCTGGAATAAATTCGTGCAATTCTCCTTCATCCCAAAGTTTATGTGCTAATCTTATATTTCTTACAATCGGAACATTATACATTTTTGCAAAGCGAATCATCTGCTCTGCGATTAAATTTTCCCCCATGCCAAGAATATAAGGCGCTGCATCCGTATCTCTGTTGTAACCTATCGCAATAGCTAAATGCGTCGGATTTGTTACCACTGCTTTTGCATTTTTTATGCCACCGCTAGGTCCTTCGCCAAATGCGATTTCCTGAGCAATTTGTTTACGTTTACCTTTGATGTGGGGGTCGCCTTCAGTGTTTTTGTATTCTTGTTTTATCTCAAATTTTTCCATTTTCATTTCTTTGGCAAATGACTTTTTCTGATATGCAAAGTCTGCCACCGCTACAATGACGAAAAATATACCTACTTTAATAATAACTTCTTTTAAAAACGTGTAAAACACAAGCAATGCTGTCGACGTATGAACATCCAATGTTTTTATTAAGACAGGAATGCTATGCCACATGACGAGGTAAACAAGATAGCCTGCAACTGTGATTTTAATACAGGATTTGAGCAGCTCTATGAGTGTTTTCAACTTAAACTTAGCTTTAAGATTCTGTACAGGGTCGAATTTCTTTGGATCAAACTTGAAAACTTCCGTGGTGAAAACAGGGCCTACAGCTAGGAAGTTAACAACGACGCCAATAACGGATACGATCACTAAGATTGGAAGGGAAATGTAAAAAATGTCCATGATGGAGGACATGTAAAGAGAGGGAAGGATTGTCTCTAAGTTGTTGTAGTTTATTAACTTAAAATTCTCAGCAAGAACCGCACCCATTTTGTTGTACAAAAAATGGCTCATTCCAAGAACAGCCCAGACAGATACAATAAATGTAAATGCCGAGGGTAAATCCTGAGATTTAGCAACCTGTCCTTTCTTTCTGGCATCCCGCATTTTCTTCGGGGTTGCCTTCTCGGTTTTCTCACCCATCGTCCGTCACCTCCGGCCCCTTGATTTTCAAGGGGTGCCATGACATCAAAACAGCAAAAAATGATAAATACAACAACTTTTAGTCCATTCTAGAGAGTAATCATGGTCAAGGAATTCGCAGGGGAAATAAATTCAAACATTACATATATAAGCAATTTATATACTCTCTTATTATTAGTATACTTTAGTAAAATCGTCACTGTCAAGATAAATGCATTAATAAAAATTTAATTTATATTGTGTAATTGTGTTGTGTTTCGTGTTTTGTTATTTAACATTTTATCAATACAAAGATGCATTCATAAATCATCTAATTCAACTTTGAAGATAGGCTCTAAAACATTACCCTTGTAAAGTTGTTTCAAAATAGATATATTGTTTTAGTAAATATGAAAAAATTCTAGCATCTCTTCTATCTGGAGAATATATGGCTCAACTTTCCTGCGGCATTGTCGGACTGCCTAATGTCGGCAAATCCACACTTTTTAATGCCTTAACTTCTTGCCTGGCAAGCGCATCCAATTACCCCTTCTGCACAATCGAGCCAAACATCGGTATTGTTGAAGTATACGATCCTCGCTTACAGGCATTATCTAATATCTCCCACAGCAATAAGATCCTATATGCCACTATGCAGTTTGTAGATATTGCAGGACTCGTTGCCGGCGCTGCCAAAGGAGAAGGATTGGGAAATAAATTCCTAGCCAATATTCGCGAAACAGATGCTATCGTGCATGTCGTCCGCTGTTTCGAAGACGAGGATGTCATCCATGTCAATGGAACTGTCGATCCCATCAGCGATATTGAAGTGATCAACATTGAATTAGCGCTTGCAGACCTTCAAACTATCGACAACATCGTGTCACGTTTGGAAAAACAACTCAAAAGCAACAAAGAAATCGCAGTGGAACTGGAGTGCCTAAAAAAAGTCCAGGCACACCTTAACGAAAACCTCCCTGTGCGTACTTTAAATTTAACCGAGCAAGAACGCCAACTGCTTATTCCTTACCCCCTCCTTACCAATAAAAGAGTTCTTTACGCTGCCAATGTATCCGAAGACTTCTTGCCATCTATGGAAAATCCCTACGTTCAGAAAGTCAGAGAATATGCCGAAAAAGAAGGCAGCATAGTCATCCCCATCTGCGCTAAAATCGAAGCCGAAATATCCCAACTCCCTCCTGAAGAACGTCCTGAATTCTTAGAAAGCATCGGCCTGACAGAATCAGGTTTAACACGTCTAATCCGTGCTTCCTTCAATATGTTGGGATTGATCACCTATCTTACGACAGGTGAAATTGAAACTCGCGCATGGACAATCAATAAAGGAATGACTGCTGTCGAAGCCGCCGGAAAAATCCATACCGATATCCAAAAAGGATTTATCCGCGCGGAAACTGTCGCCTACAACGATTTTATTACTTGCAACGGAAGAGTAGGTGCGCGCGAAGCTGGAAAGGCCCGCTCGGAAGGGCGCGAATATATCGTTCAGGATGGCGATGTGATTTTGTTTATGCATAATTGATTTGAGGCAAGGATGACCAAAGAAGAAGATACCATATTTGTAACCTGCGGGCCTGGCCTCGAAGAGTTATTAGCTGCAGAACTGCAACGTTTAGGTTGCCTATTCCTTAAAGAAGGATTTAGAGGCGTATACGTCGATGAAGCATCACTCGAAGACTGCTGCCGCATCAATTACTGTTCACGCATAGCTACACGTGTACTTTGGCCTTTGGTACGCTTTAAATGCAATAACCGCGACGCCCTCTATAAAGCTGCTCTGGATATACCTTGGGAAAAAATTGTCAATAAAAGGGCAACTATCGCCATTGACAGCAACGTCACCAATAACAATCAGTTCAATAATAGCCATTTTGCCGGACTGGTCGTCAAAGATGCCTTATGCGATAGGTTACGTGACCTGCGCGGCGAGCGCCCCAGTGTAAATATTGAAGAACCTGATGTTCAAATCAATCTTCACGTCTCAGGATACCACGGCACAATTTACCTGGACACTTCAGGAATACCCCTGCATAAAAGAGGTTATCGCCTGGATGGGGGCATGGCTCCATTGCAAGAGAACCTAGCAGCAGCCATTCTCCAACTTATCGGCTATGACGGCTCCGGCGTATTATGCGATCCATTATGCGGTTCAGGCACCTTTTTAGCTGAAGCTGCGCTAATGGCAACGGGGACTGCTCCCGGATTTTTGCGCACCAAGTGGGGATTTATGAACCATCCTCATTTTAAGCAGGAAGAGTGGCTGAAATTGAAGAACACAATCGATAGATTGCGCCGTCCCTTAGCTAAAAACTCTATTCTCGGGGTAGACTGCAATAGCAGTGTTATCCAAATCTGCAAGAAAAATCTTCGTGCTGCAGGTTTTCACAATGATATTCAAGTCGAGCATACAGATTTTACAGAAACATCATTTAAAGGTCCTATCAAATGGATTGTTGCAAACCCACCCTATGACCGTAGATTAAGTTCAGGTCCCCAGGCTGGACAGCTTTATTCACTGCTGAGCCAATTCATTGCCTTACGTAAACCAGAGAACTATGGCGTTTTAATCCCTAGTGAATCCAAAGAAAAATGGTCCGGTAGTCAATCGATTAAGCTGTCTAACGGGGGATTCCCGATACAACTGCTTACTAGAAAGTAATCGCATCTAAACAGGAGGCCTTTCCCCTAGGCCTCAACTTTATCTGGAGGAGATGCTAAGACAGGCTAAACCTGTCCTAGTATAGGATACTCTAATACTAGCAACACTTCTCTTCGTAAAATAGAATTATCGCTAGGTTTATTTATATAAACATCTCAATGCTATTCACTTAAGTCTTTCATCTTAAGGAATCTTGGTCCTATTTTTGTTGAGGCTAATCATTTAAATTTCTTTTCATAATGTATAAAATCTATTTGAAAAGTGATATAATGAAGTTAACGTCTTAAAGAGAGGCTAATATATGTCTCATAAAATTATTGCCTTATTGTCTGCCCTTCTATTCTCCTTCGCACCTGTCAATGCAGACTTCTCTCCCTGGCTATTTAACGTGTACGCTATAGATTCCATAGGTACTCCAGCCCAAGCTTACGGATCTTCTATTCAAGGAATTGTAGGGGCAGGTAACAATGCTTATTTCAATGGAGCTAGCATACATTCCAATGCCGGAGCGGGACCAGGCACAGCCTATTCTTTATATACAGGTGGAAAAGCCGTTTGGACTAGCGGAAACGTTCAAAATGGTGGGATAGATGCCGGAGGAAATGTTACGATCAGTTCTACATCTGTGAATGGAAATATATCTAGCGGTGGGAAGCTAACAGGGACCAGCGGTAATATTTCCGGAAATGTAACCCTTGCACAGACTAACCAGGCCAGCCCTTCATTAACTATTAGCGGAACGCTTCAAGAAAACACACCTTATACCCCATCAATTAATTTATCTGCTGTTTCAGCCTTCTTTCAAAATGCCAGCTCTACTTGGGCTGCAATGAGTACTAATGTTTTAGCTGTCAATAACTTTGGCCAATTACTTGTTACAGTGTTAACTCCCGGTATGAACTTCCTTAATCTTACAGCGGCACAGTTCAACTCTTATTGGGGAATGAATTTTATCGGAACAAATGCTTCCAATTTGGTAATAAACATCACAGATACTAATTTTAGCGGAACCTTGAATAATTTAGTCTACTCCTTTACCGGGGGAATGACTTCAAGCAATCTATTAGTCAACGCTAATTCCGCCACCAATATCCTCATCAGCGGACAGAATGCCAGTTTACTGGCACCGAACGCTTTGATTACATTTCCTAGCGGTCAAGTTACAGGTAACTTAGTAGCAAACAACCTAAGAGGAGCCGGTTCAGTCGTGTCAGGATCTTTTAGCGGATTTGCAAGCATTGCCGTACCTGAACCCTCTACATACTTGATTTTAGGAAGCATGTTACTGATTTGTATATATGCCGCTAGAAGGAAAATTAATATTACCGCATAGTGGTAAAAAGCGACCATAAGGATAAATAAGTTTTATTTTTTCGACGTGTGATAACATATTTCGAAAAGTAAAACTTATTTTTTTTGTACCCATGCAAACACCTTCCTTACTTCCTCCAGAGTTAGAAAAATATTGTGCCGTAAAGGATGAGACAAGCCTTTTTAATGGCTTGAAGGATAATCTTCCCGATTTAATAAAGTTTTTTATTTCTTCTTTGGATGATCATACTTGGGTGGATGCCCATCCCACTTTTTTCTCAAAAACAATTGAAGTCCTTACGCGCCGTTTCTTCAGACAGCGGATTCTCCCTGAAACAGCATCCATTATTGCAGCGGCGATACGCAGCCAGTGGAAATTGCTTAAGGAGAACGTTATCAATGATTTGACGGTTGCCTTTCAAGGCGAGGAATTCCAAGTAAACTCGTTGTTATTTGTTTCTGATAGTGCATTTCTCAGACAAATAGTTTTGAATGAATGTGTAGATAAAGATAAAAAATTCTTTAAGTTGATCGATCCTCCTTTTGATAAAGAGTTTTTTCTGACCTATCTTACATACTGTCAGGAAGGGAGCTTACCCGATCTTTGGCATAAGAAAGCCGAGGAACTCCTTTCCTTTATGAAGATGGCGGTAAACTGCGAATGCAAGCCCTTAGAACAGTTAGCAGCAGATACCTATAAAAGATATTTAGATAAAAAAAACGTTTTTGAAAGTGCCCTTTTTGCTTATCAATGCCGTTGGAATTGCCTTTTTATCGTATGTGCTGATTATGCCAACACATTGAATTCAGGTATCACATTCCTTTTAGAGAAGCCTGGTTTAGCTGTTGAGGTACATAATTTTCTAGATGATACTCTGAAAATATATAATCTGTTGCAAAATGAAATTTCACACCTTACCTGCAAAGGTGTTCTGGCTGAAAAACAGCCATTAGTTGATTTGGTGGCAGCTAGCCAATATCTCTATTCATTAGATCTCTCGGATGCTACAGATGCAACGTATATTCTTCAGGCCCTATTCCCAAAACTTGAAAACCTAAATATAACACTTTCAGAGTGGTTGAATGCATCCACCCTTGCAAGCGTATTTATAAAGGCTCCAGGATTAACCGATTTGACACTGGCTAAAAATACCCATCTCGACTACAGAGCTTGGGGGCTTTTCAATAAACTGAAAGGATTACGCAGTCTTAATCTATCCGGCTGCCACCAAATTAGAGATGCTGATTTAAGCATTATTCTTCAAGGCTGCTCAAAGCTGCAGGTATTAAACTTAACGGAATGTAATAAGCTCTTAGATCAAGGTTTCTATCTTATTGGGCGTTTCGTAAGGAATATTCAAACGCTTGATCTCTCTCGTTGTCTTCTAACGGATGCAGCCTTAGTCGATATTGGGTTTCGGTGTAAGGTCCTCCAAAAACTAGTTCTACAGCAATGTCCAAACATTTCTGATAAGGGAATCGTCGAAGTGGTTAAACGCTTACAAAACCTGAGAGAACTGGATCTTAAAGGGAGTTCTATCTCACAAGAGGTTAAAATTTGGATAAGCAGAGAGTATTCTTATATAAATCTCATAGATCATGGATAAAAAATCAGAGAGCAAGTCAGATCAGTGATAAGCAAATGAGAAATTGCATGGGTTTTTAAACTAAGAATTCATTAATAACGTCTAATTCACGAGTAGAATTTGAAAAGGATTGCTGTTTAATAATAATTTTATTATAATCTATATAAATAATTTATAATTTATAATAATTATGCCTTTTGAAATAAAGTTTAAAGATAAAACTCTAAGTGCAAACTCCACCCCCTATTCAACCGGGGTCAGACGTCAATACAAAGGGAATGAATATTTTCTCCTTAATATAGATAAAGACCTCAGTTCTATATCAAGGGTTAAAAATCGTAATAGAGCGCTTTGGTTTTTAGTTAAAACTTTAGGTTTTGGCATTTTCTCTAACACCTTTTGGACCTATGCTTCCAGAAGCTGGAATGGAAAGAAATATGTTTCTCAATACTTTAATAAGTTGAATCTGGCGGATATTCTTGAAGTGAATACAAACGAAAATAATAGGCGTAACGCACTTCTTGGCATTAAAATGAAATCTGAGGATGCGCTAAATCCCAAGAATCAAGCATTACAAGGGCTTCAGCCTTACATTGCTCTGGATACTGAAGCGGTAATAACTGCTTTAAAATATGACTTCCATCAAGCAAAATTTCTCCATCATGAGCTTAAAGAAGATAATAGATTCATAATAAAATGCCTTCAAGAGGGTGTTTCCTATGATTTTGCTCAATATCTAGACATTAAAACTCTTTCCGAACATGTTTTTGCTTTAGAACTCATCCAAATACAAGGCTGTATCTTAAAGCATTTTCCAAAGAAGTTTCAAAATGATGATCAGATAGCCGTTTTTGCTATGCAGAATAATGCTAGAGCTTACTTATCCTTGTCGGAGCGTCTGCAAAAAAACGAAGACTTCGCGCTTCAATTTCTTTTGAATTCCCCTGAAAATAACGCTTGTGGGCTACACTCAGAGCTTTTAGCAAGCAAAGAGTTTATGCTCAAAGCCGTGAAGGTGGATGGTAGAGTTATTAAGGCGGCTACACCGTCTCTCAAAGATAATGAAGAACTTGTAAATGCAGCGATGGATGTTAATATCGAATCTTATTTTGAAGCCTCTTCGCGCATCATCAATGAAAAAAAATTTGCCGTTCGGTATATCACTCATAAACCTCAGGATCTTAAGAGATTGCCCAAACTTCTTATCCAGGATCCGGAAATCCAAGCCATCGTAAAGAAAGCTCCTGAGGGCTATAAAATCCTAGGTGAAGCCCTAATTCATTGTAATTTTGGCAGTGAAGAAGTCTAATCTAAATCTGCCCCTGCCTTTTTAAAGTATTCTTTGGCTTCTGAAGCACTTTGAAAACGCAAATCAGGATCCGTTTGAACTAATTTAACTATACCCCATTCAATAGACCTTTCAGGATAGTTTATTTTTGTATCAACCTTGAAAGCTTCAATAAAACGATCATAAATATCTACTTCAGCAGAAAATTCTTTAGTTATAGGGATTTTTTTATGAACACCTTTGAAATTATTGCTTTGAGCTTCAAGTAACCATTTTTCTCGGTTCGTTTCAATTTCAGTTATTAGCTTTAATTTTTGTTCATCATTTAATTCTAATTTTTTTGTTTCACGGCCTCCGGTAACTAACGGATTGCTTTTTGTAATTGTCATTGGAGGATTTCTTAACGTTTCAAATTTCTTTTCAATACGCAGTTTTAACATTAGATCTTTAAAAAGTGTATCGTATTGATCATCTTTGTTTAATATCCGGTGAGCTAAGTGTTTTTAATTGAATGTAAACATCTCTAGTTTTTCCGCCCTTATCAATTACATGGATTTTTTTAAAGCCACTTGTCCCGGAAGATAGGTTTTCTTCAATTTCTGGTGTCTTTTCCAATTCTTTCTTTGAAATCGTTTTTGCTTTCAAAATAACTACATTATTACTGTTGGTGATGACTAATTCGTTTTTTTTATGGTTTTTCTTAAAATCAAAGGAATCTTTTGAGCCGGGAGGAGCATCTGATATTCTAGTCAAGGCAAGTATCTTGTGTCACAGCTCTGTAATAGCAGAATGTACGTCTTTCTTAAGCTGAGCCTGCAAATGTGGTAATCCATCAAAACGCATTTCGGGTCTGAGATATCTTTTAAAGACAACTTCTAGCACTTTGCCATAAAGATCGCCATCATAATGAGGAATATGCACTTCAAGCAATAACTCTCGCAGTGTATTTACTGTAGGAGCAACACCTAAATTAGCGACGGCCTGCCTTTTATGTCCTTCCCAGATAACATCCACAGCCCAAACACCTGGCGGGGGAGTAACAATGTTATGTACTAAAAGATTAGCGGTAGGAAATCCTATTGTCCTTCCAAGTTTTTTCCCCGTGATAACATGTCCTGCAATACTGTAAGGGCGTCCAAGTAAAGCAGAGGCATTATTCAGGTCGCCTGCGCGAATTAAATCCCTTATTGCCGTACTTGAAACCTTCTCGTTGTCCAGTGAATACGCAGGCATGTACTCTAAGATGAAATTGAAACGCTTACTTAAAGTTTTTAGATGCTCCTCATCGCCGGAGCGGTTTTTACCAAGGCGTCCGTCGTATCCCATGTTCAGATAGCTAAAGGGGCAGATGTTTTTAATATGCGCTAAGAATTGTTCTGCTGTTTGATTGGCGAAGCTATGATTGAAGGTGAAAAGCAGGATGTAATCGACACCAAACTGTTCCAATAATGAAAGGCGCTGATTAGAGGTATATATCAGCGGAGTGGGTTCGTTAGGGCGCAGTGCTAGCGAGGGGTGATTATCGTAAGTAATGAGGGCTGCGGGGCAGTGCCGTGCTTTGGCGACATCTTTTACCCGTTCAATCAGGGCCCTATGCCCTAAATGCACACCATCGAACATGCCGATGGCTACAGCTAAGTCTTGTGATAGATGAAGCGGCGTACTCGGATTGTGGATGATGGTCATACGTGTCTTAGTTATAGTCAAGCTGCTGCATACCTTCATAGAATAGAGTATTCAGATATTTATCAGCTAGTCTAAGATATTATGTCGTCATTGCGGGTAAAAGATGGCTTTTTAGTTCTTCTAGGGTCACTTCACCACTTTTCAACTTGGCACCATCTAAGCTATTATCAAGATTGAATGCGCCGCTTCTAATGCGACGTAGTTGAATGAGATGTGCTCCGCATTGAAGTTTCTGCCCAAGATCATAGGCTAAAGAGCGTATGTAAGTGCCTTTTGAGCATTCTATACGCAATCTTAAATGGGGGTAGGCATACTCAAGTAACTCCACGGTCATATTCACTTGAACCGGTGTACGTTCTATTGTCACCCCTTGTCTAGCTAGGTGATACAATTTCTGGCCTTTGACTTTTTTGGCAGAAAACATAGGTGGAATTTGCTGCTGTACACCCTGGAATGTCAGTAATGCGTCATTAATATCACTCAAAGAGGGGACGTGATCAGACTGCCTTGTGATATTACCATCCACATCATAGGAGTCTGTCTCAATCCCTAAATGCAGGGTTGTTTCATAGACCTTGTCCATTGCAGTATATTGATCGCACAAACGTGTGAAGTCACGACCGATCATCAATACCATAACGCCGGTAGCAAAAGGATCCAGCGTGCCTGCATGGCCGATTTTTTTAACACCTGTTACACGACGGCAACAGGCAACTAGAGTAAACGAGGTGATTCCAGCCGGTTTATCAACGACCAAAATTCCCTGTGCGGGTTGTTCAATATTCAAGATAAAATCTTATTCCTGCGGTTCTGCTTCTTCTCTTGCGCGTCTTTCGTCACTGATTTTATTCATCAGTTGGGCCATGCGCATTTGTTTTTCTACAGAATCGTCTAGATGAAAAGTAAGGGAGGGGAAATAGCGCATCACGACTTTTTTAGAAGCGTGGACAGCAATGAATCCAGCAGCACTTTGTAATGCGTGGATGGTGTTTTCTTTTTCAACAGTAGAGCCGATGACACTGATATAGACTTTTGCGTAATGCAGGTCTTTTGTAATGTCTACACGGGTAACAGTCATAAGTTCATTGACATATGGATTTTTTACATCGCGTCGAATGACTTCATCGATGACTTCTTTGAGTAACGAATTTAATCGGTCTGTGCGTTTTACTGGCATAATCTTGTGTCTATTTAAGGCGGAGAGTTTCCTCTCCGCCAAAGCTTATAATTCTTGTAGTTTATAAATCATCTCGTAGGATTCGATCACATCGCCTTCCTGCGCATCATTATAGCCGTTTAAGACTACACCGCATTCAAAGCCCTTTTGGACTTCGCGTACGTCGTCTTTACCGCGGCGAAGAGAAGAGATAGTTCCTTTCCAGATGATATCTTTTCCACGGCGTAAGCGAACAAGGTTGGAACGGTGGATAGAGCCTTCCGACACTTGGCAACCAGCGATGACGCCATGTTGTGAGGATTTGAAGATAGCTTTAACTTCAACTTGGCCTTTCTCATTTTCTTCTGCAATTTTATCTAACATGCCGGTCATCAGCTCTTTAGCTTGATCGATAGCGTGGTAGATGATGTCATGCAGGTAAACACGGATTCCGTATTGTTTAATGAGGGCTTCTGCGTGTGCTTCAATCTGGGTATGGAAGCCCAAGATGGCAGCTTTAGATGTATCTGCCATGAGAACATCGGATTCTGAAATTTCGCCTACACCGGACATGATGATGTTTAGATCGACTTTGTCAGAATGAATTTTCTCTAATGCAGTGCGTAAAGCTTCTAAAGAGCCTTGAACGTCAGCACGTACAATCAAATTGAGTATTTTCTTGCCGGCTTCGCTAGACTTCAGGAGCATACTTTCCATCGTCATCTTTCTGCCTTGCTGCATTCTCTTCTGCGTTAGGCCTTGCGAACGTGCTTCAGCGATTTCGCGAGCTTCCTTCTCGGATTTAACGACGATGAATTCTTCGCCGGCATCAGGAAGTCCCGAAAGACCAGTGATCTCGACAGGAGTAGATGGTCCAGCTGTTTCCAGTTCTTTACCGAACTCGTTGCGCATCGTTTTGACGCGTCCCCAGTGTTGGCTGAAGACAACGGCGTCGCCGCGGTGCAATGTTCCGTTTTGGACGAGCACAGTAGTAACGTTACCCATTCCTTTGTGCAATTCAGACTCTAGAACGGTGCCGCGTGCACGCATTTCCGGTATGGCTTTTAGTTCGAGGACTTCAGCTTGCAAAGCTAACATTTCAAGAAGTGCGTTAATACCTTCACCTGTAACAGCAGAGCAGTTAATCGTGATGGTTTGGCCGCCCCAAGCTTCAGGCAGAAGGTTTTGTTCTGCCAACTGTCTGTAGACAGTTTCCGTATTATAGTTAGGCTTATCGGATTTGTTGATAGCAACGACAATAGTTACGCCGGCAGTTTTGGCATGTTGAATCGCTTCAATCGTTTGTTGACGGATTCCTTCATCGCCTGCGACAACGAGAACGACGATATCGGTAACATCTGCACCCCTTGCTCGCATGGCGGAGAAGGCTTCGTGACCGGGAGTATCAAGAATAGCGATGTCACCCACAGCAGTACTGCAGCGGAAGGCGCCGATATGCTGGGTAATAGCTCCTGCTTCACCGGCAACGCGGTTACTTTTACGGATTGCATCGATGAGGCTGGTTTTGCCGTGGTCGACGTGACCCATGAAAGCAACGATGGGGGCGCGAGTTAGGAGAGTTTCACCTTCTTGGCGTTCAGCGATTTCGTCACGTATTGATTTATCGGTGATACGGATACGTTCTTCTTCACGACGGTCAACAGTGATTTCGCATCCAAATTCTTGTCCTAAAAGTTGGATGGTCGTTTCATCTTCGAGAAGATCGTTGAGTGTAACAGCCACACCTTGCATGAATAATTTAGCAATAAGCTGAGAAGCTTTTAGCTTCATATCAGAAGCAAGGTCTTTGACTGTGATTGGAAGACGTACAACAAGGGTAGTTGGACGTTGAGTTGTGTCCTCGATAAGCTTACGACCTTTGGCTTTCTTCTTACGCCAGCCTTGACCCTCTTCATCGGCTCTTAGGCCGTGGCGGTCTCTGGCATCAAAGGAGCGTTGAACATCAGGCAGTTTACGAGCAGGTTTAACGTCACGGAACTCTTTTGCTTTAGGTCCTTTGGCAACCTTTCCTGCCTCATCTGCATCTCTGAAGGCAATAGACATAGTTGTCGTATCGTCTTTAGCGCGAGGACGTCTTCTTTCTTTATCTTGAGCTGGAGGAGCGCCTGCACCGGCTTGAGGAGCTTGGGGCCTAGGTCCCATTGGGCCTCTTGGAGGTCCACGGTCATCACCTTGACGTGGCGGTCTGCTATCTTGTCCCGGACGAGGTGTTCTAGGCCTAGGAGGCGGAACCAAATCTTTAACGTGTCTACCGGTGGGTCCTAACTTTTCGTAAGGGCCTGCTGGGCGACGTGATTCGGAATATCTGATGTTATCTTGTTTCTGGCTTTCCGTTTGGGGGAAAGGTGCGTTATGTTTTGGCCCATCCTGATATCTTTGTGGAGGTCTTGGATGAGAATGAGTCGAAGCATGGTGCTGAGGTGTGTATTCAGAACGGGGAGGTCTTTCAGCTTGTCTTTCAATGGGTCGCTTAGGTTCTTCCTGAGGAGCTTTTACGGGCTCTTCTTTCTGTACAGCGGCCTCTGCCTTGGGTTCCTCTTCCTGAGCTTGTGCAGGTGGTGGAGTTGGAGTGGGTTTCGGTTTGTACTGAGCATTAGGAAGAGGCTCGGGAGTCATAGGTCCTGAGGACATGTCCATTTCATCGCCAAAGATTTGGCGTCTGAGTTCAGCATTTGATTTGGGTCTAGCAGTATCTGCATCGGCTTCAGCTTGCAGGAAATTTTCTTTACGCAAAGGTGTTCCTGTCTCCGCTTTAAGATTTTCCACGGGTGGGGTAGCAGAAGTTGAAGCTGCAGGTTCGGCAAAAGCTGAGCGTGATCTGGCTTTTATACGAGGGGCTTCTTCTTTGGGTTGACTTTCTGAAGAGGAGGCGTCCGCATTTTTGGCGTTTGCGCTAGGTGCTTGAGAAGCATCCGAAGATGAACCTTTTTTAGCTAGCTTTCCTTTGATGTTGCCCAGGTTGACTGCTTGTGCAAGCTGCTCGTTTTTAATGTTTAATTTCAAATTTTTAGCCAACGCTTAGATCCTCTTTTTACGGATTTTTTCTAGGATTTTGTCCGCAAGTTCTAACGAGATGCCGGGAATAGCGGCAAGCTTTTCAGGTGTTGCACGTAAGAAATCGCGGAGTGTTTTATAGCCATGGTCAAAGAGAGTTTCAAAAATTAGAGGTTTAACGCCTTCAATCCCTGTGAGTTCTGTATCGAGGTCTTCAGCCTCTCCTTCTTTTTCCATGTCATCATGTTGTTTAGCCATCTCTTGATGGTATTCGCTCATCCGCTTGACTTCTACATCCCATCCTAGAAGTTGGCTATTGAGGCGGGCATTCATGCCGCGTTTGCCGATTGCTGCGGCGAAATCGTCATCTTCTACAACGATGGAGATAGAGTTATCTTCTTCGTTGACGCTGATTTTACGCATCTCTATAGGGGAGAGGGCATTTTGGAGTAGTTCAACTGGATCTGTCGAAAAGGGGATGATGTCGATTTTTTCATTGTTGAGCTCTCTAACGATATTTTTTACGCGGGTTCCGCGCATTCCCACACAAGCGCCGACAGGGTCGACTTTGGGGTTTTCTGAATGCACTGATAACTTAGTGCGGTAGCCTGGTTCGCGGACGATTTTATCGATAACGACGGTACCGTCTTCGATTTCGGGAACTTCGTGCGCTAATAGGGCTTTTACAAATTCTGCATGGCTGCGAGTGAGGATGACTTCGGCACCGCCGTTTTCGGTGTCAACCACATCTAATAGCAGTGCAAGGACTTTGTCGCCGACTTGATAACTTTCGGTGCGTGGGTAGTTACGCATCGGAAGGATAGCTTCCACTTTGCCAAGATCGACGATAAGGCTTGTGCCGCGAACAAAACGTTTTACTGTACCGGAGATTAGTTCTCCAATGCGGTGTCGGTATTCTTCATATATAACATCGCGTTCTGCACCGCGAAGTTTACGTGTGATGATTTGGCGGGCTTTTTGAGCGGCTATGCGTCCAAAATCTCCGGCTTTGACCATTACGTCGATGAATTGACCGAGTTGGCACTCGGGGTCGATGACGCGAGCGTCTTCGAGAGATATTTCGAGAGTAGGGATTTCTACTTCTTCTACAATTTCTTTTTCGCTGTATACATCGATGCTGCCCGTTTTAGGATGGATAGTAACGGTTACATTGGAGGCCCCATTGATGCTTTTTCGTGCAGCTGCTTGTAAGGATTCTTCGATAGCAGCAATCACTATCTCACGCTTGATCCCTTTCTCGCGTTCTAGATATTCAAAGATGGCGATCAACTCTTTGTTCATGAAAACTTAACTCCTAAACACTTCTTGAGGAGTATCCTCGAAGGAAATGGTGTAAGGCCGCACTATTACGGCAGAAATCGTCTAACAGCAATACTATATAATGCTCTTACATTGAATTGAATTTAGGAGTCCTAGATTTAATCAATGTATGGTAGGAGTTGCGCCTATTAGGCGCAACTCGCTAGACCCTTATTTATTGGTCGTCTTCTTCTTCATCTTCTTGATGTTGGCGCTTACCTTTTTTGTGCTCTTTATCATCTTTTGAAGGACGGGCACTGGTAATGTCAATATCATCGCGGCTGAACTGGTTTTTCTCTACTAAGTACTCTTTTATTGAGAGGGCGATTTTTTTGTGCTCTGGGTCAAGTTTAATGACTTTAGCAGTAATTTCTTCGCCTTTGGAGACTACGTCTTCTACTTTACCGAAAGCTTGGTCAGATAATTCAGTGACGTGGATAAGTCCTTCTAGTCCGCAGTCAAGTTCTACAAAAGCACCGAAAGCGGTGATTTTAGAAACTATACCTTTCACTAGAGAACCGATAGGCATGATCTTCTCAATGTTAGCCCAAGGATTATTACTTAGCTGTTTTACACCTAATGTAATTTTTTTGCTTTCCTTGTCAACAGAAAGAATAACCGCTTCCACGACGTCGCCTTTTTTCAGCAATTCGGAAGGATGGGATACTTTTTTGATCCAGCTTAGGTCGGAGATATGGATAAGACCTTCAACGCCTGGCTCTAGTTCAACGAAAGCGCCGTAGTTTGTCAGGTTGCGGATTTCCGCTTTTACGCTGCTGCCTACTGGGTATTTCGCTTCTACATCATCCCAAGGATTATGTTCAGTTTGTTTGATGCCTAGAGAGATCTTGCCTTCTTCTTTCTGTACTTGAAGAACGATGGCTTCGATATCTTCACCTTTCTTCACGATTTCGCTTGGGTCAGTGATATTTTTTACCCATGACATTTCTGAAACGTGGATAAGGCCTTCGATACCGGGCTCGAGTTCAATAAATGCGCCATAAGGGAGAAGGTTGACGATCTTACCATGAACACGAGTACCTGGTGGGTAACGTTTTTCGATTTCGTCCCAAGGATTGCTATCTTTTTGTTTTAGTCCTAAAGCTACGCGGCCTTTATCGCGGTCGACATTAAGGATGATGACTTCGAGTTTTTGGCCAAGTTGGACCATCTCGGAAGGATGTTTAATTCTCTTCCATGTCATATCTGTAATGTGGAGCAAGCCATCGATACCGTCGAGGTCAAGGAACACACCGAAGTCAGTAATGTTTTTGACGACGCCTTCGCGTTTGTCGCCTTCTTTGATAGTCTGAAGTAGCTCTGCTTTGCGGGAAATGCGCTCGGCTTCAAGCAGTTCGCGGCGGGAAACGACGACGTTTTTGCGTTCGATATTGATCTTAAGAATTTTGAATTCAAAAGTTTTGTCGATGTATTCGTCAAGGTTCTTAATACGCTTGTTGTCAATTTGAGAGCCTGGCAAGAATGCTTCCATGCCTATGTCGACCATTAAGCCGCCTTTGACTTTACGGAGGACGCGACCTTTAACGATAGATCCTTCTTCGCAATGCTGTAGGATATATTCCCACTGACGTAAGCGTTCTGCTTTTTCACGGGATAGGACGATTTGGCCGTTATCGTCTTCGGGCTGGTCGAGAAGGACTTCCACTTCACCGTCTAGAACTAGCTGAGAAGGATCGGAAAATTGCTCAATAGGTACTATGCCTTCAGATTTCAAGCCTACGTCTACAACGACGTGGTCCTTGGTGATTTCGACAATTTTACCCTTGAGTATGGACCCTGGAGCTAATACTGCGTTTTCAGATTCGACGGAACTGTTATCACTTTTGAGAAGATTTTTGAATAATTGCGCATCTTTTTCTTCGAAGAGCACATCATCCAAGATCTCATCATCGTTCCAGGTATATTTTGACTGTTTTGACATTTAAAGGTTTCTCCTAAATTTTAGGCTAATGGTTATACGATACCAGAACTCTAAGAAAAAGAGCAAGAATTTATCCCAGGCGCGTCTATAGGAATGAAGATTTATGATTTGGGACGATACGTAACTTTGGAAGTTGCTGTTTCGTATAAGGTAATGGCGGATAATAGGGGTAAGGAAGGGGCAAGAAAGTGATAGATCCAACGTGCGATGAATTCAGCGCTGGGGGAATCATTATCTAAACTAACATTCAGCCATTTATGGTCAAAATAGTCATGAATCATCGGTTTGACGATAGATGAAATATCCGAGAAATCCACGAGCATATTTTTCTTGCTTCCGGATGCTATCAACTCTTCACCGCAAAGATGCACAATCAAAATATAGGAATGCCCATGCGGACCACGGCATTTACCGTCGTGAAATTCGAGGGAGTGTCCCGCCTCAAAGCGGAATTCTTTCGTCAGCTCAAACATAGATTAGTAGCATAGCCCATTTGTGCAAAAAAGGGAAGCTTCGAAAAATAGAAGGGCAAGGGTGGTTAGAACGTAATCGAAGGAATTACTGATTTTTTGTTCTTGACACGTAGGAAAACTCCTGCAAGAATCCCGACACAACATACAGCATTTTATCATGAAGCAAAACTCAACACTCGTCATGAAGTTTGGTGGTGCATCTGTCGAAACGTTAACTCATTTTGCGCAGGTTGCAGGACTCATTGCTTCTAAAAAAAATGAATATTCTTCAATTATTGTAGTTGTCAGTGCAATGCAAGGCGTTACTGATAAACTTATTGGAATGGCTCACGCTGTCAATCCCTTTCCACCACGAAGAGAATATGACATGTTGGTGACTGTGGGCGAGAGGATGAGCTGCTCACTCTTGGCGATGGCTCTGGACGTACGCGGCATTCCGGCAATAAGTTTTACAGGTAGCCAGGCGGGGATAATAACAACAGAAGAACACGCAGAAGCAAGAATTTTAGATGTCCGCCCTAACCGCATAGCTCCTGCGCTCAGCGAAGGCAAAGTTATTGTCGTTGCAGGTTTCCAAGGCGTTAGCCGCCAAGGAGCCATTACATCCCTAGGACGTGGTGGATCCGATACCACAGCTGTAGCTTTGGGAGTGGCGTTGAATGCAGATCATATCGAGTTCTATAAAGATGTCCCTGGTTTGTTTAGCGATGATCCTAAAAAGAATGCCTCTGCACAGCATTATCCTGAGCTGGCATTTGATGAAGCTTTGCAGATTATCGCAAGGACTGGAAAAATTTTGCATGCACGTTGCGTGCGGTTAGCAGAAAGAAATAACATTCCTTTGCATGTCATGACATTTCATCAGCAGCAAGACGAGGAGCGAGTTCACAGGACTATCATTTCAAACCGAGGAATACGAATCCACGAGCCCATCTACGAAGACTGTACCGAGCAGGTGACATATGCTTAAGATAAGCGAGCCTGCCATCCTTCATACTAGTGTTACTTCCCCTTACTACCAGAAAGTAGCAGAACACCTTCTCCATACCGTTATACCAGAACACCTGATCTGTCCTCATACCTATGATAAAGATATTCATGAGGACGAAAAAGATGAGTTCGAACAAAATCTTCCAGTATTTCTAGCTAGGGTGGGTGAAAGTCCTGAAGAATTTGTCTCTTTTACACTCCTTTGGAAGAATAAACCCCACGTCTTTAGATTCGTTTTTGAGATGTTGACGAGATGGCTTTGTCCTGGTAAACGTATCAATGTCACGACAGTCTTTGCATCGGATGTAAAGCTGCCCGATCTTTCCCCGCAAGTGCTGACAATTTGTGAAATTACTCTTTTGCCTACTTCTGAACATGAAATGCAAGAGATACGCAATAACCTCCCCCTCATCGAGTCTGAAATCCGTTCCGGAGTAAAATCCCGTTTTATTGCTTGGCGTATTCTTGAAGTGAAGGGGCTGACAACAGATGAAAAGACAGTCATCATCCATGAACAGATTAGCTTCATGCTAAAGAGACAAAACAAATACTTTGACAACGATTTGATCACTGAAATGCAACATATGCTGGTCATGATGAAAGATGATTTCCTCTCTCATCGTGAAAGCCGCTATCTCACTCGCTTAGTTTGTACACAATATCTTTTCAGAAAAGACTTATGCCAAAAAATTGAGGAAGATCCACAACAGCGCTACCTTTACCTTAAGCTATTACGCTGCAGAATGATGGATCCGGAAAATCCGAGGATGGTTTTAGGGATTGTGATCGGCGTCAATTTTATTGGGCAAAATGAGTATTTCAATGAGAAGCACTTGATGAAGGCGATCAACAATTATCTATCTCATGTACTTCCTATAGAAGGCTCTTTTATTTCGCATAGAAGAGGATCTGAACATGTCTGTACAATCTACATGGAAATAGAAAAAGAAGATGGCAGCCTATTTACCGTGCAGGAAATACTCCTTCTTCAGAGAGAGCTTCCATACGATTTAAAAGACCGTATAGAGCATCTAATGCATCCTGTCTTCATGCCGCGTAATGAAGAAGATATCATGCGCAACATACTAAACTTGAGCAGCCAGATAAAGTTCGTCAAAGATATGCCGCAAGTTTCTATCAGTTTTGATGAACAAACACGCGACAGCCTTCTCTTTACTGTGACGGTCGTTCAAGTTAGTATCCCAGGATCTCCAACGATTCAAGATCTGCTGCAAGAAAACACCGCACAGATCTCATACACCCATGAACGCACCAAAATGGTGGGGATGCTGAGGAAAAAATATGCAAAATTTGCCTCCGTCTTTAGGGCAAAACTTAGAAAAAATGCCTTTATTCGCGGCAATGGCTCGCTTGATTTAAATAAGGCACGTCAGCTACTAGTGGAAAAACTGGGGGGGATGCTAGGGAATTTCCGCGACTATAACGGGGGCATGATCTCAAAGCAAAACGAACAGTTGTGCGCATTAAGACAATATTTAGAAGGTAAAACACGCTCTAATGATCTATTGTTGGAAAACTTTTTCTACTCCCTTTCCCCAGTAGTGATGCGCACAGTATTAGATGTAAGGCTGATGGGAGAGCTTTTCTCTTTATTGAATGTGGTCCTTGATGAAAGGCTGTTTAAAACAGGCGTTCCCATATTTAAGTCCGCAGAAACAAAAGACTCCCTTTTACTTATAGTCAGTGCAGACGATGTAAAAACAAAAGATGAGCTGATGCGGTTAATATCGCACTTAAACCACGAAGGGGGAAATATTGCCCATTCATTTGTGCAAGTGTACAATGTCCCTTATCTCTGCTTTGCCTTACTATCCTCCAATGGAGAACAAAGGGAAAGCTTCCTTAAAATGGTCCAGGAATCTCTCCACGCTGAAACTTTTCTGCAGAATGTTTAATCCCGACTTGAGCTAAAGTTTGGTAGAAAACTCGAGCCTCAACCCAAGTAAAGCACAGCGCCATAAATAGCTATTGTTAACGCTAAAGTGCCAAATACAAGGGACTTTACGGGTTTAAAACCAAATAGCTTATAACATAAGTTGGCTGCGCTAAGCACAATCATGGAAGGATAACAGACCTGCAATATAGGCTCTAAAAATTGTGCTATGCCTGTAAAATGTAAAGTAGAAACAAAAAAGGCAATGACGAGCGTGACCAACAGTGAAGGAATATAGCCTATTTTCCCTAATGCCACATCCTTATGTAGAAATTCCGCAAAAACCGATGAAAGCGCCATTGCAGTAGTCAAGGTCGCCAAGGCAACACAAACTGTCGCAATGAATCCTGCATATTGTCCTAGGATATTTCTGGAAAGTACACCGATCATTTCATCCTTAGGTAGAGGTTCTAATAAACTGCCATTATAGGCAGCTATTGCGCTGAATCCTGCATAAACTATAGCCAATAATATAGCACCTAATACGCTGGCTTTAATCGCTACTTTTATTAATGCACTGGAGTCTTGTTTTGAACTCGTCGCATTCAAATCATTTTTTAGGCCCGCGATTACCACTGAAGAAAAGAAGAAAGCGCCTAGAAGGTCCATAGTTTTATACCCTTCATTAAATCCATAGAAAAAGACAGGAAGTGGTGAGAAGGTGCTTTGTGGCATATGCTGTGATTCTAGAAGACCTTTCACTATGATGATAGTCAGAGTCAACAAAAGGAATGGCGTTAATACATAGCCTAAAATGTCCAAGAGTTTGTTCTTTTTATACGTTAAGGAAAAGATAGCGCAACAGGAAATGATACTGAAAACGGGGAGGCTAATACCCGGAAAATACATGTGCGCAGTAGAATAGGCCAAGGTGATGCAACGTGGAATAGCTCCAAATGGGCCTATCAACCCCATAATAATTGCAGATAGCACAAATCCGGGCCAAATACCTAATCGAGCAAAAAACTCTTTATAATCCCCATCATACAAAGTCATAGCTATCAATCCCATAAAGGGGACGCCCACTGCAGTAATTAATAAACCCATAAAAGCGAATGGTATCATCGATTCGGTATGCTGACCCATTGCCAATGGAAAGACTATGTTTCCTGCTCCGAAAAACATCGAGAACATGGCAAAACCAGTTGCAAGGATTATTGTTTGTTGGGGATTACGCATGCTACCTCGAAAAATAGAAAAAATTGATTGCCTTACAACTGCCGAAAATATACCCTAAGCATATTATGCCCCCAATTATTATTTCGCAAGACAATGAAAAAACAAAATATTTACCAACTTACACATTACGGAAGAATTGGAGGCGCCCCTAGATACCAAGATTTCATGGGTGTTGCCTGCGATAGCCGCCTCGTTCAAGCGGGGAATTTATTTGTCGCCATGAAAGGCGCTCAAACCGACGGCCATCAATTTCTCAAAGAAGTTTCTGAGAAGGGTGCGGTAGCAGCTATTGTTCATGACGATTATTCCGGTCCCCACTACGGTTTGACCCTCATTTTTGTTCACGATCCTTTAGATACTCTTCAACAATTAGCACGCGACCTATTGGCCCGCCAACACTCCCGTGTTATTGCTATCACCGGATCTCTAGGTAAAACAACGACAAAAGAATTTTTATTTACTCTCCTTAACGGCAAATATAAAGTCTTGCGCACTCCCGGTAATAATAACTCCCAGATTGGGCTCCCGCTGGCATTATTAAACGGATTAGAAGGGGATGAACAAGTTGTCATTTGCGAAATGGGCATGACGCATGCAGGCAATATCGCCAAATTAGTAAAAATCGCTCCTCCTTACCTCGGCATCATCACTTGCGTTGAACCTGTACATGCCTGTAACTTTTCAGGTATCGAGGGGATCAGCCAGGCCAAAGCAGAGATCTTTTCACATTCTTTAACATCCTTCGGCCTACTCGATAGCTCTGTGGAAGGCCTTAAGAAACTTCACCAACATCACAAACCGAAAATCTTTACTTTTTCCAAAGAGAACAAACACGCAGATTTTATCTTCGACATCTACCCCGACGGAACTCTTGCAATTAAAGGGGTCAATGGTGTAGCTGCAGAATTCCCTCCCATGCATCTGCCTGCAAAACACAACGGATATAACTTTCTAATAGCTGCCGTCGCTGCGTACCTCATCGGGATGTCATGGACAGAAATTGCTCAAAGACAACCCCTGCTTACTCTTCCTGAAAGACGTCTCCAATTTATTGAAAAGAAGGGCATTCTCTTTGTGAATGACTCTTATAATGCCTCTATGGTAGCAGTAAAAGCGGCTTTGGATGCTCTACCCGTCCCCAAAAAACAAGGTAGAACAATCGCAGCCTTAGGCGAAATGCTTGAACTCGGTGATTTGACCGAAAAACATCACCGTGCTGTGGGTGAGCATGCTCTGACCACCGTAGATGAAATATTCTGCCTAGGGGAAGGATGTAAACCTATAGAAGACGTATGGAAAGTAAATAAAAAACCTTGCCATCTCTTTATCGAACGGAATGAGCTCATTGACGCCCTGAGGAAAACTGTTCAGCCCGGCGACGTTGTCTTAGTAAAGGGGTCGCGTTTAAAACAAATGTGGAAAGTGATAGAAGAAATATAGGATGCAAGGGAATGCTTTTCCTACTCATTGAGCTACTTCAAAATCAATTCGGTACAGGGGTATTTTCTATCCTGACCTACACATCAACAAGGATGATACTGGCTGCTGCTACATCGCTTCTGCTTTGTATCAGCCTTGGACCTTGGATGATCAAAAAACTTTACGAACTGAAAATCGGCCAGTCCATTCGTATGGAAGAGTGCCCTCTGCTAGGTCAATTGCATTTCAAAAAAAAGGACACCCCCACGATGGGAGGCCTATTAATCCTGACTGCAATGCTAGTTTCTCTTCTCCTATTTATGGATCCGCGGAGCCCATTTACTCTTATCCTTTTCTGTACAACCCTAGTGTTAGGCGGACTTGGAGCTACTGATGACTATCTGAAGATACGCTATAAAAATACAAAAGGGCTCCCCGCAAAAGCAAAATTAGCCATTCAAGTGGGACTTTCAATCCTGCTTGCTCTGTATTTAGTGTGGCCTGCCATGAGTAATTCGCTTCAAGTAGGCAATTGGTTTATTCCGCCCATTGTGAAGGAACAACCCCTCGTCAGACTAGCAGTAGATACTTCCTACTTAGGAAGCACAGAGCAATGGACCACCATTCAACGCACACTCTCCATACAGGATGTGGCTGCAAGAATATTCATGCCATTCTTTCGCGATCCCCTTATTACTTTCACCGGCATTGGCCTAATTCTGGCTGCTTTATTGATTATTATCGTTGTTACCGGATCCTCCAACGCTGTGAATCTAACGGATGGGCTGGATGGTCTGGCCGCAGGAAATCTTATCCTCGTAGCTTCTTGTCTTGCTATTGTCGCATTTTTTTCCAATAACATCGAGCTAGCACGCTACCTAAATCTGCTCTACATCCAAGGTGCAGGGGAAATAGCTATCTACCTATTTGCACTGTGCGGAGCCTGCCTAGGGTTCCTATGGTATAATGGCCATCCCGCTCAAGTGTTTATGGGCGACACAGGCTCTCTAGCACTTGGTGGTATCATCGGCGTATCTGCCGTGTTAATAGGAAAAGTCCTCTTTCTAGCATTGGTAGGCGGAATTTTTGTTGCAGAAGCAGTATCCGTCATTCTGCAAGTAGGCAGCTATAAATTGCGAAATAAGAAGCGCATCTTCTTATGCGCTCCTCTTCATCACCATTTTGAATATAAGGGATGGCCGGAGACGAAAGTTGTCTTGCGCTTTTGGATTATCGGACTTTTGTTAGCTTTAGGCGGGCTAGCTTCAATAAAACTGGGGTAGGTGTGAAAGGATCTCATTATGTTGTGCTAGGAATGGGTATCAGCGGACGCAGTGCTGCCAAAGCGCTGCTTCATCTTGGCGCTGCAGTAACCGCATACGATAGACGTGCAGAAGCGCTTAAGATCGACCCGGCTATAGCATCCTTAATCCACAGGGGCCTGGAATTATATCAAGATGAAGATCCCTATTTTCCCGCTCATTGCTCTGGGGTCATCCTTTCACCAGGTATCCCGTTAGAGCATTCCATCTGCAAGAAAGCTTTAGAGTTGAAAATAGAAGTTGTAGGTGAAATTGAATTTGCCTGCCGCCATCTTAAAGGCAAATTCATAGGTGTTACCGGTACAAATGGCAAAACAACTGTAACATCCCACATCGTACATACACTTAACTTCTACGGTATCTCAGCAAAAGCCATGGGAAATATTGGCATACCGCTATCAGAACTACTCTGTGAGGATGATAATGTGGACGTGGTAGCGCTGGAGTTAAGTTCCTATCAATTAGAAACAATGAGTACCCCCGTTCTTGATACTGCCATATTTTTAAATCTAACTCCCGACCATCTCGACCGTTATAATGATATGGATGAATATGGCTCTTCCAAAGCTCGCATTGGCCTTTGTCTTAAACCGGGGAGACCCCTGTATATCAGTTCGGAACTCAAACAGAACTATGCCCAGCTTTTTGCTAAAATGCCTTATGACTTATCCGTCTACGACTCTTATTTAACACACTTCGACTCTTCTCTGCCTTTGCACGACCAACAGAATATCGCTGCAGTGTGTGCAATCTGTTCATATTGGAATATTGGCTATAAAAAGGTCCTAGATGCATTTAAAACTTTCAGCAAAGGTGAGCATCGTATAGAATTCGTAGCCTCAGTCAATGGCATTGATTTTTATGATGATAGTAAAGGAACAAACGTAGATGCTGTCATAAAAGCAGTATCCGCAATACCAAAAAAAATCATTTTAATTGCAGGAGGAGTTCCAAAAGGTGCGAAATTCACTTGTTGGAAAAAGCCTTTTAGCGGAAAAGTAAAAGCAGTTTGTGCAATCGGAGAAGCCGCAGGTCAGTTACATCATGAACTCGGCGACGACTACACAGTCAATAGTTATCAGACGTTGGAAGAAGCTGTTAACTCGGCTTTTATGCTAGCGGGGCAGGGTGATGTCATCTTGCTTTCACCGGGTTGCGCAAGTTTTGATATGTTCCGCGATTATGCCCATCGCGGGCAAGTATTTCAGGAGTGTGTACAGCGCCTAAGCTGTAAACATCCATCGTAAAGAAGGAGAAAAACGATGAATCGAAGAGAAGTCATAGCAGTTACCGTCATCATCAATGTGATTTTGCTTTCGGTTTTGTTTTTTATGGCAAATAGGATGGATGTTGATATTGCTGAATCCCCGCAAATAGCTGCAGTACCCCTATATGAGAAATTAATAGAAAACAAAGAAACAGTTGTTCCACAGATCGCAAAAAACCGCAACGTACAGGAAACACCTGTCGATGAAGTGGATACCGTACTTCGCGATTTTGCCGCAGCTGTAGCTGCATCACAGCAACAACAGATTGCAAAAGTGGATGAACCTGTACCCTCATTGCCTCCACAAATCCCTAGCCCACTGCCACCCCCTAGCCCTATTAAGCCGGCAACTTCGGGTAAAAATCAAAATATGATCGAAATCGTCGTCAAAAGAGGGGATTTCCTGCAAAAGATCGCCAATCAAAATGGATCTACCATTGAAGCAATTAAATTGGCTAACAACTTAAAAAATGACCAGCTTAAAGTCGGACAAGTATTGCGGATACCCCTCATTTCAAGGGCCGAGCCAATAGCTCTTGCGTCTCCTAAACCTACGCCTGCTGATGGCGCGGGAACATATCGCGTAAAAAGTGGTGATAGCCCCTGGAAAATTTCTAAACTCTATAATGTAAGCGCTGAAGAGATCCTGCGCTTGAACAATCTGGACGAGAACTCTGCAAAGAACCTGAAACCGGGTGATGTGATTCGCGTTCCTCAATGACCTCATAGGTTGATATGTCACGCGAGCACACACAGATACTGATGTTTGTCAGCGCAATCTTTGCGCTGGGTTTGGTGATGATCTTCAGTACAACATCCGCAGATCTACTCGATCATGAACGGGATGAAGGACTTTATCAACCCCTATTTAAACAAATGTCGTACGCATGTGCAGGGATTTTTTTAGCATGGATCGTTGCTAGAAGAGGACTGGAAAGCTGGCTTCGCTACAGCCCCTTACTTCTTGCCTTCATCAGCATTCTTTTAGTGCTGGTTCTTATACCCGGAGTAGGAAGGGAGGTTAACGGCGCCAAACGTTGGCTTAGCATTGCAGGAATGTCCTTGCAGCCCTCGGAGTTTCTGAAATTCATTATCCCTCTTTATATAGTTCACGCTTTTAGGGAAAAAGAATTTCTCGTCCATTCCTATAAAGAGTGCGCAAGACTATTATCTCCCTTGATCATCCCTTTAGGACTTGTTTTACTCGAACCTAACAACGGTACTGTTGCACTTATTCTCGTCGAAATCATCGTTCTACTTTTTGTTATGGGAGTAAAAAAGCGGATTTGGGCTGCACCCATTCTATTACTCGTCTGTCTCGGAATAGGGGCAGCATTTCTTTTACCCTATGTTTCGGGACGGATAGATGTTTTCTTACATCCTGAAAAAGATCTGTTAGGTCGTGGACATCAACCGTATCAAGCTAAAATTGCAGCAGGATCAGGTGCGCTGTTCGGTAAGGGGCCCGGGAACAGTTGGCAAAAATTAAGTTACCTTCCCGAAGCGCAAAATGACTATATAGCCGCTATCTATGCTGAAGAATATGGATTTGCAGGTATATTACTCCTGATTTCACTGTTTATGGGATTATCATTAACGATGGCTCAGATAGCAATGGGAGCTAAGGACAAAGCAACGTTGTGCGTCTTTGCGGGAGTTATGACGGTGCTTAGCATACAAGCTTTCTTAAATTTAGCTGTGGTATCCGGCTTGGCACCAAGTACAGGCTTAAACCTGCCATTTTTCAGCCAAGGAGGTAGCTCTCTGATGGCCAATCTGGCAGGGTTAGGGCTATTGTTTAGCAGTAAAGAGCACAGAGAGAATAGTTATCTGTAGCATGGTTTGAGAAGTGTTTTATGAACGTAGAGAAGCTTCGCCCGGCATGAAGTTGCTTGTAGCATCGTTTGTGAAGTGTTTTATGAACGCAGAGACGCAAAGATCGCAGAGAAGCTTCGCCCTACATTAGGCTGTCACTAGCACGATTGTTTCGTACCATTCTCACATCGACACGGTCCCCCGCGGGGGGACCCGTGACACTTATCAATAAAACATATAAGTTCCAACTTTTTTAAGAGGCACTTCTAACTTAGCTGCAATTTCATTGGATTTAATACCTTTGATCGAATACCACAAGCCCTTCGCATACTTCTCACGTTCTTCCGGATTTTCTACGATGTCTTCAATTTCATTTGCGATTTCAGCTAATAGTTCTTTTTCAAGCTCTTCTATCCACTTGTTCTGTAAAGAAAATTTTTGAAGTTCGTCATCCTGCATGTCATCCAGAGTTAACTGTGCTAAGGGGGTGTTCCTATCTTCTGTATTATACTGATCTAAGCTTTCAAAATAAATTCTTTGAGCTACTTCACTAAGCGCGCCTGGCAGTTCATCCTTGAATTCAGAATAGATCAATTCAAGTTTGAGTTTATTAAGCTTAACTTTGTGCTGGGGTGAATATTCGCTCAATAATGTACAAGCATGCATCGCTGAATCTTTTGATAGAAGTTCTTCTGCACAATCCCGGGGTATCTTAAGGTAAAAGGCAAGAGTGTTTTTTGCGATAGTTTTTAACTTAGCCTTCACAACATCATCAGAAGCTTTTCTTTTTGTATAGCAGTCTTTGATATAACTTGGATCTTTTTGGATAGAATTTACTTTCTCATCGAAGTACGATTTGACTTCATTTGAGATTGTTTTATAAAGGAACACAAAATATTCATTGGTTTTATATTTTTCTAAGATATCGGTAACAGCATTGCTATCATACTCACCATCATTGAATAGATTTTTCAGGACAGTGTCATGGTATAGGCTTCTGCCTTCTTCCTTAGGTAAGAGATGTAAAACACTATTTTTTGCTGTGTTATTGAATATTGTTAAGAACAAAACTTGTCGAATCTTAATTACATCTTCTTCGAATATATTTTTATATAAACTAGGGAACTTTGCGATTGCATCAAAAACTATTTTGACAAGATCCGATTCTATTTGAATTTTATCTTCACTAAGAATCTGCAAAGTAGAACCTTCATTAACTACTTTTGCAGAAGGAGGACTCTCAATGTTTGAAAACCAGATATTTTCAATCACATCAGTAGGCAGCCCTGTTTTTTGTGTAAGTTTTTCTGTTAATTTAGTCTTGAGTTCAGGTTTCAAAGAGTCTTTTACACCTTCGATTTTTGCTAAATATAAACTTACCCTGCTTGTTTGAATTCTGCTTAAACACTCAATAAATTTAGGGTTTTCTTTGAACTTCTCAAAAGTAGCTTGGAAAAGGCTGTAATCCTCTTCCTCTTTGTCAGAGAACAGCATGCCATCGATAATCAAGGTTTCTTTTTTGTTTGAGAAAGGAGAAAGTATAAAACTGACGGAATTTCTAGCACTTTGAGATGTACTTAGAGCAAAGAGAGTGTCAAAAACACTTTGGCGTTCTTCGCCAAATTCTCCGGTAAAGTCGTCTGAATCAAAACACTTTTTAGCTATCTCTAACGCTTCAGCTTGGAGTGATTCTTTGTTACCGTGGACTAATGATTCTCTATATATTTCATGTGTTGTTTCAATGAGATATTCACTAGTCTCTTTCTTGCTCCTTCTTAGAATGTCTTTAATGCTTTTTTCTTGGTTGAACCATAAGAGAAGTATCGTTTCACGACTTAAATTTGTTTTAGCCTGTAATTTATCTACGAGCAGCTGCCTTAACTTTTGGGGGAATTTGAGTTCGATCTCTTCAATGAGTAAATCATGGATAGATTTCTTGGGTTGATCAAACCAAAATAACCGTAGAGGATTGATGGCTATTCCAGTGATTCTGCTGAGTTGTTCTAGGAACTTCTTTTTGATGACTTCTTTGAGGGAAAGATTCAGGTTTTCGAATAATTCATTTTCTTTTAGAAGCCAGTTGTAAAAACGATTTTTAATCGGATCACTATAGCTGCGGTAGTCAAGGGATTGTAGTGCGCATTCTAGGCTATAAGGCGGCTTTAAATTACTCAAGAACTCTTTCATAGAACCAAATTTGGCTTGAGCATTTCTAAATTCTAGTGTCTCAACTAACCAACTTTCCTGCTGAGTTTTTCTGGGCATAGCATTCACACTCAGAAGATATTTTGATTTTTGTTTTTCAGAAAGTTTGGGTAGGGGGGGAGGCGGTGGCGGACCCTTTTTATCTGTACTAGTAGAAGTTCCAGTTGTTTTTCCAGTAGTATCAGATTCACTTTGCTTATCCACTACTTTTGGTTTTGAGAGCCCATTCTTTTCAGCAGATGCAGACGTTGCAAATTCTGCAAGTCTTTTTGCTGAGTTCGTTAGGACTTGGGTTGCGCCGGCACGTGCAATCAGCTCCGCTAAAACACGCATAGCGTTGTTACGGCCATTTTCGGACAGTTTTGCATCCTCTGAGTAGAAATGGCATTTTCTAAGCAGGATTAGAGCGATATTTTCAATTTGCTGTGTGTTGAATGACGTATCATTTGAAAAATAGGTATAAGTTCCTTTATTGGAGACGATTTCTAGTGATTCGTTTAAAGCTTTGGAACGGTCTGCTAGGAGCTCATTTGCGAGGGAATCGAACTGTTG
This sequence comes from Parachlamydiales bacterium, assembly GCA_041671045.1. Lineage (NCBI taxonomy): Bacteria > Pseudomonadati > Chlamydiota > Chlamydiia > Parachlamydiales > Parachlamydiales bacterium. Next base: position 89,275 of record JBAZCF010000003.1, read on the forward strand.
TGTTACGTTTTCTTCCGAACTGAAGAGTGGTATTAATCCTTCAATTTTAGTTTTCCAGTGGGAAATAGACGGCTCGAATTTTTGATGCGTGCGTAAATTTAGCGCTTCCAATATCTCTAAGGCTTTAGCTTTACATTCTTCAGTAAATAATTCTTGCTTCTCGAGGAACACACATTCGTCGTAAAGTTTTTGTGCAACGCACGCGCTCCTGATTGGAGCAAAATAGTCATAGAAGGATAAGAACAGGGTATTCACAAAAGAAGCAATGCGAAGGTGCCATTTATTGTATTTGGGAAGGGAAGTAAGATCGGATGTGATCCATTTACTGCGGTCTTGTACATCTAGTAGTAGCTGCTCGAATCTGCGTGTTGCGTCTGTAGGATTTGTATTTTGTAGTGACAACTGTTCGATTTTCTTTCTTCGGACTTCAATTTGAGAATTATATTTGCGACCTGTTAAAGAATCTAATTCATCCAGTATGCTGAGAGCATCTTGACTTGCAGTTGAGGAGAGAAGCCGATACTTACTATAAGTGCTGCACTTTTCGTAAATTGCTTCAGCCACTAGAACTGTTTTAACGTGTGAAAGGGGGAAGCTTGTCCCTAAAGTACAAACTGAGGTTAAGTCGCGCCAGGTTGTTCCCCATTTTTCGATAAACTCGAGTTGCGTGGTGAGCCAAAAATTATTATTGGAAGTCTTTTGTCCTCTTAGTTTAACTAATATATTACTAAATTGATTATTTACATCGTAGAAGGTAATATGCGTCATATAGGGCCTAGAAGGTTAAAAAAGAGGGTAATCTACATGAATTCTAATAAAAGTTCATTAAGATAATAAAATTAAATTATTTATTATAGGTGTTGGCGAAAAAGACCCTTTTCATGCTAATCTCTCCTATTTAATAAAGAGTATAATTATGTCATTAGTGAAAGACCTGCGAGTACTCATCGCACCAGCATTTATTACCTTACCTCTTGTAGCAACTCCTGCAGCCTTACTTATCCCTGTTGAAATCGCTGTTATTACTGCCTGGACGGGTTTGCTTTTTTGCCGTCTTTTTAGGAATTCGGGATTGATCTTCAGCGTTATCGCATTGGCAATCCTCGCCTATATCTATGGAGGAGAGCTGACAAAGTATGAGGGCTATTGGTTTTATCTTTGTTTAGCTTCTCTCTGCGCAAGTTTGTTTGTCTATACTACTACAGTAGAGCCCCCTCAAAACAAAATCCCTGCCGCCACCCCTAAAGATGTGGAACCGGAACCTGAAGTGAAAGTCGACCCTGAGGTCATTGAATTACGTAAGCAGCTCCAGCAGCTTGTGCAATGGCAGTATAGAGCTGTAGAAGCAGAGCAAGCCCTAGAGCAGGAAAAAGCGCTCTATAGTCAGAATGTGGACAATGCATCGCAGGCAAGTGCAAAAGTGATCGAGCTTGAACAAACTCTTAGAATAGCACAATCACAGATAGCAAGCTATCAAGAGGCTGGAGAGCGCATTGATGAAAATAAAGTATTATTTGAAAAGTTGAAAGAAGAGCATGCCCAGGTGCTAGAGAATTTTGTAAAGGTGCAAGCAGAGCACGCTGACCTAACCACTTGTTTCCGCCACCTTAATGAAGAACTTCGCTTAGCAGAGGAAAAATGCAAGCAGATTCAGGTTAAAGAAGAAGTAGAAAACACTTTAGAAACACCTCAGGATCTTTTATCAGCTTGGCAGGAAGCAGACCGTGAATATCGGCGCTATCGCGGATTGCACCAGCAGCTGAGGGAACAGTTTGAAACACAATCTCAAGCCCTGGAAGAAGCTAGAAAGGACCGTTTTATCGCTCTTGAGGAACTGAATAGCGAGAGAATAAAACTGAAAGAGAGCCAATGGGAAGACGCTCAATCCCATCTGGAACACACATCTAAGCTAGTGGCAGAACTGAGTGCTAAAGAAGAAGAGCTTTTGGCCTTAGAAGAGTTAATAACCAAGACAAAAGTTCCTCGAGGAAGAGTTTAGATCGGGTTATTAAAATCTGGGAATTTTAGGTCTAAGCGCTTTAAACATAGGACCATCGTCATCGTCGACACGCACATGCATTTGCATTTCTAAGGAGAGGGATGGCTCTGTAGGAGGAGGTAGCGATTCTAAGAATTTTCTTGCTTCAGCAGCGCTTTGAAATCTTTGCATTTTATCAGGATGCGTCATTTTCCAGTTAAACCAGGCATAAGAATTCTTATCTCTAGGTTCTTCGAAGTATGTTTCTTTATCCTCCATATATTTATGGAGAAGGCCTTCCACGAGTTGTCCTTTGCGCCACCAAGGGTCATATTGAGGGCTTAACGATTTACCTAGGCCATAGAAGTCGGAACGGTGATCAGCGCCTTCGCCCATCAGGACTTCGGGGGCTATATAATGAGGTGTTCCTACGACTTTCAAATTTTTCTTGTTGTCTAATGCCAAGTCAAAATCAGCAAGTTTAGCAACAAAGCGTTTTTCTTTCTTTGAGTAGACAATTTGAATGTTTTCAGTTTTGAGATCTCTGTGGACTATACCCATTTTTTCGAAATATTCTAAGGAATGTAAGATATCTTGAGTGAAAATCTTAGAAGTCTTTGCATCTAAGGGAGTTCCATCTGGCAATCTACCTGAGGTCATTACATCAAATAAGCTGCTTTCCTTCAAAAGTCTTTGAGTAAATTTTACTTTGGTTCGGGTTTTTCCTGAGCTGCTGTCTTCCCTAATATCAATGGCCTTAGAGAGCATGAATTTCTTTTTGTCTTTTGGTTCAGCTTCAAGAAGAGTTGTTTGGACATTTATCTCGGTTTGGACTTTCTCTTTTTGATTTTGCTTATCTGCCTCATCGGACATTTTAGTATATAGACCGGCTGTCAGGGTAGATTTCTGGTAATTAAACGATTCATGAACGTTTTTTAAACCTCCACTACCTATGTGTCTGAGTTTGATATCGATTTGGCCAAGGCTATCTATTTTTCTACGTGTTTTTGGAAAAATTTCAATCGTGACTTTAAGGGTGCCTTGTATTTTGTCAGGCACTTCAATGGTTTTCTTGAGCCAGTGATTCTTCTCATTCGCTTCCTTAATCCATTCATCTTTATTCATTTCAATATCTTTTACGAGGAATAGAACTTGGCTAGCATTTAACTGTTGCTGAGAGTGGGTTTTAGTTTTCTTGACTTCGACGATGACTTTCATTGAGGTAAGGCGTAAATACTTATCCATACCTTGTTGCTTCATCATATCCACTAATTCAGTTTCTGAATGAGATGTTTTTTTGCTTTCTCCGGTTAATTTTAGGGATTTGACTTTAACAAATACCGTATGGGATTTATTGGCGTCATCAATGACAGTGACTTTGCTATATTTATGTTTCTCATTCGAAAGATTATATTCATATTTATTGATGCATTCTGCAGCAGCGAGGATAGAGTTCTGATGATCTTTAATTAATAATTGTTTTGAACTATTTGATTTACTAGCAGTAGTAGCATTTTGTACGCTTCCATATAAAACAATCGGACTGACTGAGATGGAAGCGACAGACATAATTCCTCTGAGGGGATAATACTCAAAACATAGTATGCAAGATTTATGCCAGAGAGGTTTAGTACAGCGGAGAATAGACGGTGTTCGATGGCTGGATAAGGAAGCGATGCTTCCTTATCCTTTTATCATTAATTAATTTCTTTTCCAAGGCGTTAGAATTTCAAAGCCGTTTTCGGTAATGAGCAATGTATGCTCCCATTGGCCGCTTGGCTTGCCATCTACGGTGCGTGCAGTCCATTGGTCTTTGGGGTCTACAACACCTTCACGTAGTCCTGCATTAATCATAGGTTCAATGGTAAAGGTCATACCGGCTGCAAGTTCTATTTGGCTGTTGTTACGGCTGTGGGGAATCTGAGGGCCTTCGTGAAACTCGACACCCACTCCGTGTCCTACAAATTGGTTCACAACAGAGCAACTGTGTTGTTTGGCATAATCCTCGATGACCTGGCCGATCTGGAATACTCTAACTCCAGGCTTTAAGATAGCAATAGAACGCATTAAACATTCGTAAGAGACGTCGACAACACGTTTTTTATCTTCGCTGACCGCTCCGATCATAACCATCCGGCTGCAGTCGCCGTAATATCCTTTTAAAATTACAGTGACGTCGATGTTTATTATGTCGCCCTCTCTTAGAGGGGTATCGTCGGGAATACCATGACAAATGACTTCATTGATAGAAGTGCAGATGCTTTTCGGGAAGGGGGGATGTCCGTATTTTAAAGGGGCGGGAATAGCTCCGGCATCTAGATGCAGTTGATGAGCAAATTGATTGAGTTCATCGGTGGTTACTCCAACTTTGGCTATTGCACATGTTTTATCTAAGATCTCAGCCGCTAAGTGGCAGGCTTGGCGTATCCCCTCAATTTGTTCGGGAGTTTTGAGGATAATTCCGTTTTTTTTATAGTATAATTCTTTGGAATCCAAAGGTTTAACTTGATTTCTATGGATTGGGTAGTGGCAAGCTTTCCATTTTTTACCACTGCCGCACCAGCAAAGTTCATTTCGTTTTTGCATAAGGGGTCCTTGTTTCCACTAATTATACAATTTGGAATAATTAGGCGGTACCCTCAAACCCATTTTAGTATTAATTTCTCTCATAAGCTTGCTATTACACCGCGATTACAGCTTAATCATGGGTTCATTAAAATCAAATAGCCGTGCAAGTTTTGCTGTCTGAAGCCTTGATTTTTACGTGCATGTCATTCAATGTGGTGAAAGAATTTAATGAGGAGTCAAGACATGTCCCTTTTAAAGGAAGCCCCTGCAAATATATCAGAGTTTACAAGCAGCATTGCTTACAAAGAGCTTGAAAAATTAGCGAAGCATCCCTTTGATCTGACAGCTTCTAATGCATTAACCCCTGAGCGAGTACAAAAATACATTTCTCAAGCATGCGGTTACAAGCTTCTTTACGGGACTGAGAGAATTGACGATCAGATAATGCAGCAATTAATTGAACTTGCCAAAGAACGCAAAGTTTTTGAAAAAATGCAGCAGCTACAAGCCGGTGAGAAGATAAATTTTATTAAAGGCTTCGACAGCGAAAACAGAGCAGTACTCCATACAGCCTTGAGAGATCAGTTTGATAATCCGCGTCAAGATCCCGCAGCGAAAGAAGCGCGTTTAATGGCAAAACAGCAGTTGGATGCATTAAAGAAGTTCTCTGAAGATATTGAGAAAGATCCTGCGATTCAAAATCTCATTATTGTTGCTATAGGTGGATCTGAATTAGGTCCAAAAGCATGCTATAATGCACTGATGTATTTGAAAAAGCCTAACAGAAAAGTCTACTTTATCAGTAATGTGGACCCGGACGCTGTTGCAAAAACTTTAAAGTGCGTTTCATTAAAAAATACCATCGTTGCTGTCGTCTCGAAATCGGGATCAACTTTAGAGATTGCTACCAATGAGCTCCTTTTAAGGGATGCATATAGGCAGGCAGGATTAGATGCCAATCAGTATTTCTACGCTGTCACGGGACAGGGGTCTCCACTGGACAACCCTAAAAATTACCGCGGCGTTTTTCTACTGTGGGATTGGGTTGGCGGAAGATATTCCTCTACATCTACAGTAGGGGGGCTTCCAATCGTTTTTTCCGAAGGCTATGATGCATTTATCGAATTTTTACGTGGCGCCCATGCTATGGATCAGGCAGCCCTTACTCCTACTTTAAAAACAAATCTACCCCTCTTAGCCGCCCTTCTAGGAATTTGGAATCGTAATTTCCTCAAGTCTCCCACGTTAGCCATCATTCCTTATTCCGTTGCGTTGAGCTTTTTCTGCGACCATTTGCAGCAACTTGATATGGAGTCTAACGGTAAAAGAGTAGATCAAAATGGCAATTTTGTAGAATTCGACACCGGTCCGATCATCTGGGGAAGGCCCGGAACAGATGCTCAGCATTCGTTTTTCCAACTACTACACCAAGGAACTTCACGTATTCCTATAGAATTTATCGGGTTCCTTGAAGGTCAGTATAAACACGATCTAGAATTGGAAGGGACGACTTCGCAGCAAAAACTGCTCGCAAACCTTCTGGCACAGTCCATTTCTTTGGCAAAAGGGCAGAAAAGCAAAAACCCTAATAAAGATTTCCCGGGTAATTCACCTAATCATGTGTTGATAGCTAAGCAGTTGACTCCTTATCAGTTAGGCGCGCTGCTCTCCTATCATGAGAATAAAGTGGTTTTCCAAGGCTTTATCTGGGGGATTAATTCTTTCGACCAAGAAGGGGTACAGCTTGGTAAAGTCATGTCCAAACAGCTGATTGACCAGCAGAAAAAGGGGAGCGGCCCGGTAGCCGATCTTGCAGGAATAGCAATGTTAAATGAGTTTAAAGGGCTATAGATAAAGGATGCGTGAAAAAATTATTATTGCTGCCGGAGGAACAGGAGGACATCTCTATCCGGCAATGAGAATAGCGGAGTCCTTGTCCGACTACGATATTCTTTTCATGGGGGGCGGGCTAAATACTTCCAAGTACTTCGATCGTGAAAAGCATGCTTTTCTATCGATCGAAGCCTCCCCTTGGAAAGGCTTTTCTCTTAAATCGTTATGGGATCTGACCAAAGGGAATCTCACAGGTCTCTTTCAGGCTAGAAAAGCCATCAAATCGTTCAATCCGCTAGCCATATTAGGATTTGGGAGTTTCCATACTCTTCCTATCATGGCTGCTGCAAAATTGTGCAGGACTCCGCTATTTCAGTATGAAGCCAATAGTGTCCCAGGGAAGGTTGTAAAACTATTCTCTTCCTACGCTGCAGTGACTGCAGTGCAATTTCCTTATGCGCAGCGTGCAATAAAAGGTTCATCCAAGCTCATAAGTATGGGTGGAAAGTTCACAAGCATAGATAAGCTAAGCTTAAGAGGGGAAGCTTATTCCTACTTCAATCTCTCGCCACAAGCTAAAACAATTCTGATTACGGGGGGATCTCAAGGTGCAGAAGCTATCAACGCTTGTGTTGCAGAGTCTTTTTGCAGCCGTCTTATGGAAGGTTGGCAAATTATTCATTTAGTGGGCGCCGCATCTTCTATAGAGAAATACAGTGAGGCCTACGCAAAAGCTAATGTAAGCGCTTGCGTAAAACATTTTGAACCTAGGATGGATTTGGCGCTTTCTGCGGCCGATTTTTTTATGGGACGTTCAGGCGCCGGTACAGTAGCAGAATTGTTGCAGACACATACACCCGCAATATTAATACCCTACCCTTATGCTACTGAAAACCATCAAAAGCATAACGCAGACTTTTTTGTCGACACCGTAGGAGGCGGTTCGCTCATCCTCCAGAATGAGTTAACCCCGCAAAAGCTTTATACTGCTTTTCTAGAGGGGAAAAAACAGTTAGAGCCCTGGGAAAATGCTATCAAAAATTATACTGCGCATATTAAATTACCTTCCTTGGAAACAGCAGCAAGAGAATTTCTAAAGTCGCTGCAGAAGTAATGTATATAAATACAAAGATGAATAAACACCTCGTATAGAGAATACTTATGACACAGCATACACATTTTATAGGCATTGCCGGCATAGGAATGAGCGCTATCGCCCGTATTTTACTCCAGCAAGGGAAAAAAGTTAGCGGCAGCGACACTTCGAAATCTCCTCTCAAACAATCCTTACGCGCACTTGGTGCAGAGATTTTTGATGAGCATGCAGAAAACAACGTTCCCGAACAGAGTATCGTAGTCTACACAAGCGATGTGAATGACAAACACATTGAGATGCAAGCCGCAAAAAAGAAGGAATGCATAATCATGCATAGGTCCGAGATCCTTGCAGAGATTTTTCATAGTGTTGACTATCCCTTAGCAGTTACCGGAACACATGGGAAGACGACGACAAGTTCATTACTCGCATGGGTCCTAGAGCAAGCACAACGACAGCCATACTATGCCCTAGGTGGGGTCTTAACAAGTGAAGAAGTTAATAGCAAAAAAGGGGAGGGCCCCTATTTTGTGATAGAAGCCGATGAAAGCGACGGGTCCTTCCTGCGCTATCGTCCTTTTGGGGCGATAGTAACTAACATTGACCTTGACCATATGAATTATTATCAGACGGAAGATAAACTCATAGAAGCTTTTAAGCAGTTTACCGACCAGGTCCGCTCTCCCCAACACCTGGTCTGGTGTGGTGATGACACCCGCTTATTAGATCTTGACCTAAGTGGAATTTGCTATGGATTTGGTGAACAGTGCGACGCTATCCTGTCAAATTACCGTCAAAATGAATGGAGCAGCTTCTTTGATCTATCGTGGGAAGGAAAATCATTCCCTTCTATTGAAGTTGCATTGCCGGGCAAACACATGGCGCTCAATGCGGCGGGTGTCTTCATCTTATGTATTCAATTGGGCTTAGATGAAAAAGCGATCCGCCGCGGTTTATCTAGTTTTAAAGGTGTAAATCGCCGCAGTCAGAAGGTTCCCAGCGATCCGACCGTAACCGTCATCGATGATTATGCCCACCATCCTGCTGAAGTCGATTCTACTTTGCAGGGAATAAGGGAAGCTATAGGCGATGCCCGGTTAACAGCAGTATTCCAGCCGCATAGGTATAGCCGGCTCGCTTCTTTGGTTGAGGAGCTGCCACAATTGTACCGATCATTTTTAGCTGCAGACCAGATTGTTGTTACTGATATTTATGCAGCCGGTGAAAAGCCTATTCAAGGTATTGATGAGCAGCTGGTTCTCAACGCATTGAAAAAAGAGCTAGGCTCAAAAGTCAAATACATCTCCAAAGATCAACTTGTACAACAACTTAGTGAATTTGCACGGCCTATGGATGTTTTTGTGTGTCTTGGAGCAGGCGATATCACTCATATTGCTCACGCTCTTGGTAAAAAGCTCTTAGAAAATCCTCCGCAAAAATGGCGTGTGGGTGTCGCTTTTGGCGGACCTTCCTCTGAACACGATGTTTCTGTTAATTCAGCACAATTTGTATTTAAACACCTTGACCCGCAGTTGTTTGAAGCAGAGTCTTTCCACGTTTCTAAAGGCGGGGAGTGGAACGCAGCTAAGTCTATTACTGATGACGCTAGCGAAACAACAGTATTTTCAAGTAAGCCTATCGCACACGATGTCTTAGATAAACTTTTCGGGTGCGATGTGTTCTTTCCGGTAATGCATGGAACATTCGGCGAGGATGGAATTGTCCAAGGCTTTTTTGAAGCTCTTGGAAGACCTTATGTCGGCTGCAATCACAGAGCTTCAGCCGTCTGCATGGACAAGGTTATGTCAAAGAAGCTGGCCGCTTTCCACGGCCTTAAAGTCGTACCGTTCGTACACGTGACAGAGCATTCTTGGATCCAGGATAATGAGGCTATTCTAGAAGAAATTCTTGGAAACATTGACTTCCCTCTGATTGTTAAGCCTAGCCATATTGGATCTAGTATCAACGTCAACGAAGCTTTAAACCGTGATCAGTTAAAGGAATACATAGAAAAAGCATTCAAATCCGATACCGATGTTGTCGTAGAAAGCAGGCTGAAGGTGAGGGATATAGAATTTGCCGTCTTTGGGGATGCACCCACAGCCGTCTATCCTCCGGGTGAAGTTTGCACCAACGGAAAAATATACTCCTACGAAGATAAAGTGGGTCCAAATGGTCCAAAAATCACTGCCAAAGCAGTCTTGCCTGATGATATGATTAAAAAAGGATGCGAACTTGCCGCCATTGCATATAAAGCATGTCATTGCCAAGGAATGGCTCGAGTGGATTTCTTATTAGATGAAGAAGGTAACTTCTGGTTCAATGAGATCAATCCTATCCCTGGCATGACCTCTATAAGCCTTTATCCACAGATTTGCGAACAAAACGGCCTGCCTCCAAAAGAATTGATCAAGTCACTCATTGTCAATGCATTTGCACGCAGTAGAAAACAGAAAGAAAAATGGCAGTTCCAACCCAATCCACTGTTGGCATGAGCATCAGAAAGGCTTTCACGTTCATCATTTGCGTGACATTGGCCATATCAGGCACAACCGCCTGTTGGTTATTCCTAAATTATTATCTGACGCAGAAGCGTTCTCAAGACCCGGACTACCAAGTCCGGGCGCTTGTGCAGCGGGCAAATGGCAAATACAATCTACCTACTTCCGCATTAATTGAGCTTTTAGGCTTAAGTATAGATAAGCCCATAAATTTATATTACTTTGATACGGCGAAGGCGTCCAACAGCCTGGCTACATTAGGCATATTCAAAGTGGTAAATATCTCTAAATCTTTTCCAGAAACTCTAGTCGTTGAATACGAACTAAGGGAACCCATCGCCTATTTAGATGATATCAGCAATACCGCGATAGATAACAATTTCATCGCCTTTCCATTTTTCCCCTACTATACCCCCAAAAAGATGCCCATCGTCAGATTGAATAAGGATGATTTGAAATGGAATACTTCTGTCATTGAAGATGAAAATGCTGAACTAGTAAAACGGGTTTTTACTCAGATCGAGTCATTTGAAATTCCATCAGAAAAAATTAGCTGGATCGATGTCTCTTCAATGTTAAATAATAACCACCCCTTTCAAGAAATCATTTTGGGCATCGAAACCCAAAATAATAAAAAATGGTTAAGGCTTAAAGCTGCTGATCTTTCCACCCATCTTAACCGCTACGCAAAACTCTATCCTTATATCCAACAATGGGAAAAAAATAGAGAAGGGCAGCCGACTATCATTGACTTGCGTTTCTCAGACCTTCTGCTTCTCTCGCAAAAATAACCCCCAATGAATTTACAAGGATGCCGATGCATGTATTATTGATAATGCAAACTGTATGAGGTGGTTTATGGAAAATGTTAAAAGAGTGCTTTGAAAGAATTCCTCTCATTTGTTATACAAGTACATTGTTGAGAGGTCATTCTGAGGTTAAAATGACAAAGTTTGTTGAAATGAGCTGGTCTTGCGGAAGTATCGATGAAGCGCGTAAAGTTGCACGGTATCTAGTCCAAGAAAGATTAGTGGCTAACGCACAAATAGTCCCCTGGATTGAATCTATCTATATGTTGAATAATCAGCTTGAAACAGCTCAAGAATCTAAAGTCTATTTTAAAACTCGACATAGCCTCATCGATAAAGTTACTCAAGTCATTATCGAAAATAGCTCTTATCAAGTTCCTGAAATCCTATTTTCTTCTATAGAAGGGGGGAATGACGACTTCCTTCATTGGTTGGAGGCTAGCATTCAAGATTATTCCAACGTTTCTCCCACATCAAAAAACACTAATTAACACAACTTAAGTCGCACCATGAAAGAATTTATTGAATATATTGTAAGAAATCTTGTTGACCATCCCGATAAAGTCGATGTGCGTTGTTTCGACGGCGAGAAAGGGCTCATTGTTGAAATTAGAGTTGCTCAAGAAGAGGTCGGTAAAGTTGTAGGCTCGCGTGGTGTTACAATCAATGCAATAAGGACAATCGCTATGACTATTTGTGCAAGATTAGGGCGCAGAGTGCGCGTAGAATTAGTGCAATAAAATTTAAATTACTAAAGATTAGTTCTTTATACTTTTTTTAGATTGTTAGGCTTGTCAAAAAATATTTTTTTGATAAAGTGGCATTTAGGGCTGAATTAATTTTTTGCCCTAAATATAGGCGCGCTCACCCTGTAAAATTCACTCACTCTGCGCCAAAAAATTAACACTCTGATTAAGGTAGTACCATGGTCGCCCTAAATAAAGTTGTTATAGCAGGACGCTTGACACGTAAGCCAGAACTAAGAAAAACTCCTAATGGCATAGCTGTTACCGATCTATTGGTAGCTATCAATAGAGAGTTTGTTAATCAAAATGGTTCAAAACAACAAGAAGTATGCTTTGTTGATGTGGTCGTTTGGGGTAAACAAGCTGAATTCTGTACTCAATATCTTGATTGTTCCTCAGCTGTTCTCGTGGAAGGCCGTTTGCAATTAGACGTCTGGTATGCAAAAGATGGCGAAAAACGATGCAAGCTCCGCGTTGCCGCTGAAAGAGTCCAATTCCTCGATAAAAAACTCCCTGTTGAAAAAATTTCTGAGTCCATGATAGGTGCTAGTTGATGTAATAACTGAGAATACGTTAGGATGCAGATATACACTAGTGTGTAAAATCAACTATGAAATCTTTAAAAATAGCTTTCATATAGTTCTACATCAATTTGCGCTGACAAGTGTATAACTTCACCAAAGCATCGAGGATATTATGACGACCAATCAGGGCATAGCAGGGCTAAAAGAAGAAGTGAAAAATGGAGTTCTGGTACTCAAAGTATCCGGCAGGTTGGATGCCATTACCACCCCCTCCATTGAAAGAAAAATCTTTGAACATATCCACCATGGCCATAATAAAATCCTGATTGACTTTTCCGAGCTCGATTATCTGAGTAGTGCAGGCATGCGCATGCTCCTATCCATCACAAAAAAACTGAAGAATGTAGGCAAAATCATCCTATGTTCAGTTAACGATAACGTTTTGGATGTATTAAAGATGTCAGGCTTCGACCGTGTTCTCGATATTGAAAATACAGAAGAAAATGCATTGCGCAAATATTAACCTATAGATATCGCAGGATGCATTGTGAGTGGTGACTGTACTCTTGAAAAAAAAGAAATCGAAAAGTTGTTCTTTGGATTTACAATCGAAGCCCAAAAACAGTTAAGCCGAACATTTTATCAACCCAAAAAAAAAGTTGTAGTGATTGCCGGCCCCACCGGCTGTGGAAAGTCTGCATTCTCTATTCCCCTGGCACAGGAAGTCAATGGCGAAATCATCTCCGCCGACTCCATGCAAATCTACCGTGGTATGGATATTGGCACAGCCAAAGCCACTCAGGAAATGCGCGATGCTGTACCACATCACCTCATCGATATCCGTCCCATCAATGAACCTTTTAATGTCGTAGATTTCTATTTTGAAGCTAGGCACTGCTGTCAAATCATCCAAGCAAGAGAATGCGTTCCTATCATTGTAGGCGGTTCAGGATTCTACCTCCACTCATTAATGTTCGGGCCTCCTAATGGGCCGCCTTCCGTTCCGGAGCTTCGTCAGTCTTTGGAGGAAGAAATCGAAATCCAAGGAGCTGAAATATTGTTTCAAAGGCTGAAACAGCTTGATCCTCAATATGCCGCTACCATTACAAAAAATGATAAACAGAAAATTGTCCGCGCCCTGGAAATTATCTCGCTCACAGGCAAAAAAGTGAGCCAGCTTTCCTGGAAAGGGAGGAAGACGCCCCAGAATTACGACTTCCGCTGCTGGTTTCTCCACCGCCCGCGCGATTCTCTGTATAGCATCATCGATAAGCGCTGTGAAGAAATGATCGAAAATGGTCTCTTGCTAGAGGTTGAAAGGCTTGTCGACGAGGGACTGCTTGAAAATTCTTCTGCCTGCCAAGCCATTGGATACAGGCAGGCCCTGGATTACTTCCGTTCAGCTAAAACCAAACAAGATTTTGATAAATTCGTCGATGAGTTTAAAAAAGCATCCCGCCGTTATGCAAAAAGACAGTTCACCTGGTTCAGGCACGAACCGGCTTACCGTTGGCTGGATATGGATATGTTGGACCAAGAGACAGCCCTTGAAATCGTTATTAAAGACCTAAAAGAATAACTTTAACGATTTCTGATTTGGAGAAAAATTGCCGTTATTGTAGAGGAAACCTTTACGAAAAAACAATTTTAGTATATTCTCTTTCTTTAAATGCTGATTTTACCCTAATGCGTTTCAACTTCACATTAAATTATTTTCAATTTGCCTAAGAGAGTGTCAGAAAAAACCTCTAGTGGCATACGAAACAACCTAAAAGTAAGTAGTTGCTAAAAATGAATTATAATCCTAACACTAACTCCCAGGAACTCCTAGAAGCGGACCCATTAGCCGCTGATAACCCCTTTGAAAATGAGATAATCGAAGAAAATGAGATAATCGCAGAGGAAGAAAGGCTCCCCATGGAAGATGAAAGTACCCAAGATATAAAAAACGAATCCAGCAAATTGCAAGAAAAAACGACACTCCCTTCTTTTGGAGACGACTCAGTTTCTTCTGATCAGAAAATTTCCAATGCCCTGGATTTTATGGAAAAAGCCCTTTCTCAATCAGGATCACCCCACTTTAAAGAGTTTTGGGAAGCAAGAAAGGTTTGTCTAGAGTTATTTAAAGATAACATACCTCCTCCAGCGCGTGCTTATCTTTGGGGAAAATATTGTGAACTATCCCGTGAAGCTCGTAAGCTTAAAGAAATCCTTGACGAGCAGACAGCCTTCGCCGTTGAACAAATTGAAATCGCGGTAAAAGCCCTAGAAGATGAAATTATTAACGAAGACGAAGTTCTTGCAAAAGCACCTACAGTGGTTTTCGAAAACGCACCACGCTTTTTCCATGACCATATCGAAAAATATTCGCTCATCCAAAAACGTTTAGGAATTCTTAACGCACATGCGTCCCGTATCAACGTATTGCGTAAAGAACTCATTAAAACAGAAATGCGCATCCGTCTAAAAAACAAGTTCTTCCAACGTCTTTCCGCAGCAGGCGACAAGGTATTTCCTGTAAGAAAGGAACTCATCAGACAAAATAGTAACACCTTCATTGAAGACGTTAACGCCTTTATCGCAACTCATTTCCCCAATAATACACCTGATGGCGATCTTTATGAGTTGAGAGAAGAAATTAAAGCTCTTCAAAATGTTGCAAAACAACTCACTTTGAATACACACGCTTTCATGCATAGCCGTCAAACCCTTAGCCAAAGCTGGGACGCGCTGAAAGAAGTGGAAAAAGAACGCAAAAAAGTACGCACACAACAAAAAGTTGTCTACAAACAGCATCAAGATGAACTAGAAGCATTGATTAATACAGCTGCAACACAACTGGCCGCCAACGAAATCACCGTTGACGATGCACGCCAACAGCTGGAAAACATCAGCAATATAATGCGTAAAACTGAGTTAGGCCGCGATGAAGTTAAATACTTGCGTGAAGCTCTACTCAAACTACGCGAACCTATCGAATCGAAAGAAAAACAAATTCATCACGAAAGAAATCTTGAACAACAGCAAAGAACGGCTCAGCGTCAAGAGAAGATACAAGCTCTGAAAAACAAACTCCAAGAAGCTGTTTCAACAATTGACTCTTTAACTGTTGAAAATGCTTCCACAAGTTATCAAGAGCTTAATCGTGAAGCTGACCTGCTCCATTTGTCCCGCAATGAAAAATCTCAGATAGAGAAGCTTTTCCGCGAGTTCAAAGAGAAAATTTCACACAAAAAAGACCAGGCCATTTTCGCTCTTGCAGAGAACGAAGGTGGATCCGAAGATTTAGCCACTATCAAAGCTGACCTTAAGAAACTGCGCGAATACCGCCAGGTGATTAAAGAAAACCTTGATAACTTGAAAAAACAATCCGGTGGCTCAGGCTTCGATATCTCTAAAGCAATTGAAATCAACGAGCAAATCGTCGTTGAAAAAGAACGTGATGAAAAAGCTAAAACAGCAATCGCTGATTTAGAAAGAAAATTGCGCCGTTAATTTTTGAATGCAGGCTCCGGCCTGCAATTCTCATAAAGATACGTGGAGACTTGTCGACCACGTATCTTCCTAAACTCCCTACTGCACACACCCTAATTTCGAAAGAAATCTAATGCAAAGCAATAAGTTGCATGCATTCATGTACAATAAAAAACACCCTCTATACCATAATGCTCTTATAGTAAATCCACCCCAAAGGGGCGTGCATGCCTTCGCCTTTACACATCTTCGATCTAGACCATACATTTATCAATGAAAACATCAGTTACCGCTTTGGGCAATTTCTATATAAAAAAAAGATAATCACTTTATTTCAAACAGTGATAGTTCTAAGTTATTATAGTTTGTTTATCCTAGGTTTCCTCTCAATCGATAAAATGCACCGCTACATTTTCTCGCTCATCTTTAAAAATAAATCTTCTTTACAAATTACACACCTTGTTAACGACTTTCTTTCAAAAAAAATTGATTCTTATGTCAACCCTGTCGCTTTAGATCTTCTACAAAAAGCTCAAAAGGATAAGTGCCTTACAGCTCTATTTTCGAGCTCACCCGATTTTCTTGTACAACCCATAGCCTATTTCTTCAAATTTGATGAGTGTTTAGCTACTAAATACGCTGTTGACAAAGAGGGGGTCTTTTGCGATATTTCACTTATTGTTGAAGGTGAAGTAAAAGCCGCACATCATGCGGTTTTATGTGAAAAATATAAGCTTAATTCTAAAGAAAACTTCGTCTATACCGATAGCGAGAATGACCTCCCACTTATGTTTTCAGCTGGAAATTGCTATGTTTTCCACCCCAATAAAAAACTTTTAAAATATTGCATCGCTAACGACTGGACCGCGATTTATTCCAAGGAGTATCAATGAACTGCCGCGTAAATGCTCTCTCAATTATTGCTTCTCGCCCTTCTAGAGCGCATACCAGTGGGGAATATGGCAAATTCTCAAAAGAATTTGGCTCTTTAGTATTCAACCGCAGCATAATGCAGAAAATGTTTCCTAAAGAAATTTTTCAAAATATCGTCAACGCTGCAGACAGCCGCGAAAAACTACGCCCCGAATACGCTGATACCGTAGCTGTAGCTATGAAAGAGTGGGCTATGTCGCATGGCGCAACCCACTATACGCACTGGTTCCAACCACTTACCAACGCCAGCGCTGAAAAACATGACGCCTTCATTGATTGGGGAACAGGGGATAAGGTTATCGAAAAATTTAGTGGCCGCCAACTTATCCAAGGGGAGCCTGATGCTTCTTCTTTCCCCTCCGGTGGACTAAGGAGTACTTATGAAGCCAGAGGCTATACAGGCTGGGATCCTACTTCCCCTGTATTTCTTTGGGAAGGCGGCGACGGCATCACATTATGTATCCCCTCAGTCTTTTTCTCCTGGACCGGTGACGTCCTAGATAACAAGATTCCTCTTCTACGTTCTGAGCAAAATCTAAATAACGCTGTCATGCGCCTGCTTAAAAAAACCGGCATTCAAGCCGATTTCGTTAATGTGTTCTTAGGGCTGGAACAGGAATATTTTGTTATTGACCGCCTATGGCGTGATCTTAGGCCAGATATCCTTCTCACTGGCCGTACATTATTTGGGAGAGCCTCGCCCAAAGGACAGGAACTCCAAGACCACTATTTCGGGTGTGTGAAAGACCGTGTCCTCGCTTTTATGCAGGATTTCGAAATTGCAGCTCTCCGTTTAGGCATTCCCGTCAGAACACGGCATAATGAAGTCGCTCCTGCTCAGCATGAGGTCGCTCCCGTCTATGAAAGGGCTTCTTTAGCTATCGATCACAATATCCTCCTTATGGAGCTTATGCGCCACATAGCCGGAAAACACAATCTGAGCTGCTTGCTTCACGAGAAGCCATTCAAAGGTTTAAATGGCTCAGGAAAACATTGCAACTGGTCCATAGGCACCAATAACGGGATCAACCTGTTAGACCCTAATGGCATTCCGGATAACAACCTGCACTTTTTAGTCCTCCAAACAGCTATCATGCATGCCGTATATAAACATTCTAAGCTCTTACGAGCCTCTATCGGAACAGCTTCCAACGACTATCGTTTAGGTGGTCATGAGGCCCCGCCTGCAATTATGTCTATATACCTAGGCGGCGCCCTAGAGGAGTTGTTCTCAGATATTGAATCTACAGGAACACACACCTCCGCCGCTAAATCTGGCCATATCGACCTCGGCCACGTGCTTCCCACACTGAACATGGACAATACTGACCGCAACCGCACCTCACCTATTGCTTTTACAGGCAATAAGTTTGAATTCCGCGCTCTAGGGTCCTCTGCTTCTCCGTCAACTCTAGTGACTGTCCTGAATACCACCATCGCTCAAAGTCTTAACGAAATTATGGATAAAATCGATGCGCATAAAGGCAGCAATCTAACTGAAACTGTTATCCCTGTCCTTCAAGAGTACCTCAAGGCATCTAAAGGGGTCCGTTTTTCGGGTGATAACTACAGCGAGCAGTGGAGGGATGAAGCAGCTCAAAGAGGGCTCCCAAACATCTCTAAATCTATTGATTCCTTCGATGCGCTTAAATCGCCCGAAACGATAGCAGCATTTAAAGGCATTCTCACTCCAGGAGAACTTGCCAGCCGCTTTGAGGTAACTGTAGAACATTACGCACACATTCTTTCCATTGAATACCGTACTATGTTGGACATTTTCTACACGAAAATCCTTCCGGTACTTTTCCATCAACAGCATGCTGTAGCCAATACATTAGGTTCTGTTAAAGCAGCAACGGCTCCGGTTAAAGCTAATATTTCAGGGCTGCATCGCCATTTTGAACTGCTTGTGGAGCTGACTGAAGCTGCCATTCAATCTGCAGAACAACTCAACGAAGACCTTATTGCAGCTAAATCACTACCTATTGGCTCTCAAGCTAAAGTGTATGCAAATGAAGTCCAGCGTGCTGCTGAACAGTTGAGAAAAAATGTCGATGAACTTGAAGGTATCGTTGACGATACTCTTTGGCAGCTACCTAAATACCGTGAGCTGCTTTTCATCCTATGATAAGCAAGCAACGCTCTGTTGGAATTCTAGGCGGGACTTTTGATCCGATCCATATAGGACACTTAAGTCTCGCTTTAGAAATGCTGGATGCACACAAATTGGATGAGGTGTGGTTCTGTCCGGCAGCACGCAACCCTTTAAAAAAACAGGGTGCTTCAGCTTCTGATGAAGATAGGCTAGCGATGATTCGTCTTGCTATAAAGGACATTCCACAACTTAAATGTAAAAATGTTGAACTCACACGACCTGCCCCCTCTTATACCATTGACACCCTAAACATTTTTCAACACGAGATGCTTAAAAAGAAAAGGAACACTAAGTTCTATTTAATTCTTGGCGAAGATTCCGCCGAAACATTTTTTGATTGGAAACAACCCCAAGATATATTAAAATTAGTTACTGTTATTGTTGGAAGAAGAGAAATTATTTCAAAAGTAAAACATAATATTCCTCATGAATTGAACAATGGAATTACTTTAACACGATATATAGAAATTTCTGGCACGGACATAAGGAAGCGTATCCGAAAAGGACAGCATGTAGAACACTTACTACCAACTCCTGTTTGGAAATATATTAAACGCAAAAAAATATATAATTAACGATGAAAAAAAAATCACATCCTCCCATCTTAGATCTCATCGCCCAAACCATATACGATAAAAAGGGGAGTAATATCCTCATCCTGGATGTTTCTAATATCTCCTCACTGACAGATTTTTTTATCATCGCAGAAGGAAACGTCGACCGTCATGTGAAATCTATCGCTGATGAGTTGATGCATACCCTACAGCCTGAAATTGGACACCCCTCCCGCAAGGAAGGCTGTTCAGGCTCTGATTGGATCGTCTTAGACTACACTAACTTTCTCATTCACCTTTTCACACCGGAACTTAGAGAAAGATACTCTCTAGAAAAAGTATGGAATCAAGGGGTAATAGTCGACGTTCTAATTCATACCCACCTACAATAATATTTAATGTTTAATAAGAGGACATATGTCTAAAAAAAGAATCGTTGTCACCGGTATGGGACTTGTCTCCTGCTTTGGCACAAATCTCCAGAAATTCTACCAAGCACTCCTCTCAGGTACTTCCGGTGTTTCGAAAATAGCCTCTTTTCCCACCGATAACTTTACCACGCAAATTGCCGCCGAAGTAAAAGATTTTGACCCCACACAATTCCTGGATAAAAAACAAGCTCGGCGCGTGGACAAATTTATTGCTTACGCTATTGCAGCAGGAAAACTTGCACTAGAAAATGCACACCTCAATGCAGATTCTCTGAGTGACCTTAATCTTGCTAAATGCGGTATTATCATCGGTTCCGGCATGGGCGGTATGAACATGTTTGTGGAGAATGTAAACGCTCTCAACGAAAGCCCAAGACATGTCTCTCCGTTCCTCATACCTTACATCATCACGAACATGGGCGGCGGCCTCCTCGCTCAAGAAATTGGCTTTATGGGACCAAACTATTCTATCTCGACAGCTTGCGCTACTAGCAACCACTCCATCATTGCCGCCGCAAACCACATACGTAAAGGCGACGCTGAACTTATGATCTGCGGGGGCTCCGAAGCTGCTATCCTTCCTATCGGCCTTGCCGGTTTCTGTAACATTAAAGCCCTCTCCGTACGCAATGACGAACCTACACGAGCTTCCAGACCCTTTGATAAAGGGCGTGACGGCTTTGTTATGGGAGAAGGCGCAGGCGTTCTTGTCCTCGAATCTTTAGAACACGCTCAAAAACGCGGCGCGCATATTATCGCAGAATACCTCGGCGGTGCCGTTTCCTGTGACGCATACCATATGACAAACCCGCATCCGGAAGGTAAAGGTGTTGCTCAGTGTATCCATGAATCTCTGCTTGACGCTCAAATCAGTGCGGACTCTATCAACTATATCAATGCTCACGCTACCTCCACACCAGCAGGTGACGTAGCCGAGCTTAATGCCCTTAAAAAAATCTTTGCGAATCCTTCAAAGGTTGCGATCAATGGCACGAAATCCATGATCGGCCACGCCTTAGGGGCTGCCGGCGGACTAGAGGCTATCGCCACCATCATGGCTATCCAGTCCGGTGAGATTCACGGGACGCTAAACCTTGAAGACCCTGAAGATGACATTGGCTTTGTCACTTCCCCTACAGCCATGAAATGGGATGTCAAAAACGCTATCTCTAACTCATTTGGATTTGGCGGCCATAACGCCGCTATTATCTTCAGTAAATATGAAAACTGAGACATCCTTTGGTATCATCCCCCTCCAATTGCGTGAGGGGGAGTGGTTCGTTCTCCTCGTCCAGCTTC
This sequence comes from Parachlamydiales bacterium, assembly GCA_041671045.1. Lineage (NCBI taxonomy): Bacteria > Pseudomonadati > Chlamydiota > Chlamydiia > Parachlamydiales > Parachlamydiales bacterium. The sequence goes on from JBAZCF010000003.1 coordinate 110,176, forward strand.
TCTCCGGCAATCACTGGTCGTTTCCCAAGGGTCATCCCAACCCCTTAGAAACTCCTCAGCAAACTGCTGAACGTGAACTTTTCGAAGAAACTAACCTCCATATCTCCGAATGGCTCAATATTCCGCCACTCTCAGAATCTTATTTACACAATTCCATCCCTAAAACCGTTACCTATTATCCTGCTATCGTTAAAGGAGATGTCATTACCCAACCTTCAGAAATCTCTAACCACATTTGGGTGCTCCTTTCCGCAGCTCATCAAATCCTTACCTACAATCCTTCCCAGCAACTAGCTATCCAACTTAATTCTATTTTAAGCAAAAGTTCATAGAGAATGTGGAGATGTTAATATTGGAAATTATTTTGCGAAGCAAAATGTTCCTAGCATAGGAGTGCGGCAATTCGCAGCTCCTATACTAGGACAAGCCTAGTATAGTAGGGGAAGCTCCCTGATTAGACAGACCAGTCAAGAATGATTTTACCGCTTTTGCCGGAGGTCATTGTCTGGAAGGCTTCGTTAAAATCTGTGTAGTGGAATCGGTGTGTGATGATAGGTTTGAGATCTAGCCCTGACTCGATTAAATTGACCATATAGTCCCAGGTAGCGAAGATTTCGCGTCCGTAAATTCCTTTTAGTATCAGCATTTTGAAGATGACTAAATCCCAGTCGATCACAGTATTTGGAGGCAGTATACCGAGAAGGGCAACTGTTCCGCCGTAACGCGTATTCTCTAACAGTTGTTTTAGGCCGTCCGGATGCCCTGACATTTCCATACTTCCGCTCACACCTTCTTCCAGACCGATCTCTTTTAGATAGTGGGATAGTTTTTGTTTTGTAACGTCGACAATGTCCGTGGCGCCCATTTGCTTAGCAATTTCAAGCCTTGAGGCGTTGACGTCGGTAACGATAATTCTGCGAGCACCTGCGTGTTTTGCAATGGCAGTGGCCATCATGCCTATCGGACCGGAACCCGCGATGAGGATGTTGTTAGCAGGTAATTCAAGTGAAAAAGCTGTATGTACTGAATTGCCAAATGGATCAAAAATGGCCGCGATGTCGTCAGGTATAGATTCTGGAAGAGGGAAGACATTTTCCTGCGGCATAGTAAAATATTCTGCAAAGCAACCGGGAGAGTGGTACCCCAGCCCTCTGACATTGCTGCAGAGGTGTCTTTTACCGTGGCGGCAGCCAGTACAGTGTCCGCAGGTAAGGTGGCCTTCACCTGTTACACGCATACCTGGTTTAAGGTGTTTTACATCTGAGCCGACTTCTGTGATGGTACCAACAAATTCGTGTCCAATGACAAGAGGAACGGGGACATTTTTTTGAGCCCAGGGGCTCCATTTATAGATATTAATATCGGTTCCGCAAATAGCAGTTTTGATGGGTTTAATGAGAACGTCATTTTTACCGAGGGTGGGTACTGGAACGTCGGAAAGCCAGAGACCTTCCTTAGCTTCTTTTTTTACTATTGCTTTCATAAGTATTACCATTAAAGAGAAGGATATTAATATTAAAAAAAAAGAGTATTGTCCTTTGATTGAGGTATTCTGTCAATAAAAAGGGTATAGTAAAAGACTTTCTTTATATTTATGGGATAGGACTTATTTTTGGTCTAACCTAATTATAGCGTCTATTTGCTCTATCCACAATGCAAAAGAGAGAGTCGATGAGGAGCCAAGAATTGTCTTGTAACCCCTAAAGACATAAATATCCTTGGATATGATTTATAACGGTTTGTGATAAATATTTTAAATAAATTAAATTGTATTAAATATACCCATTGATCTCAGCAATTAAACCGGATCAATGGAAGAATGCACAGTGAGACTATTTATTCGTTTCTAGATGAGAAGCGATGAAGTGACTTCCGTCGTGGGCAATAATCATAGTATCCCCCTCGGAATAGACATGAGTAATTAATGAGCGTGTAATAGTGGAGCTGATTTCTTTATCCACAATTCTATTAAGCGGACGTGCACCCAGTTTTCTATTATATCCATAGTTTTGAATATATTCTTGTACAGAGCTGTCAAAATCGACTTTTACTTTTTTGAGGGAATAAATCTTTTCAGAGAGCTTTTTCAGTTTATTGCATGCGATATGCATTAAAGCTTCTTCTGAGATTGCTTTAAAGAGGACAGGTTCCATCCGATTATAAAGCTCTGGAGAAAGTTTTTTCATCAGATCTAATTCGACGTATGAAAGTGCATCTTCATATGGAACATCTGCTTCATAAGCTTGTTGTAATTTTTCTGCGCCGATATTGGTTGTAGCAATGAAGATACAGCTGCGGCAGTTTATGATGTTGCCTGATCCGTCAGAAAAATATCCTTCGTCAAAAATTTGCAGAAAGAGTTTATGTACAAGAGAGTTAGCTTTTTCGAATTCGTCCAGAAGAACAACAGAAGCCGGGTTTGCTTTGATAGCGTTAGCAAGGATTCCGCCTTTCTCATTATCTCTGTATCCAAGTCCTGCGCCAATAATCTTATTTACTCCGTCTTCTAAGGAGTACTCAGACATGTTGACCCTGATAAAGCTTTTTGTAGGGTTTTTGGATAATTCATTCACGAGTTCTTTCGCGAGTTCAGTTTTACCGACGCCTGTAGAACCTATGAAAATTAAAGTAGCTATAGGTTTATTTTTGTCATGGATTCCGGCAGTATAGGGAAGGATTGAATCAACGGTTGCTCGGATTGCCTCTTCCTGACCGATAATTTTTTTGTTAAGCCTTTCTTCCAAAGTTAGGATATTGCTGAAGTCGAAGCCTTTTTGTTGAGTGGGAACACCGGGCTGAGGAGGTGTTGGAGTATTTGGAGGAGTAGGATTAGGAGTATTTGGAGGAGTTGGCTTAGGAGTATTTGGAGGAGTTGGCTTAGGAGTATTTGGAGGAGTAGGGTTGGGTTGTGCAGGTTTAGAATCAGAATCGTCCCACCAGCCATAGGTATTAACGGTGTTAGAGTATTGAAGATTCTGCGGTTGAGCACTTAGAATCATTACAGGCAATAATAATATGGATAGTGCAGTTTTAAACATAGAATCACATTTTTATAGTTTGATTAAATAATATACTTTAAATACATTAAGGTATTAAATCAATAAAAAATGTCTAGTTTAACTATTAGAAAAGACAAAAAGAACAAAACGAAGTCCTTTTTGTCTTAACAGTTCAAGAGATAGCTATATTACTCCTAGTTCCTTACCTACAATTGCAAAAGCTTCAATCGCTTTGTCTAGCTGTTCTTTAGTGTGAGCCGAGGACATTTGCGTTCTAATACGCGCTTGCCCTTGCGGTACGACGGGATAGCTAAAACCTACGACATAGACTCCATGCTCGAGCATTCTCTTAGACATTTCTTGAGCTAATGCAGCATCACCTAACAGCACAGGAATGATAGCATGGTCTTTGCCGAGTAGTTTGAAACCGTGTTTTTCCATATTTTCACGGAAATAGGCGGCATTTTCACGCACTTTAACACGCAGGTCGCCCGACTGTTCTAACATTCTAAGGACTTCGATGGATGCAGCAGTAATGGCAGGCATCAATGTATTGGAAAAAAGATAAGGTCTGGAACGTTGACGCAGCCAAGCGATGACTTCTTTTTTGCCGGAGGTATATCCACCGGAAGCTCCGCCTAGTGCTTTACCTAAAGTTCCTGTGATAATATCCACACGTCCTAAGACATGGCAGTATTCGGGCGAGCCTCTACCGTGTTCACCCAGAAAACCCACGGCGTGGCAGTCGTCTACCATCACTAGCGCATTGTATTTATCCGCAAGGTCGCAAATGCCTTTGAGGTTAGCAATGATACCGTCCATGGAGAAAACACCGTCCGTGGCGATAATACGGAAACGGCTTGACTGAGATTCTTGAAGGCATTTTTCCAATTCTTGCATATCGTTGTTAGCATAACGTAGACGTTTAGCTTTGCAGAGGCGTATGCCGTCGATGATGCTCGCGTGATTAAGCGAATCACTGATGATAGCGTCTTCAGGGCCAAGAAGAGTTTCAAATAGACCGCCATTGGCGTCAAAGCAAGAGGAATATAGAATCGTGTCTTCGGTTCCTAGGAAATGGGAAATTTTCTCTTCCAATTGCTTATGCAGTGTCTGAGTTCCGCAGATAAATCGGACGGATGCCATACCAAATCCGTAGTCATCTAAACTTTTTTTAGCAGCTTCGATCAGAGCTGGATGATTGGCAAGGCCCAAGTAGTTATTGGCGCAAAGGTTGATGACCTCTTTACCATCAGCCAATTTAATGACTGCATCCTGGGGTGAGGAGATAACTCTTTCTTCCTTAAAGAGCCCTGCTTTTTTGGCTTCATCCAATTGATTCAAGAGAAAAGTATTTAATGTATTCTGGCTCATAAAAAATCCGTTTTATAAAAATATTCACAGAAAGAATAGCTATTACACAATATTCTGCCTAGGTAGTTGTTCACATTTATTAGGTTAAAATATTATGTTAAAAATAATTTAGATTTTTAAATTGGATAGGCATGACAGCAACAATAGACCATTCTAAATTAGCGCCTGGAGCGCCCGGGCATATTGCTAGATGGACTTCGAGTGCTAAAATCGGTGTCGGTACAGCATTATACAACGATTGCAACCTTTGGTTTACAATTTCGCATGGAATTGTCAATGAGGTGTATTGGCCACGGATTGACGTAGCAAACTTGCGGGATATGGAGCTGATTGTTACTGATGGTAAAGAGTTTTTTTCCGAGGAAAAACGCGATGCGATCCATGACTATACGACATTGGGGGAGGGCGTTCCGGCATACCACCTAATAAATACTTGTAACCAAGGTCGCTACCGTATCGAGAAGAGAATTATTGCGGATACTCGCCGCAGCGTACTTTTACAGCAAATCGAATTTATACCCTTGATAGGAACACTGAAGGATTACAAAATTTTTGTCCTTTTGGCGCCGCATATGCGTAATAAGGGAATGGGTAATACAGGGTGGTCAGGTGAGTATAAAGGGTTTCCGATGCTGTTTGCAAGCTCAACGAACACTCCCTCGTTAAACATGGCCTGTGCTTGCTCCACTCCTTTTAAACGCATGACTGTAGGTTATGTGGGAATCAGCGATGCTTGGCAAGAGCTGAAAAAGAATAAAGACCTTTTGGATACTTATGAGAGGGCTGACGATGGTAATATTGCTATGGCGGCGGAAATAGATCTGGAAGAATGCGGAGGACGTTTTGTACTTTCCTTATCCTTTGGAGTAACCTCCTTTGAAGCAGGACTGCAAAGCCGTGGAGCATTATTACGTCCCTTTGAAGATTGCCTTAAAGAATACATAAGCCAGTGGGAAAGTTTTCATAGCCAATTTGATGATTTAGGCAGCGTAGACCCTTTGGGGGGCTCACTTTTTCGCATGAGCAATGCTGTACTCAAAATTCACGAGGGAAAACGTCTCTCAGGAAGTGTCATAGCTTCCTTATCCATTCCTTGGGGATTTTCTAGGGGGGACAATGATATAGGCGGTTACCATTTGATCTGGCCGCGTGATCAGGCTCAGACGGCTATCTCACTTCTTGCTGCCAATGATGTTTTAGGTGCTTATCAAACGCTAAATTTTCTGATGTGCACACAAGAGCATGATGGGCATTGGGTCCAATGCATGTGGGAGGATGGTACGCCTTATTGGCCTGGTTTGCAAATGGATGAAACGGCATTACCGGTCATATTAGCAGATATAGTCCGGCGTAAAAAGGCGATCGGTTTGTTAGATCCTACTGAAATGGTGCGTCGTGCAGCCTTATTTATTATCAAAAATGGCCCGGTGACCCAAGAAGACCGTTGGGAGGAAGTGGCAGGATATACTCCTTTTACAATAGCCTGTGAGATTTCAGCATTGCTTTGTGCGGCGGATTTTCTATCGGATGCAGGTGATTTTGCATCTGCAGAATATTTAAGGGATACGGCCGATTGGTGGAACGAAAGTATTGAGCGCTGGCTCTATGTAAGAGATACCCCTTTGGCAAATCAATATGGGGTAGATGGATATTATGTAAGGGTAATGCCGTCAGTGAAATTCCAAGATGTACCCCCTCAGTCTAATGAGATATACTTAAAAAACCTTCCCCCTGATCAATCTGTGAAGGATTATAGGAATATTGTTAGTGTGGATGCGCTGACGTTAGTCAGGCAAGGCCTAAGATCCCCCACTGATCCACGCATATTAAATACAATTAAAGTGATCGATGCCCTCTTAAAGACGGATACACCGCGTGGTCCTATTTGGCATAGATATAATCATGATGGTTATGGTGAGCATGCGGACGGGTCGCCCTTTAATGGCACAGGGATTGGCCGAGGATGGCCTCTATTATGCGGTGAAAGAGCCCATTATGAAGTGGCAGCCGGTAATATGGATAAAGCAAAAGACCTTTTAAGAGTAATGGCAAGTTATGCAGGAGTAGGCGGGCTCCTACCCGAACAAATTTGGGACAGTGAAGATATTCCTGAGCATAGTTTGTTTAAAGGACACTCGGCAGGATCAGCTAAGCCATTGGTGTGGGCGCATGCTGAATATATTACTTTGCTGCGTTCCATAAAAGACGGAAAAGTCTTTACTATGCCTCCGCAAACACAGCAGCGGTATTTATTAGATAAAGTGAAAGCTGTATACGCCATTTGGAGGATGGACCACCAATTGCCATTTTGGCCTGTAGGGAAACGTCTACGCATCCAAGCAGATGTAGGGGGCTTTGTACGTTGGAGCAAAGATAATTGGGCGTCGCATACAGATTCGGAATTTGTTCCTTTAGGTTTAGGCATTTACTTTGCAGATTTGCCGGTAGAAAACTTTTCTGAGAATTCAGAAATTCTGTTTACCTTTTATTGGGTGGGACGTAATGAGTGGGAAAATCGAAATTATAGTACAATTGCAAAAGCATAATACCCCTTCATAGTGAGAATGAAATGCCAGCTATTTCCCGTACCGGCACCGCCGCTTATACAATACTTCCTCGAAATGTGGATATGGTTCTAGTAAAAGCTTATCGCTATAATATTCCCTTTGAGCAACTTGCTAACCGAAGCGGTATAGACTTCGAATTAATCAAAATCCGTTGGGAACTCATTAAGGATAAATCTAAATTATTATCCACTCAGACTAGTTGGTGGGGTCCTAAAAAAGACCGTATACTCTTTAAATTAAAAGAATCGCCCTCTCCAATACCAGATTCAGAGCTTCCAGAACGTTTCGAGATGAAAAAGCTGCATTACATCAGAACTCACTGGAGGAGGATTAAAAAACGCAAAGAATATTTTTTAAATGCTATAGACTCTTATGAAGGCGATGGTCAACGTATTCTTCTGAAGGGGAAGAAAATTCAAATCGGTGACACTAGTTCACAGGCCCCTTGTATTTCTATATTTAATACCAGAATTCAGTTTCCTCCGTCTCAAAATCAAGCACTCTCATCTATCAGGATAACACCTTTGGATATCATTAAGAGTGTCATTTCTGAACCTCAAAGCTTAATGCCCTTTATGCAGATACTGGAAAGATCTTAAATTGTAATCATGCTCCAATCACCAGCTCAAACTTTTTTATTCCAATACCTATTATCCGAAGGAAGAGCTTTAATGTAATCCTCAAGCTCTTTTTCTAAAGTTATTTGGTCGATTTGACGATAGTTAATTTCAACCTTCTGCACGACCATATCTTTCTCCACGTCCTTAGCAATGACTAAACGTATGATTTTGTCGTCAAGGTATTCCAATACCGGGTTATTCGGATTGGCAATAGCAATACTTTCCATCTCAGGAAAGCGCAGAGAAAGGACGGACTGCAGTTTTTGGTTTAAGTCTGCATGCAAAAAATAGAGACTACGTATTTTTGAATGCACAAGGATGTGCATGTCCTCGATCGCTTCAAATTGTGGTGTGAATAAATTACTGTTACGCAATTTGCTTTCATAATCGGATTTTACTGTTTCGGAATGGACGGTATAATTGAATTTTCTAAGGTCGCGCGGGTAATAGTAGACATCTAGGCAGTTCAGTATTTCTCTTGGGCAAGAAGAATAATAACTTCCCCACAGTTTCATGTTAATATTATGGCCATTCGTGTGTTGGTAAAGGGCGATGAGAGCTTGGGCTGTAAACTCCTGTAGATAGGAAGACGGCTTTTGTTTGTATTTAGGAAGGTCCATGAGAGATTTAGTATCCCAACGTTCACCATTTCGGGTGAAATAGTCCATAGGGGCAGATTCTGCGAAGAGGATAGGAATGGAACTTTTGATAATCTTTAGGGCTCTTTGACGTTCTCCATGTAAAAAGGAAACACTGTTGACCTGTTCTGAAGCCTGGCTTAAGATCCACAAATTATGCGCCTGTTTTACGGTTTTGATAGGGACAGAGCAGATCTTCTCATCTAGATGATCATACCAGCAAAACTCCACACTTCGGAAGACTAGAAGTTCGCCGGTTTTGAATGCGAAAGGATAAGCAATTTCAGGGGAGTAGGGGGTATCTTTGAAGTGAGATGCCGCAGGAATGTGATGAAAGCAGCATTCCGGAAAAAAGGCTGCAAGGATTTCATCGAGTGAAAGTTCCTTCTCCAGGGCTTGCATGGCTGTAAAGGTTTCATCATCGAAGGGATCATCTAAACTAGACAATTCCTGTAGGCATTGTTTTGCTAGAGCCTTCAAGCCATTAAAAATTGCATCGGTATGTGCAGGAATCAGATCCTGGTTGTTATCCAGGGATTGCAACGATTTTTGAATACTTCTGTATTCTTTAGCAATTTCCACACGTGTACGTGGTGGATGTTTTTCCGTTTCAGATGTTTCGATGCCGTTTACCTTTCCTACAGGAGGGATCTTTGCAGAAGATAAAAGTGTATAAGGATGAGAAGAGAGAATAGGGGCTACGGCCATATTAATTCCTCGTAATGAATGAATTTCGAAAAAAGTCTATTATTAGAGAAAGGGCTGTTACTTTGCGCAAACTTGCAGAGCTTGGAATGATGCTGTAAAATCTTCGATGAGGTCTTCGATATCTTCCAAGCCCACTGAAATACGCACTAAGGTTTCAGAAACACCTTGTTTTAATCGTTCATCTTTGGGGATGGAAGCGTGTGTCATGCTTGCAGGGTGGCAGATAAGCGACTCCACTCCGCCTAAACTTTCTGCCAGACGCACGTAGCTCAAAGAGGCCAGCCACGTTTTCAGTTCAGTGACGGGCAGGTCTAAATCCACGGAAAGCATTCCACCAAATCCGCGCATTTGTTTTGCTGCCAGGGCATGGCCTGGGTGCATAGGCAGGCCGGGATAGTAAACTTTTTTCACAAAAGGTTGCTGCTGAAAATAATTAGCGATGCGTCCAGCATTTTTCTGGTGCTGTTCCATTCGCAAGGCCAAAGTTTTAACTCCGCGCGTGATAAGCCAGCAGTCGAAAGGGCTGGGGTTAACTCCTAAAGCTTTACGTCCGAAGTCTAAATGGGTTTTGATTGTTTCATCATTTGTCATCATCGCACCTCCAATTGTGTCTGAGTGCCCTCCAATGTATTTGGTTGTGCTATGCCAAACGATATCTGCACCTAAGAGAAGGGGATTCTGCAAGTAAGGTGTAGCAAAAGTGTTATCAATAAGCACCGGAACATCAGCAGCGTGGGCGATTGTGCTAAGTGCTTGAATATCATATATTTCTAGTAGAGGGTTTGTAGGCGTCTCAAAACAAAATAACTTCGCTCCGCTAAGCGCCTCTTTTAGATGTCTAAGGTCATGGACAGAGACAAGCTCGAGACGGATGTTGAAGTTTTTGAACACTTGATTAAAAAGGCGGTACGTACCTCCATAAAGACCCTCTAACGCTACAATCTTATCTCCAGCTGAAAAGGAAGATAATAGCCCTGTCAAGGCACCTAATCCGGAGGAGAAGACTGTCGCATACTGAGCATCTTCTAAAGCGGCCAACGTATCCTCTAAAATAGTGAAGTTTGGGTTCCCTGCACGGGTATATTCGTATTCACCCTCGCCAGGTATGTCTTGGACAAAGGTAGAGGTCATAAAGATGGGGGGCATTACTGAGCTTTGTTGCAAATGGCGGTTTTCACCTGCATGTAATGCTTTAGTGCTAAATCGCATATTAACCCCTTTAAAATTTAATATGTTGGGATTCGAGCCAGTGAGAGTCAAAAATCTTACTGAGATATTTTAATCCGCTATCGGGAATGATAGCTACAATGGTGGCAGGAGTGTCTAATTTTTCAGCCAACTGTAAAGCAGCCCATACATTAGCGCCGCTAGAACCCCCTGCCAAGATACCTTCTTTTTCAGCAAGGATACGAGTTATCCTAAAGGCATCTTCATCCTTTACTTGAACGACGTCATCAATCAACTTAAAATCGATAGCTTTTGCCATATGGTCTTCTCCGATCCCTTCCAGGAGGTAAGAACACACGGCATCTTGCGGGATGATCCCTTTATGGAAATAGTCGTAGTAGATCGAGCCGATGGGATCGGGCATAAGTGTTTTTACAGAGGGCTTCCTTTCTTTTAGATATCTACCTACGCCGCTTATGGTACCGCCGGTGCTTGCGCTAGCAACAAAATAGTCTACCTCGCCGCGCGATTGCTCCCAGATTTCCGGCCCTGTCGTCAGATAATGGGCTAGGGGATTTTGTGGATTGTCGTATTGATTTACTCTAAAGCTATTCGGAGTTTCGTCAGCTAATTTTTTGGCGACATTGACGTAGTGTTCCGGCGAATTCGGATGCGCTGCGGTGGGGCAGATGATGATCTGAGCGCCAAAAGCTTTCAGGGCATTTTGCTTTTCGATACTCACTTTATCCGGCATCGTTAGGATAGCTCTGTAGCCTCTCGTCGCAGCGATCATTGCGACAGCAGCTCCAGTGTTGCCGGAGGTATTTTCTATGATAGTACCGCCAGGTTTTAACAAGCCGCGGGCTTCAGCGTCATCAATAATGTATTTTACAATCCGGTCCTTCACGCTGGCGCCCGGGTTAAAGTACTCTAGCTTTAATAGGAGGGTAATGTGGGGGAGGTGGGTAGTCAAATGTTGAACTTGGACCAGTGGGGTGTGCCCCACTGTGTCCATTAGAGTTGGAAATTGTGTTTTTACAGCTGGTCCCGGCATTATTTCAGTGCATCAATGGCATTAAGGATATTTGCTTCAGTAATCTCTACGCCGCCTTTAAGCTTTTTCCCTTTCTTGGTGTCAAGGTTGATTAGCACGACCGTTGGAGTACTATTGATGTTAAATTGCTTGGCTAGGTCTTTGTAATATTTGAAGGCCACAGCGACATCAGCGTAATTGAGTTGTTGATACTTAACACCTAAAGGTTGAATTGCTTTGGCTACTTGTTCCTCGGTAGGCGCTCCGGTCTGTTCTGAAAGGGTTGTCAAAATATGACGAAGTTTCAGGTATTTATCTTTGTTGTTTACCATGAAAGCTAGGTTGTAGGGTGTAAAATTCATTGTTTCGGGGTGGATGGGGAAATCAACAAATACAAGACGTGCTTTTTTATTGATGGAAGTAGTTGCCTTTTCAATGACAGGCTCAATTTTACGGCATGAAGGGCACTGCCAGTCTGTAAAAAGATAAACTTCAATAGGGCTTTTGGTGTTTCCAAATGTGATCTTCTCTTTCAATTCGTCTTGGGCAGCTTCAAGTTTATCCACTTTGCTTAGTCCCACGAAGGCGATAAAAAAACCTAGGACGGCGACGGTAAAGGTAGTGAGAGATCCGAGATAATATTTCATTTTTACACCTTCTTTTTCAATTTTAGATAATTTGTCATGCCCGATGGCAATGGTTATGACTTGAATGACAAACGCGATAATTAAGCATGCTGCGATGGCTAAGCACACTGGGCACCAATGGCCGATATAATATTTTTGAACATAGATAAACCAGGCTTCAGCGCCTAAGGCTCCTGCGACAGCGATAGTTGTCAGCCAAATAAAAGCAGGAATACGTCTAGATGTTATATGAAGCAGCAAGAAAAAGGGGCATAAGATAAATCCCCATATTTCAAATGCTAAGCCGAAAAGTCGATAGTTTTGCCCTGCAGTGCATGCTTCAGAACAAATATGCAGTGAAGCAATGTATGTAAGAATAATAGGGGCTAATAAGAAAACGATGTTAAGCCAAAAAAGGGAGGGAGGCTGCTTAATTCGAAATATCAAAGAATCTTCGGATAAGCTTTGTTGCAGAGTATTCACAAATTTCACTCTTCGATAGGAACTGTTTTTTCAAGCACTTCTTTGGTACAGTAGACAGGAATATTATTCAGTAGGGCAAGAGTGATGCAGTCGCTGGGGCGGGCATCTACCTCGATAATATGCTTTACTCCACCTATTAGCTGCTCCATGAAGAGGCGCGCATAATAGACTGTATCTTGAATATCGTTTATGACGACTTGAATAAGCTTGACGCCTAACCCTAGGAATATAGAGTTCATTAGGTCATGAGTCAACGGCCGCGGCTTATCAGCACCGGTCAAATAGATTTGTAGTGTGCGTCCTATACTGGGATCAGTATAGATCGCAAAACGTTTCTCGGGTGCACCAAGGATGACTACAGTATAAGAACGCGTTTGCATGATCTTATCAAAAGAGAGCAGTATGAGCTCGGAATCCATGGCTTCTACCAATTCAAATTTAAAATTGGATTATGCAAGGGGTGTATTTTATATACAAGCGAACTTTACCCTAAGTGAGACCTAAGCTAAAAGATGTTCTGCGTAAGGAAAATGCAAAACAATCCTAAGTCCCTTAAAAATTTTATTATGGGTAGATTGAGAGAGAGAGTTATAAATTTAAACTATAATTTCTGTAGCGACGCTATCATAAAAAAGAATGCCCAGATCGGTTAGCTTAATATGATTATTTTCCTTTAAGACCCAGCCATTTTTCTCTACAGTAGATAGGTCTTTCTTCAAGGAATTAGGAAGTTCACAAGGTAAATCAAAACCATCTAACAGCCTTAGCCTGACAGCAATATGTTCTCTTAAACTGTTTTCCGCAGGAAGCTGCTCCTGAAAGTCTATAGGACTTTCACCTTTTTCCAAAGCTTCAGCATATTTTCCTAAATGAGCGATATTTTGGAAGCGTTTACCTTCCCAAAAGCTAAAGGCTGAAGGTCCTAATCCGATAAACGGACGTCCTGTCCAATAGCCGCTGTTATGAATTGCTTGGTAGCCTTGTTTAGCAAAGGCTGAAATTTCGTATTGTTGAAATCCGTTGGAAGACAGAAACTCACGTGCGAAGCTATACATCCGGACACTTTCTTCTTCAGGTGGCAATCGTAGTGTAAGCTCTTTACGCTGCTTATAAAAAAGGGTTTGCGGTTCAATGGTTAAATTATACAACGAAATATGAGAGACGGGGGACTGGACGATTTTTTGCAGTGTTCGTTCCCAATGCAAAAAGTTTTGGTCTGGTAGGTCGTACATTGCATCCGCAGAAATATTACCGATGCCGGCATCTGCAATGATCTGGAGGGCATCCACGGCTTTATTTCCGGAATGCTGCCTACCTAAAAGCTGTAATAAATTGTCGTCATAGGATTGAATCCCTATACTGATGCGGTTAATCCCAATGGCAGAAAGTTCCCTGCATTTTTCAGGTGTAACTTCTTCAGGGTTTGCTTCCAGAGTGATCTCGATATTCTGATCATAGTCGACATCTCCTAGGATTTTTTCTAATAACCGAGATAGCAGATCAGTCCTTAATAGGATAGGAGTGCCGCCTCCGAAATATAGGGAAACTAATTTCTTTTGTGAGAAATGCGGACGCCATGTATCCCACTCTTTTAAGAGGGCTTGGAAAAGGATGAGCTGTTTATCGGAGTTATCAGGGATGACGTAGAAGTGGCAATAGGAACATTTTTTTTTACAAAAAGGGATGTGGATATATAGACTAACCTCATCCCTTGTTGTATCTAATCTACCATTCGTTAGCATCAGGATCTAAGATACCCCCGCGCTTCCAACGATTACGGTCGCTAAAATAGGACTCGTCGTCTTCATCTTCTTGTGTAGTGGTATCGTTATCTTCGCTTACGCTGTCGTCATCCTCATCAGAATCATCAGATTCATAACCGGCAGCTTCTGTTTCCATATCAAAGTGGCTGTCAGTTGCTCCAACGGAACCTTCATGCATATCAATATCGGGTATTGTAGGCATTTCAGTATAGGCCGTCCTACCTTGTGCCTTCTTAGGCACAGCAAAATCTTCACCTTCGCCGCTCTCTTTCAGGAAGGCGAGGCGATCTTTTTCTTCTTCGATCTTTAGCTGTAGCGATTGAATTTCTTCTTTATGTTTTTGGATATCTTTTTTCGGAACAAGGCCTAGCTTCAACCATTGTTGAAGGTCAGTTAGTTCAGACTCCAATTTTTTAAGACGTTCACTTTTAATATGTCTCATATTCTTCTCGCAAGTAGTGGCTTGGCGGACAGCTTCAATGTGCGGCAGCTTATAAAACCTTGTAATTTCGCACAATAGCGCAAATAAAATACCATACTATTTTATAGAATGGAAGTTTTAATCGCAAAAAAAATACAAGCACTCGCTTTATAAGATTTTAGATTGCTACCGCGTCCGGTGTTTTAATGGCCTGTAACAACAGTGTACTTATACGCTGGACTGCGTTTCTCAATAGTTGAGCTTTAAAGAAAAGCTGTTCTTGACTTAAGGTAGACTGGACTTTATTAGAGTTAAAGTACTCTACTAAAGAGTCTTCTTGATTCAGGTTTTGGCATAGCCCGCAATCTACCATCGTATTTTTCTGAGTAGTTGGATTGACAAAATGGGCGGGAATTTGCGCAAGTACAGCTTCAGGAATGAGTGTTGAACTTTGAGAAAGAGTTAAGCTGCTGATAGACATAACATCTCTCGATGTTGCAGGTGAAGTTTCAGTACACACCAGTGTTTCGAAAGGAATTTCAAAGAGATCTCCATATCTTTTATGCAGCTTTTGACCCTGCACAATCGTATAATTTTCTATACCGTATTTCTCAAGCATTTTGAATTCGTGTAGATCATTTTTGCTTTCATCATTCAATTTAGGATGTACCGTAACAACTATCTGGACTCCATTATAGAGAGGTAGTGCTTCTCTAAGCATTTTGACCTGTTTAACAAAAAGTTCAAATGCTTCCTCATATCCATTCAAATAACCGCCTAGAAATGAAAGTATGAATTCACCCTCTCTGATATTCAGTTTCTGATAGATGGCTGTGCTTTGGCTTCTTAACGTTTCCATTTGTTCTACGGCTACGGCTGCCTCGACTCCTGGATGACCTACCACTTTGAAGTTCCTTGCGGAAATGTCAGGGGAGTTTGCTTTTAAATTATCTTCAATAAAGAAAGTCGGAAGCAGCATTTGAAAATTGCTATTTACAAAGCGAAGAATGAGTGCAGCGTTAGGATTATCATGAATGCACATATTCATATTGTCATAGTAAACAAACAAGCACTCTCTAGGGAAACCGTTATTACACAGTGCTTTAGCAATCTGGTGTTGCACGCGGGATGATGATTCCACCAGAATAGCTTCAGGATGCATATTCATAATTGATTGAACGATAGTTTCGACATCTTTCTTAGGAAGCTTTTGGCCCCGTTCCCAACCTTTTGCAGGGACACCTGTTTCAGACCCTAGCTCTGTAATATTTTTGACGTTGCTTTCAGGGAATTTAGTGACCTTTACCGCGTTAGCGGCAGCGGAGCCCATTGCTACAATGGTATATCCATAACCTCTATCCGCAAGGTCTTGGATGACAGGCTTGAAAACATTCGTTCCGGCTACATCATAGCAAATGCAAACAAAATCTACAGAACGTATAGGCATAATGAAACTCCTCTTTTTGCAGAGGAAATATACACCAGCTAAGCAAATAACTAAAAAGAATAATTACTTATTCATGGGCCCATTTTTTTGTCGAATAGCAATACAGATATCCTACAACAATAGCGTCGGCTAAGATGGCAAAAGCATAAAACCATTCACCCCCATTTCCAAAGCCGTAACTATGCAAACCGGTCCCCAAAATATAGTTCACGCCATACCAAGTAAAGGTAACTGCCCAAGCACCTATAATAGCAGAAAGCGCAAGTCCCTTATCTCCAATGACCTTATAGCGATAGGCATGCAATCCGATAAGATAGGCTAAGATTGTAATAAAGGCCCATGACTCTTTAGGATCCCAGTCCCAGAAGCGGCCCCAGCTCTGCGCAGCCCATATGCCGCCCAGAATTGTACCGGGAATAAGCATTCCCAATCCAAGATAAGAAGTATTTTTTACAAGCTTGGCCCAGGGATTTAGCTGTCCTTGCTTATTCCATGCAAGTGCGGCGAGGTAGGCATGTCCGGCTAAACCTGACAGAAGGAAAAGTGCATAGCTTCCTACCACGAGTAGTACATGGATTGTTAACCAGTAGTTGGAGTCTAATACCGCTTGAACGTTCTCAAGCGCATGCCCCATTTTTGCAAAGATGGAAATTCCTAATAAAAGTGCTGCCAAAGAAGTAGAGATCAATAAAGCTTCTTTCTTGAACACTAAACCCACTAGAACGGCAATCCAAGGAACAAATAGCAGGGTTTCGGTCATATTGGATACGGGAGGCCTTTGTAAAATATACATCCTCAAGGCTATAGTTACTGTTAGTATGCTGAAGCCTATGCTTGCAGCCCATTTTGCAAATGAAAGGTGTCCATAGGCACAAATTATGGCTGCAAGGGTAAATAGAATAAATGAGACTTTGACCCAGGGTACTGTCACATAGAGTTTTTCGGCTTTTAACTGTGTGAGGGATGGAAATCGAAGTTCCTTTTGCACAGATTTTAAATAGGGTTTTGAAGCGATTTCAGCATACCCTCCCAAAAGGGCTTGAGTCAGTTCTTCAGCCTCGATACCCGATAGGGGGTCTGCTGCCTTAAGCCAGCGGGAATAGGCTGCGTGTATTTGCGCATAGCTCTTATCTGAATAGGCTGTAAAGTTCTTTTGGTCTAAGGAGATTTTCTTGAGAGGTTCCCAGAAAGAGGGAGTATGCCGATTGGGCAGTGTCAGAATTTCGTCTAAAGGCTTTAACCTTTCGTCTTTTTCAAGCGCAGCATAAGGCCTATATCTTCCATTGAAATGCACAGGGATGTCATTGATATCAGCATGCGCTAGCACAGGAAGTAAAAGGGAGAAGAAAAGTGTAAAAATAAATTTCATAAATTCTGACAGTATAATATTGACGTAAATTCGTTTTGACCTTGATACATCAAATTAAGATATCAAAATAACTTTTTGTTGTCATATCGGCTTACTATCTTTTCTTAATTTTAGAGTATGTACGCATACTTTATTCTATTGGTGAATTATCGGAGGATCCAATGAGTAGTACAGAAGCAACCCGCAGCCCATCCTTTGAAGTAAAATATCCGCTCTCATTCGCACAAATTGGAAAAGATAAGCATAAAGTAGACCTGTGTTGGGGTTATATAAGTTCAAAAGTGTTTTTTGAGTCTTTAGCGCATTTTACAAATGGCGATGCGCCCATTTTTGATTCAGAAAAACGTGTAATTTCTAAAGATGAACGTGCTGTTTCATACAATCCTGTGAATTTCATTCGCAGCAAGGTATCTCGAAAATGGTATTCAGCTTTCAACCCTAATTATATCTTATCTGCTTTGGAAGTGGCTTCGCGGAATAGGATGTTAGTCCGCCAAAAAAAAACACCATTGACAGCAGAAGATGAAAGTCTTTTTGACGAAACCTATGGCGTAGAACTGGCTTTAAAAGCTGCTGTTACTAACATGTGTACCTTGGAAAAGTATTACGATAGGAAAGTAATGTCAATGACATTATCTAATATTCAGCAAACAGCTTTAAATATGTTTGTGAACTTTCCTCTCTTTGACAATTTCGTAGTGTGGAATTTTGATCTTTTAAAAACAGCTTTAGAGGAAATTGCAAAATGGCCGCCTGGTACCAAAGCCTGGTTCAAAAGAGATGAATTTGGCGGAGAGTTTGTAAAAGTTAGGGAAAAGGTATCTTACAAAGATGAGCTGTTTGTCATTGAGGCTGTACGCTCCATTGTGAATACCTTTACTTATATGAAAGCTCTCTCAGAAAAGAAAAATTGTGAAAAAATGGAAGAAGCTATTCTATGTGATTGGAAAAAATTTAAAACATATGAACAGGATCTTCTAAATTTTATCAACTCGCAAGCCCTCCTGCGCCTTAAAGATGCAAATCCCACAGTAGAATCCAATGCGTGGGAAGATATAGCAAAAAAACTGCAGGATCCTCCAAAAAAAATCTCTAATGCATCTTCCTTTTTAGAAGAGATTTATGAAGTGAAATTTGAAAAAGATGCAAAGAAGAACTTTGCAACGACCCTGCTGCAGAGCCCTCAATTTCAAAACTTAGAAGCCGGTATTACATCTGCAGCTCATACTCCGAGGAAAAAGTTTAAATTTGATGAACACATTGCAAAGGAACAAGAAAAAATCGCAAGTAAGCCTGCAGAGATCGTTAAACCTCCTGTCACTGCTGTAGAAGTAGAATCGCAACAACTTGCTTCTCCGCAAGAGGCCATTCCCCCCCCCATTGCTGTTATAGCAGTAGAATCGCAACAGGTTACTTCTCCACAGGGGAAGAAAGAAGAGTCCAACCCCTTTAAAAGAGACATTCAAAGAAGACATTCAAGGACGTTTGAAAACCGTCAGTCAATGTCATTAGACCTTAATACGATCCGGGAGATCTTTTCTAAGGATGAAATTGAAAATCATTTTGCGGTGAAAGATGAGGAATTAACGCAGGAAAAAATTCTGTTTATTTTAAATCAAGAAGGAAGCAAAGACAAGATCTTTGCTGCAATACTGGAAAAGAAAAGGGATTACGTAAATATCCTTGTTGGATTAACCGGCAAGCCCGTGCTAGAAAGAGAGTTTAGCCAAAAACTTTTAAAATTTGCCCCTCTGGAGATGGTTGTAAAAGAAACCAAGATCGATTGTACGGTAAATGTCAACGGTAAGCAGGATCAGTTTATGGTCATTGATCCTGACCTCACAGAAAAATATGAAGTAGAAGATCCAATCACGTACTACCAGATCATTGTCTTAAGTGAGAAAACGACTGTACAAACGACCATCGTACAGAAAATAATAGATAGTGAGTGGGACATGCCGCCTGAGGAACTTCCAACCGAGACTAAGGTTGAAACTGAAGAGACCTTGCGTTACAAGATTAACTTAATCAACGGCTTATTGAGGCTGGATAGAAAAGTGTGAGGCCTTAAAACCAACTTGTGCTTAAGAGTGATCAAAGGCGCAAGTTGGGGTTTAATATCAACGTGCGCTAAATCTTAGAAGTAGCCAAAACGCACCTATCAAGAGCAGGATAAATCCCGGCATGGTGAGAATGTATTTTGCAGGATCCCGGTTGACTACAATCTGTACATGCTGCAGGTCTTCCCTTTTACCAGATTGGATGTTAGCAAGGTAAAAACGGTAACCATCCCAGGTTTCATAGACATTGTTCATGCTAATGGTTGCATCCTCTCTGAAATCATTCCCTGAAATGGCAATGTCAGCCTCAAAACTAAAGGGTTGGTTTGTCCCGGGATAGTTGATCTGCCGTGCTTCCTTCAGCCTTAATCGATAGGGGATTTTTTCTACTGCAGACTGATACCGGACTAAGTACTTCCCATCGAGAATGGGTACTTTCAACTGTGAGCCATACTTGTCAAAATGGAGGTGCACTCTTTCTTCTTTTTTTCCGTCCTTAAACTGCATTAAAACTGCAGGGCGGTTGTCCTCCCATTTTGTAAGCGAGGATTGGAGAGAAACTTCAGAATGAAGTTTGGACTCAATTTTCAAAGGCTGTTCTGCTTTAGCAAGCGGGAACTCTTCTACAAATAATTCCGGGTGGATTCCGCTGTCTCTGAGTGCTGCTGAAAGGATAAGACTATTTGAAGGCATGAGAGGCGGCAAGTAAGGGGCCAATGTATCCGCATAGTACAGCAATGTATGGAGAAGTTGTTGTTTATCCGTGGATTCTACATGCAGCATTTTCGCTAGCTTTCCCATCACATCTTCACCCTGTCCTGCGGTAGCTTGCAGCAGTTGGAATAAGGCGGCTTGTTGTTTCCATTTAACTAGATCACTAGGATTTGCTTTGGTCCAATCTATCTCATTTGCATAAGGCAGAGAGCTGCTCAGCCATGTTCCTGAATGGATCCATTGTTCCAGCACCTCTATTAAAGTGTTTGCTAAGGGCTTTCCAACTTTTTGCAGTAACTGAATAGGCTGGAGCAGGGCGCCTTTATTTAATGCATCTCCTAGAGCATGACTTACTTCGTCCCAGCGTTGCTGTCTGTAATCCGGTATTGCCGGCCAGTCTTTTTCAAGGATGGCAGCATACCCGCCAAAACCGCGTGCATAGGCAAAAAGAGAAGTCTCATTATCTGCTATTTCGTAGACCTCTCCTGCACTATTTATAAGTGTAATGGAGGGGTTTTTGTGCTGCACTGAATGGAAAACCACCAAGGGGAGTGAATGGACTGAAACGCTATATAACCGGGGTAGCAGGATCTCGTCTCTTTTGGGGTAGGGCGTGGGTACTTGTCCATCGATGGAAATCTCTATATTTTCAGAGGTGTCCGTCTCATCATTCAGAATGCGTACATTTAGATGCTTAAGCTCGAGTTTTCCGCTAAATTGGTAAGGTGGATGTATGAACCCTTCGGATAGGAAATTTTCCAGAGGAATTTCTGCGATAGCATTTTGTGTGAGGTCATTGCTGATGCGTACTTTAGCGTATTTGGGATAAATCACCTCCCAGGGATGGGAAGTAGCAAGCACATGCCAAGGAGCTTGATCGGCAAGGATAAGCGGTTCACTTTCTAAGGCAACCAAGGGCATCCCTTTAAGCGTTAGGAAGCCTTCTTTCATCCATGCAACCCATTCCTGCTCGCTATGCGGGGTCTGTTCCAGAATAGTGTATTTTAAGGTGCCGACAGCACCCTTGACGTGTAGGGGGAGGATTCCTTTGCTGTTCACTGTTTCAATATAGAGCGCTTCCGAAGGATTGATAAATATCTCATCGTTTCCCTTGCCTTCTGTTAAGGCTAAAGCCCCTTGTGTACCAAAATAGATTTTGGTTAACACTCCGCCAATCAGCATCAACAAACCTAAATGAGTCAAAAGAAAGGGAATATGTGCTTTTCGATAGGGCCAGCGGCGTAATGCCGAAACTAAGATATTAACGAAATAACCCCAGAGCAATAAGGCGAAGAAAGGGCTGCTATATGTATAATAAGCAGCACACCAATGAGACCCGGTGCAGCCTTCAATCCATGTCCCTGCAATCACAAAGAAGGCGGTGGAGGCAATTAACACTAAGGCAAAGCGGAAACTTCCAATAAAATGCCACACACTGCTAAGAACTTGTCTAAGGAATCTCATCTATTAACTCAAAAGAATGAGCGAACAATAAAATACTTTGCTTATGCTTTTCAATGCTTTCCTTTGAACCGACAGCTTTTATTGTCCAATCAGCTTTTCTTTGCATGTCATTGGGGTGTGTTGCGTCTAAAGCATAGTAATGTTCGGGAGCGAGCTGAAAGATCCACGCCAAAGTTGCGACTTCTTGTCCCTTAACTATTCCGGAGGCTTCAAACTGCAGACCTAAAAACCCGCTATGGCCAACGGATTGGATGGCTATAGTGTCCTCGTCTAATGTTGTAAATTGCTTTTCCCAGCGTGTTATTTGAGCTTGAGGAGGGATCCGCTGTTCCAGAGAAGAGCTAGGAAAGTTATGTACTGTAATCGTAATGTCTTCTACCTGCATAGTAGCTATCGGTTTCATCGTATCTGCCAAACCGCTATCAGGTAAGGGGTCTTCTTTACTCCAACCTTCCGGCAGCAATGATTGATATAACGGGCGGTATGTTCTGTCCACGATCTGAACATATTGCGCTGCAGGTTTATCCACTACTGTTTCGCAGCTTTGCAGTACCATCAGGGATACTATGCATGTTGACGCTGTAGCCCACATACTTTTACGTTCTTCCCGATAAAATAGTCCCAAGCCTATTCCTGCGCCACCCAAAGCTACGAAGAAGGGGAGTGTGAGGGGTTCGTTCAGAAAATACCATCCGTAGATAGCCGTAAATAGGGGGTTAGAGAGGCCTGCAAATGCCATAAAGGTGACCGTGAATTTTTTGAGCGACAGCGCATAGATGTTGTAGCAGATGATATTATGTATCACTGCAATGTACGCTACAGAAAGCCAAAATGTGTTCCATTCTGTAACAGGAAAGGGGTCCCAAGCTTCGGTAAAACCTGAAACGATAAAACATAGCACTGCTCCAATTACAAAGCTGACAGCGTTGACCATCACTCCTGAATATTTTTCTCCTACCGTCAACTTCTTCACGAAAATCCATCCAATGACTGCCGTGATGGCTGAGATGGTCAAGGCGATTTCGGCCCAGTTTTCTAATACACTTGTTGCTTCAACGCCCTCATTTATCCAAGGACCTGCAAAGAGAGGGATAAATCCTGCTACACCGATGGCCATTCCCAACCACTTGAAGGGCGACATAGTTTCGCCTAAGAATAAATAGGATAAGAATACCGCAGCAAAAGGAGATAAGCTATAGATCAGGCATGTTTTGGAGGAAAGCATATATTGCAGTCCCCAAAACTCAAAGGCATTGGTAATGAACACATTAAATAAACCTACCCAAAATAGCAGAGGCCAAAGCCTGAACGGAATGCGAAATTCTTCCGGGTGGCGTATTCTTACATAAGCTAACAAAACAATACCCGCTGCCAGCATGCGGACCCCTGTTAAAAAAAAGGGCCCCGAAACATCTAAAGCTACTTTACCGACTGTAAAGACACTAGCAAACAAAGCATACATCAATAAGACTAAGGACATATCACTGCTGATCCGTTAAATTTTCCGTTGCGAAGATCCTTTAAAGCTTGATTAGCTTTGTCCAGTGGATAAACCGTAGTCTCTACTGCCAGTGGGTACTTCTCTGCCAACAGCAAAAACTCCAACCCATCCTGCCTTGTCAAGTTTGCCACAGAGCGTATTACTCTTTCTTCCCATAAGTCTTTATAAGGGAAAGCCGAAATATCACTCATATGTATGCCTGCGCAGACAACTACCCCTCCCTTACGGACGAGTTTTAAGGCTTGGGGGACTAATGCACCTTCGCTCGCAAAGATTATAACCGCATCAAGCAATTTTTCGGGAGGAGCTTCGATAGAGCCGGACCAAGCAGCACCTAACCTTAGTGCAAAGTCTTGTTTGTTTTTATCTCCTGCACGCGTGAAGGCAAAAATATTTTTGCCTAAATGTCTCGCTGCTTGCGTGATGATATGTGCCGATGCACCAAATCCTACCATCCCTATGTCGTTGACTGGTCCGCATAACTTTAACGCTCTATACCCTATTAATCCGGCGCATAATAGGGGTGCGGCTTTCTCCGGTGGATATGTTTTTGGTATGTGAAAACAAAATTCCTCATTCGCTGTGCAGTATTCCGCATATCCGCCATTACGGGTAAATCCTGTAAACACCGGAAAATCACAAAGGTTCTCTTCATTCCTTAGGCAAAAAGGGCAGTGAAAGCAACAGCCACCCAACCACGGTACTCCTACATATGAGCCCAGTTTAAATTTCGTTGCATCTTTGCCTAAAGCTGTCACTTTGCCTACTATCTGATGGCCCGGAATGATGGGTAGGTGGGGTGGGATGATATCTTTGTCTACGATGTGGAGATCAGTACGGCAGACTCCGCAGGCGAGCACCTCAAGTAGCACTTCATTCTCTTTAGGAATAGGGATGGGCACTTCTTGTAATTCAAGTTCCGGTTTTCCTACGTAGACCATCGCGCGCATAAATGTTCCTTTATTAGACTAAAAATACCTTTTAGATGAGAATCTTAAATATAGAAATAAAAAGGAAATTCTATGAAGAAATTATTATCAACTCTTCTCTGTGCATTTGCTGTTCTTTGCACGTCACATATGATGGGCGCAGTAGATACTGCTCCTCAAGCAACAGCAGTCGATACAAGATCCGGCCCCTTACAATTGCATGAAGATATTGGAACGTTAACCGAAAACGGAAGAGGCTACATCTACTTAAAGGTCGATGACAATTATATTAAGGAGATTTTCCCACTGCTTGATGCACCCGACTATACAATGCCCCCTTATTTCCGTCGCGCGGATTCCCCCGGAGCGCATATTAGCGTTTTCTATGAAGAAGAGACAAAAAACCTTCCTCAAATCGCTGAAGTAGGTAAGAAATTTACATTTACACCCGAGTCGATAACGACGGTTAATGCAGGAAGAAAAAGATATATTATTTTAAGGGTAAATTCCCCGGAACTCGAAGCTTTACGAACAAAATACGGTCTTAAGCCTTTGTTACAAGGGCATCCTTTCCATATCTCGATAGCCGTACAAAATATTCGCCACTAAATAAGAATCCCATACTAACCCTATGAAAAAGGTTTGTATGGGATTCTTTCTCCAGCGAGATTAGGACGTAATCACGGGTTAACGTATAATCAAATCATCCAGGGGGGTACATGAATAATAAAAATTGTCCGGGTGATAAAGAGTTAGTCGAAGCTGAGATCCTTAATAATCTTCAACGTCGTATAACAGAAGGATTTGGTGAGCTTGTTTTAACTAAAGAAGAATATTTTTTGCTTAAACAAAGGTTAGAAATAGAACATCCAAAGCGTATTATCATCTAATAATCTATTAGAAAAAAATCCAAAATTACATCCTTTATTCAATCTTCATATCTCTTGCGTATAATGTTATTTATAAGTAAGCTTTATTTTTTATGGAGAAAACTTAATGTTCCGTCCTTTTTCTAATAGTGATTTCAATCTTTTTGCTTCTACAGGTACTACAACCCGTAAGGGTTAATACTTTCGCTCCTTCCTATTCATTTTCAGTAAAAAATAAAAATTTAAACGGATTTCAAAATGAAAGAAAATTCTTCTAAACCATCTCCCATTGTTGTGGGATTAGCCCTCTTTTGTATGTTTTTTGGATCGGGAAACCTCATATTCCCTCTTTTCCTCGGTCAAGTCGCCCAAGATAACTGGCTTATTGCTCTCTTTGGATTCATGATCACCGCAGTTTGCCTGCCCTTATTAGGGATTATCGCTATGGTAATGTTTGAAGGTCATTCCAAGAAGTTTTTTGATCTATTAGGTCGTCCTTGGGGATTCTTACTTACGCTCGTCCTATTATTAGTATGGATTCCCTTCGGCTCAGCCCCCCGCTGTATCTCCTTAAGTTTTGCAAGCCTTAGCACCTACCTTCCCATCGGAAATGCCTGGACTTACGGTGCCATCTATAGTTTGATAGCGGCATTTATCGTGGTTCAAGGCAGCCGTATGCTAAATATTCTCGGCGCCTATTTAACTCCGATACTTCTGATCTGCTTAGCGGCAATCTTCTTCGGAGGATTGACTTCTATGCCTACTACTTCCTCTAGCCTTGATACAGCAAACCTAGTCTTCCAAAGTTTAAAGGAAGGCTATAATACGATGGATTTGATCGCTTCCTTCTTTTTCAGTGCTTCAGTCATCGCACTTCTGCAAAAGCAAGGCGGATCTCTTTCTTCCAACCTAAAGCTGACTTTCAAAGCCGGATTCGTCGCTGCCATCACTCTTGCCGTTGTCTACTCAGCTTTACTATACACTGCTGCAACGCATAGTGCGGATTTAGTGAATGTGAATAAAGAACAAATGCTAGCACACTTAGCTATGGTAACTTTAGGTACTCATTTAGGCGGTATCGCCGCCGCAGCAATTTTCCTTGCGTGCATCACAACTTCCGTGGCTTTGGTCTCAGTATTTACAGACTTTTTAACAAACTCTGTCTTCCGCAACAAGTCCATGTATATGGTCTCACTAGTGCTTACATCGCTAGTCAGCTACTTTATGTCCATTACTGGCTTAGAAGGGATCACTGCCGTTACATCACCTGCTTTGCAAGTGTGCTATCCGCTATTGCTGGTTATTATCATTTGGGGAGTTGTGAAGCGTTCCATGGAACTCACCTCACAAAAGAAACAACTTAAAGAACAAGAAGAATTAAGTTAATCGTTAGGAGTGCGGCATTCAGCCGCACTCCATCAAAAATTATACTCCTAGAGCCGATAATATTTGCTGCGAAGTCATATTGCGGGCGTTGTATTTAAGCTCCGCAATTTTAGTCGCCATCTCATCATTTTGAAAGAATTCAACGGGTTTGTTAGCTGAACTCAAGGCATGAGTAATTCTCTGTACCGATAAAAATTGAAGTGAATCTGTAGCTTTACCACCGAAAGCTTGGAGCACTATATTGCGGTATTGAGTATCGCTTACTGGGACTGGATCTTCTGTATAATAAAACTTGGAGGATCTTGCAACAGCGTTGGTACCAAATGACATTTGTTTTCTTCCTTGATTATTTTTTTCTATTCATTACTTGTTTTAGCTTTTATAGTCGCACCTCTTTCCTGCAGGAGCTTTAACCAATAACGCTGCATGTCAGGATTGAAATAGACTGTCATCTCATTGAATAAGATAGGCTTCCTATCAAAATCTTCAGTGTCGATAAAGGCAATTTTACCCTCTCGGGTGAAAATGTTATTGTCAATATAAACACTGTCGTACAAATGAGATTCTTGCATAACAGTATACAATGCTTCTAGAATTTTTGGATCTGAAATTTCTTTATAGAGTTTCTCATTTTCTTTATGGGAGACAAGGTTCAACTCAATAGAAACCAAGACAAAGTGTTTAGGGAAGCATGCTGCAGAATTCAAGCAAGTGGGGGCAGGCTTGTTGGGAAGCGGATAAATCCATTTGTCAGGCACCACAAAAATATTTTCGTAGTTATGCTTTCTGATGGAGTTATTTACACGCTCAACACCCAAAATACGGTTGATCCAGTATTGACCTTCTCCTGGCATTCCGGGTCTATCTTTCACATTGTGATTGTCATAATATAATTTTATTAAGTAGCCCGGGAGTTCCGGATGCGTAGCTACTATCAAATCTTGCTCTTTGTCTTCTAGCGGAGTAAAGCCTGCGGCTTTTAATGCTTTTGAGGATGATGTCAATCGACTAGTGGAAAATAAACGGTCTAATTTTTTCTTTAAAGGGTTGTCAGGCGGTAAAAAATAGGGCTCAATAGCATCCCAGGCCGCTTGATCCACATCTTGCGGTTTAACATACGCAGCTTTTGCCGTAAATGCCGGTGGTTGAATCATTTTCGCACGAGGCTGACAAAAGGCATACCCTGTTGAAAAAAGCAGAATAGAAGCTGTGAAAAAAGCTAGCATGAATTTCTTTTGCATAACGCCCTTCAAATTGGTAAAACATATTATATAGAATAAGTCATCTTCACATAGGATTCAATATGTCGTCATTAACTAGATCCACCTCATTGGAACAGATTCATCTCGACGTATCCAGTCAGCCCCCACAAGTTTCCCCTACAGACAATTCTACTAATGTAGACTTAAAAAAAATTTGGACTACGGGACAGCAAGCCTTTGAACAATTAAATAAATTAAAAGAAGTTTTTTCTGAAACCCGAAAAACCCATAAGAATAAATCATCCAATCCCCCAAAAAAAACTATGGTGGATGGAATGGCTAAACCTGTTTTTGAGAATGGGGGCGTGGTTGCTCAAAGTACGGGTACCGGGTTAACAGCTGGAGGATTGCTGTACACCTTCTCTAAACTCGATTTATGGGTGCAAATAACCATTGTAGCCGGGATTTCTTTTATTGTATTGGGAGCTGTAGCGACAAGCCTTTACAACCGTCATCGTAAAGTCGCCAAATTAGCGGCGCAAGAAGCGGATGAGGTAAGCACTCTACATAGCGGTCTTTCTATTGAAGCACTTAAATGCAAAAAAATTTCCCAAGCAGCACAGAAGGTTCTACAGTCTTCAACTCCAAAGGAATTAGACGAGAACCTGTCAGCATTGGCTTCTGCCTGTGGAAAACTTACTCTAGATATCATTGGAAAAGATTTTACTTATGAAATAGGGCTTCTTAAAGGAAAATATAGAGATACGATAAATAACACAGTGGATGAAGAAAATAACTCCTTGAACGAATTCAAACACGAAGTCATAACCAAGATAATCAACCCCTTAGCAACTAATTTGGATATTTTGAAGGGAAAATATAAAGTCACAGATCTCACTCCGCAGAGCAAAATATCAATAAAGGTCGAATAATGGATCTGAATACTGTATCGCTAGCCTTAGCGGCAAGCCCGGAATATGTTGAGGAATTATTTTCCCATTATGAGAAAGACCCTAATAGCGTTCCTCATGAATGGTGGGCTATTTTTGAGCAAAATAACTTTACTTCCGATGAAGTCGAAAGCTCTCATCCACATATCCTAGCGTCCACAGAAGATTCCTCTAAGCAGTCGGTGATGTACCATCCCAAAGTGAAAATTGTTAGCGGCACAGATCAAAGAGTGTTCGACTTGATCGATGCCTACCGCAAATATGGCCATCTAATGGCGGATGTGAATCCGATCTCTTTAAAAGAGATTGAAGAGCCTTGGGAACTTTCCTTGGAAGCTGCGGGATTCAATAAACAAGATCTGGTCAATTTATACCCCACTTGCGGTCTGATGCAAGAAGAGCAAGCCCCTTTATTGGAAATCATCCAAGCCTTGCGCCAAATCTATTGCGGGAAGATCGGCTTCGAATACATGGACCTTCAAAATCCTGAAATTGAACATTGGCTGATGCATAAGATTGAGAGCAATACTCTCAAAGCGTCCTTATCGATAGAACAAAAAAAACATATACTACAGTCGTTGAATAGGTCAGAGCTCTTTGAAAGTTTTTTACACGTAAAGTATCCCGGACAAAAGAGATTCTCCCTTGAAGGGGGCGAAACACTCATCCCTATGCTGGCGATCTTGTTGGAAACGGGCGCAGAATTAGGTATGGAAGAACTCTACATCGGGATGGCACATCGCGGCCGCCTAAACGTCCTTACCAGTATTATGAATAAATCCTACGCAACTGTCTTTAGCGAATTTGAAGAAAACTATGTTCCCACCCTTACGGAAGGCAGTGGAGATGTCAAATACCACAAAGGCTACCATTCACAAGTGACGACATCTAAAGGGAAGAAAGTTACCGTCTTTATTCCTTCCAATCCCAGTCATTTAGAATCTGTCAATCCGGTGCTTGAAGGCGTAGTCTACGCCAAGCAGGAAATTGATCAAGGATCTACTAAACGCGTTGTTCCCTTGCTTATTCACGGCGATGCTGCATTATCAGGACAGGGCGTTGTTTATGAGACCTTGCAGTTATCACACTTACCCGGCTTTGCTACCGGCGGCAGCTTCCATATCGTGATCAACAACCAAATAGGTTTCACTACTATTCCTAAAGATGGACGTTCCACCCCTTATTGCACAGATATCGCCCGTGCCTTTGGCTCACCCGTCTTCCATGTGAATGCAGAAGATCCTGAATCCTGTATCTACGCGACGATACTCGCCATAGAATTACGTCAGAGATTTCATTGCGATGTGTTTTTAGACCTTAACTGCTATAGAAAGTACGGACATAATGAAGCAGATGAACCCGCCTTTACCCAACCAGCAGAATATCAGTTAATCAAAGGTAAAAGCCCGATTCGTGAACTCTACCGCGATAAACTAATTCAACAAAGTGTTGTGGAACGTAAAGTTGCCGAATCTCTTGAAAGCGATTTCTCAAATAGTCTTTCTGCTGAGCTGGAGTCGATAAAGGTGAAAGAAGAAGCACCGACCGCTGCAGTGAAAAATTCCGTACATAGTATTCTTGAGGTTAATATAGACACAAGCGTTGCAGATGAAGCCCTGCAATCTATAGCAACTCATCTTAGCACGTTGCCTGAGGGGTTCTCCGCACATAAAAAGCTGCAATCACTTATTCAAGACCGCCGTAAAGCCCTCCTAGCCGGTGCAGATGAAAAGGTATTGGATTGGGGGACTGTAGAGAACCTTGCCTATGGAACTCTATTAATGAATAACGTTCCTATACGTATATCAGGACAGGATGTTCAAAGAGGCACTTTCAGCCACCGGCATGCTGTACTTATCGATCAAGAAAACTCCAAGCCATACATGCCGCTCCAACATTTGGATAAGGACCAAGCACAATTCTCCATCTACAACTCACCCTTGTCAGAGTATGCTGTACTTGCCTTTGAATATGGCTACAGTACAGTCAACCAAGGACTTGTCATCTGGGAAGCACAATTTGGAGATTTTGCCAACGGCGGTCAAATCATCATGGACCAATATATCTCTGCAGGGGAACAAAAATGGGGGCAGAAATCTGCAATCACCCTTTTTCTTCCACATGGTTATGAAGGGCAAGGACCCGAACATTCGTCCGGAAGAATAGAACGCTTCCTCTCGCTATCAGGAAACAACAACTGGACTGTAGCCTATCCGACTACGCCTGCTCAGATGTTCCACTTATTAAGAAGACAAGGCCTTTCATCACTTAAAAAACCCTTAGTTGTCTTTACACCTAAAGCACTCTTACGAAGCCCCAAATGCTTGAGTTCCCGATCAGAACTAAGCAAGGGGCAATTCCATACAATTATCGAAGAAGGCGCGGTTGACCCTTCAGCCATTACACATCTTCTGCTTTGTACCGGAAAAATATACTTTGATTTAGTACAGGCGCTTCAGGACCTGAAAGTAAGAAATACGGTCATCGTCCGGGTTGAGCAGTTATATCCCTTTGATAATGTGTTGTTTAAGAAAATAGTTCAAAAGTATCCGCACCTGACTTCCATCCTCTGGGCTCAAGAAGAACCTGAAAATATGGGGGCTTGGTCCTATATGCTGAATTTGCTTTATTCAGAATTTCAAGAAAAACTTCCTATCAAGTATGTTGGCAGAAAACCCTCTGCCTCCACTGCTGCCGGCTCCTACTATTTACATAAACAGCAAAATCAAGAGATTTTGGCTGAACTAAAGAACTGCACCGCCTAAAGGTTAGAACATGAAAGTAGAAATCAAAGTTCCCCGCATGGGAGAGTCCATCAGTGAAGCCGTCATTGGGGCTATCTTAAAGCAAAGCGGAAGCGTGGTCAAAGCGGATGAGGAAATTGTAGAACTTGAAACCGACAAAGTTAATCAAGTCGTCTACGCTCCCAAAGGCGGCCAACTTTCCCTAACAGTTAAAGTCGGGGATAAAGTCCCTGTGGACACTGTCATAGGTTTTGTTGAAACCGATGCAGAATCTACCCCCGCAAAGGAACCTTCTACACCCATTCCTGTTAAAGAAGAAACAAAAGAGAAAGACAGCCCGGCTCCTGTCAATAAAGAGGAAAAGCCCGCACCGGAGATCCAAGTTAGTAAGGCATCCGACGCACCCATCCGATTTTCTGCAGATGCTTTTATCCAAGAACTGCAACCTAAACCACAAAAAGCTTCAACACCATCAGCTCAAGAGCCTGCGCCCCGGGCAGAAAAACCTCTACAACCTGAAAAGCCGCGCGATACTTCCGAGAGAGAAAGCAGACGCAGAATTCCTACAATTAGAAAAGCCATTGCTAAACGCTTAGTGGCCGCCCAACACGAAGCTGCTATGCTTACTACGTTTAATGAAGTGGATATGTCGGCCATTATCGATATTAGAACACGCTTTCAAGAGGATTTTACCAAGAAATACGGTGTTAAATTAGGTTTTATGTCTTTCTTTGTGGAAGCCACAATCTCTGCACTCAAAACTTTCCCACTCTTCAATAGCTACCTCGAGGGTGAAGATATCGTACAAAGAAATTACTACGACCTCGGCATAGCTGTAAGCACCGACAAAGGACTCCTTGTCCCTGTCATACGCGACTGTGATAAGCTCACCATGCCGGAAATTGAAAAGAAACTCGAAGAATATGCAAAGAAAGCCCGTGAGGGGAAAATCACTATCGAAGAATTGCAAGGCGGGGGATTCACCATCACCAACGGCGGTGTCTTCGGATCAATGCTTTCTACTCCCATCCTTAATGCACCCCAGTGCGGCATTCTCGGTATGCACAAAATCCAGAAGAGAGCTGTCGTCGTCAATGATGAAATTGTGATTAGACCTATCATGTACCTAGCCCTTAGTTACGATCATAGGCTTGTGGATGGAAAAGAAGCTGTCTCATTCCTTGTACATATAAAAAATATGCTGGAAAGCCCTCCACGCATTCTATTGGAGGTATAACATATGTCCGTGAAAGATTATCAAGTTGTCATCATCGGTGGCGGCCCCGGCGGTTATGTCGCTGCCGTACGCTGCGCACAACTCGGCCTGAAGACTGCGTGCATAGAAAAAAATAAAACTTTAGGCGGGACATGCCTAAATGTCGGATGCATTCCTTCAAAAGCTCTTCTCTATGCTAGCGAAGTCTTCTCCCTGGTTAAAGAGCAAAATCCTAATGCAACTCCCAATTTCGACCGTATAATGGAAAATAAAAGCGGCTCTGTACATATGCTTGTCAGTTCCGTCAGCAACCTTCTAAAACATCACCACATTGACCAAGTTGAAGGTACAGCAGCCTTTATAGACCCTAATACGATCGCTGTCACACAACCTGATGGATCGAAAAAAAATATAACTTCAGACTACTTCATCATCGCAACAGGTTCAGAACCTATACCACTGCCTTTCGCACCCTTCGATGAAAAAACAATAGTCTCCTCGACCGGCGCCCTATCCCTACCCAAAATACCTTCCTCCCTTATTGTCATCGGTGGGGGAATCATCGGCGTTGAAATCGCATCTGTCTACCAACGCCTTGGCTCTAAAGTAGATATTATAGAAATGCTCGACCATATCTGCCCCGGTGTAGAACCCACCGCTGCCCGTACCCTTCTGCAAATACTGAAAAAACAAGGCATAAATTTCCACCTAAGCTCCAAAGTCATAGATGTTAAAGATAACGGAAATACAAAAGATGTGACTTTCGAAGAAGAAAACCAAAAGCAAACTCTCCCATCCGATGTTGTCCTGGTCTGCGTTGGACGCAGACCCTATACACAAAGCCTTCAGTTGGAAAATGCCGGTATCAAAACGGACGCCAAAGGCCGCATTCCCGTCAACGATTCTCTCCGCACCTCGCAAAGCAATATCTTAGCCATCGGCGACGTTATCGAAGGCCCCGGCCTGGCTCACCGTGCCTCTGAAGAAGGTATCGCCGTCGCTGAGTCCATCGCCGGTAAACAGAAAATCATCAGCTACCTATCCATCCCCAATGTAATATATACCTATCCCGAAGTGGCCTCCGTTGGCCTGACAGATCAAGAAGCCAAAGCCAAAGGATTGGACATTATCACCGGACAAGTCTCCATGCGCGGTAACCCGCGTGCTCGCTGCACCGGTGAACTTGAAGGCTTCGTCAAAGTCGTCGGTGAAAAAAACTCCGGCCGCCTCATCGGCCTTCATATTGTCTCAGCCCACGCCTCAGAACTTATTGCCATCGGTGCCATAGCCATCGCTGCCAAGCTTACCGTGGAACAAATCGCCGAAACACCCTTCGCTCATCCCACATATTCCGAAGCTATCAAAGAAGCCTCACTCCTTGCTCTAGGCCGCGCTATCCACGCTTAGAAATGACAATCATGTCTTAGTATAGGAGTGCGGCGACTTGTCGCCGCTTTCACGGCCCTCGACGTATCGAGGGCCCCTTATACTCCTTTTCTACCTAATGGCTTCTTGGCGTAGTTTATATGAGATTTTGCTGTCTTTGAGGATGAGCTCCAAATCGCATTCCGGTGGTATAACACCTTCGAGTAGGGCTTTAGAAAGCATGTTCGTGACATCAGTTTGGATAAGACGTTTGAGGGGCCTTGCTCCGTAGTAGGGATCGTATCCCTCCTTTGCGAGATGCGCACGGACGGCTTCGTCCCAGTGAAGAGTGATATCTTTATCTGCCAGACGCTTTTTGATAAGGTCGAGTTGGATATCCACAATTTTCTCCATATCGGATTCTTTGAGCGGCAGGAAGGGGAGGATGTCATCTAGACGGTTTAGGAATTCCGGCCGGAAGTGAGTTCTAAGAATAGGTTCTAAGACGGAAAGGATTTCTTCCTTAGTGATCTTTTTACCCTTGCTCTTTTCCAGCTTCTCCATGAGCTTATCGGATCCGATATTGGAAGTCATGATGAAGATAGCGTTTTTACAGTTGACAGTTCTACCTTTGCTATCAGTGATACGTCCATCATCGAAGACTTGCAATAGGATGTTGAATACATCGTGGTGGGCTTTCTCTACTTCGTCAAGGAGGACAACAGCATAAGGTCTTCTTCGAAGGGCTTCTGTCAGCTGACCGCCTTCTTCATAGCCGACATAGCCAGGAGGGGAGCCGATCAATTTAGAGACGCTGTGCTTCTCCATATATTCAGACATGTCCATACGGATCATGGCATCTTCTTGGTCGAACAACGTAACCGCAAGCGCTTTGCACAACTCCGTTTTACCTACACCGGTAGGGCCAAGGAATAGGAAGGATCCGATAGGACGATTAGGATCGCTAAGTCCTGTACGCGAACGACGGATAGCTTCTGCAATAGCTGTGACAGCAAATTCCTGTCCGACAACGCGCTTGCTTAAGTCGTCTTCGAGATGAAGAAGTTTCTGCGCCTCGCCTTCCAGCATCCTATGTACCGGAACGCCGGTCCATTTGGAAACAATATGCGCGACTAAGTTTTCATCCACTTCTTCTTGAAGGAGGCGATGTGTTTTTTTCTTGAGGTTCTCTTCGATCTGTTCAATTTCTTTCTGGAGTCCGGGAATGGTGTTGTAGCGTATTTCCGCAACTTTATTGTAGTCAGCCTTTCTCTCCGCCTCTTCCTCTTGGAAACGCAATCTTTCGAGCTGGTCTTTTTTCTGTTTTACAGCGGTGATAAGCTCTTTCTCTCCTTCCCATTGCTGTTTAAGCTTGGCCAACTCTTCTTTGATTTGGGCTATCTTTGCCTCTAATTTTTCGCTTTCAACTTTTGAGGTGGGAGTGTTCTCACGGCGCAAGGCCTCCTGTTCAACGATCAATGAGGCTAGCTCTCTCTCTTTGGTGTCAATAGGCAGGGGACGGCTGCCAATCTGCATACGTATCAAGCTTGCCGCCTCATCGATAAGGTCGATCGCTTTATCGGGCAGCTGTCGATCAGTGATGTATCTGTTAGATAGGAAGACTGCAGCGTGGAGTGCGGACTCTGTAATGCGCACGCCATGATAGATCTCATACTTTTCTTTGAGGCCGCGCAGAATGCCAATAGCTTCTTCTAAAGAGGGCTCTTCAACTAACACAGGCTGGAAGCGTCTTTCTAAGGCGGGGTCTTTCTCAATATACTTTTTGTATTCGTTCAGCGTGGTAGCACCAATGCAATGCAGCGTTCCTCTGGCCAGGGCGGGCTTTAGCAAATTCGCCGCATCCATCGCTCCTTCAGATGCGCCTGCACCTACTAAAGTGTGGACTTCATCGATGAACAGGATGATTTTACCTTCGCTCTTCTCTATTTCATGCAAAATTGATTTTAAACGCTCTTCAAATTCGCCACGGTATTTTGTTCCGGCGATTAAGCTACCCATATCCAAGGCTAAAAGCTGCTTGTTTTTTAAGGATTCGGGAACGTCATCTTGGAAAATGCGCAATGCCAGTCCTTCTGCGATTGCTGTTTTACCTACTCCAGGCTCACCGATAAGCATAGGATTGTTTTTTGTACGACGGCTCAATACTTGCATTGTACGTCGAATTTCTTCATCACGTCCTATGACCGGATCTAGTTTACCTTCTTGCGCTAACTTCGTAAGGTTTTTGGTATACTTTTCCAGGGCCTGGAGGTTGCCTTCAGCGTTAGGGGAATCCATATGTCTATCTCCTCGGATCTTTTTAATCGTACTTTCAAGTTTCTCAAATGTAATGCGGGTGTTTTTCTTCCAGGATGCAAAAGGTTCTCCTGCGAGTTTCCAGAAGGCTAAAAGGAAATGATCGCTGCCTGTATATGTGTCGCCCCACTTCTTCGCAATCGCTTGCGCTTCGTTGACGATGCCTTGTAGACCGCGCGAGGGCTGTGGTTCTCCCCCTGTCCCCGCAAAAGTCGGCAGTCGTTTTAATTCATTCTCGACAGCTTCTATTAAGGGGAGTGGCTCTGCACCGGAATTCTCTATAAGTGAATTAAAGTACCCCTCAGACTCTTCTAAAAAGCCTAGAAGCAAGTGGTTTTCGGTAACCTCGGTGTTTTTATTTGCCTGCGCCTCAGAAAAAGCTTTCTGAATCGCTTGTCCTGCCGATTCTGTGAAGTTCTGTGCCATGATAATCCTCCAAAAGAAATCATATTATTCTTTAGTTGGCTCTCTGTCAATAGCGTAAGAAGGCTATTTTCGAAAAATAAAACATACCGCTTGTGTTAATATACAGGGAAATATATAGTTATGTACATCGTTCGAATGAATGTGTGACGCGGGGTGGAGCAGGGGTTAGCTCGTTGGGCTCATAACCCAAAGGTCGGAGGTTCGAATCCTTCCCCCGCTATTTTCTTTCAAGAGTACGGCGGTATAGCTCAGTTGGTAGAGCAACGGAATCATAATCCGTGTGTCGTCGGTTCAAGCCCGGCTGCCGCTAATCTTACTAGTCTTTCGTTAAATTTCTCAATACTTCTCTTGTAACCTTTCTTAGAAATCCTCTCTAGAAATAATTTTCTATTATTCAAGATATTGCCATTAAACTATGACGACTACGGAAATTCCCATGCAGCAAGATGAAAGTATCAAAGAATTTGATACTGAAGACTAACCGAATATAATTACAATTTTTTATTATTCTGAGTAAGTTTTGGATAGAATAAACATTTCATAAATTTCATTGATTGTTTAAGAAGTTTTCCATAAATTATACTCTTTTATAATACGGAATTAATTAAATGTCTGTTAATAACTCTCTTGGATTTAATCTTAACGCAAGATCTTTCGTTCCTGCAACCACCTCAAAAGTTCCGGAAGTAGAATTCAACCCTGAATATACTGCGCAGAAGACATATTCAGAACTGGGAAGCCGTCTCTCTTTCTCGATGATAGGCACAAAAGTTTTACGTGTTTACCCATGTACTGTAGGCGGAGAGCATCTTTGGACATTTGTTCCTCCTTCTTTGTTCCTTGATGATATTCGAAATTCATCCCTGATTTTCTCTCGTTTTGTGGATAGAAAACCTCTTTTTATAGTGAATGGAAAAGAAACCTTTTTTTTACCCGAATTTAATGATGCCAATTGGATCACAGAAGAGGATTTTCTAAACCACCGCGAAAAAATACGCGAAAAGACTGCTCCACGTTTACATGGGGCTAATCCGTCAAATTCCCACCAAGAAGTGATCTCTGCAGGAAAAGTGAATGCCCGGTCGCTCACCCCCCAAGATAAAGGTAAAAAGTTTGTCCGTATCACGCCCATGGTTGATGAAGCCGTATGCGAATATTATTGGGATTTTGTGCCGAAAGACAATGAAACGCCTCAGGAGTTGCAGAATAGGATCCCTTTTCTAACAGCTCTGACGGATGAGACAATGACTTTCTCTTTACATAGGCAAGACGAAGAATACCCCATAGAATGTAATGAGGCTGTATGGATAACTATTAATGAATACTTTGCTTATAAAAAAGAACATGGTCCTGCTGCAGACGCTCCTAAATGGGGAGCTCACCCCGTCAAATTGCAGCTCATTGTTTCGGATGAGAAATTTCCACTTTTATCAGAGGCTGATATAGGGAAGATTTTTGTACGCAGCTACCCCCATTACGACCAAAAAAATCATGCGTATCAATGGTGTTACATCTGTGAGCCTAAAACTCTGGATGTACGCAAGCTCGCTTTAGTATTAAGAAAGATAACATCTACAGACTTAATCTTTTCCTACTTTAAAGAGGGTAATGCTTCTGAACAGGGGTTCCGTATGGATACCAAATGGAATGATGGGTATTGGACACCTGTGGATACCTATTGCGAAAAACAAGGTTTCAGCTTTTTCGAAAATGATCCAGCATTTATGCATCTACCCGGATACGTTTTTCGCAGATCTTTTAAAGAGCTGGAAGGCGAGAAAATCTCGGATGATTTGATAGGAAAAAAACTCGTTCGACTGCATCCTTATTTAAGTAAGACAACGTACAAATGGAAATATATTCCCAAAGAAGCAACTCCAAAAGCTGTCGTGGACGCAGCTGTAGAGTTATCTAAGAAAGATGGAAAGTATTTTGTGGGGAAGTATTCCCGTCCCTGCAACGATAATTACTGGATGGAGCTGAACCAATTTTTCAAAAAACTCAATTTAACTTATGTTTACGAACCTGTGGACGGGCATCATCCTACAAACCCCGAATGGAAAGTATTTCCTGAGTTAGGCGAGCCCCTATCAGAAAAGCATATCAATAAAAGAGTTGTCCGCGTCTATCCTTACCTTGAGAAGGAAAAATTCCAATGGGATATCATCCCTCGTCTATTAACCATTAACGCGCTAATTGATGTCAGCGCATACGTAAGAAGCAGTAATAAATTATTTTTAGATAAGTATAATTACCTAACGCCAAATGTATTGAAAGACAGCTACTGGATAGAAATTAACGAGTTTATTTCTAAATTAGATTTGCCTTATGAATCTGCTCCTGTAGACGGACGTCATCCCGTCAATAAAACCAGAGTTTATACGGAGTGGGGAGAAAAACTCTCAGCTAAACATATCGGCCGTAACGTCCTTCGTGTCTATCCTTACAAGGAAGAGAAAAACATGCGAGATGTGCAAATAAGACGTTATAATTGGCAGTTTATTCCAAATAAAGAGACCTACGATGAAGTAGAAAGTGCAAGTTATGAAATCGACGAATTCAAGGGCAGACTGCATCATAATTATTTTTCAAATTACTTTTCCAGAAACAATGATCTTAGACCCTTTGAAGAAGATAGTTTTTGGATGAGTTCTGATGAGTTTATGGAAAAATTGAATATTCCTTTCCCTTACGGCCCTGTCGATGGACACCACCCCGAACGCCCCCAACAGAAAGTTTATCCGGAGTGGGGTGAAAAACTCTCTGAAAAGCATATAGGCCAGCATATGGTACGGGTATATCCTTCACGTGATATGAGATACATCTGGGACTATATCCCCCTTAAAGCTAAACGTAAGCACATCAATTGTCTAAAACTACACCGCACAAAAGAGGGACAATATTATTTAGGGCGTAATGAGTCCAAAAGAGCGGTAGAAGACTCCTACTGGCTTACGGCAAAGGAATTCGCAGAAAAACTTAATATTCCTTTACGTAATGCACCTGTGAATGGATCCGACCCCGCTCGTCCTGAAAGAAAAGTATATCCGGAATTGGGTCGCATATTAAATAAGGACCATATTGGAAAGATGGTCAAACGTGTTTATCCATTTCACCGGAAATTGTCCTACTGGTGGGATTATATCCCTATGAGCGGCTCCGAAGAAAACGTAAAAGACTCTCTGCTCAGACCTTTGACGATACTCTCAGAAATCAAGGATGAC
This sequence comes from Parachlamydiales bacterium, assembly GCA_041671045.1. Lineage (NCBI taxonomy): Bacteria > Pseudomonadati > Chlamydiota > Chlamydiia > Parachlamydiales > Parachlamydiales bacterium. The sequence continues at coordinate 149,757 of JBAZCF010000003.1, forward strand.
GGATCCTTAGTCATAAAACAAAGTGAAGGATCATTTTCACTAAGTAAAAAATGGAATGATGGAAATTGGGCGTTGGCAGAAGATATCTTTGCTCATGCTGTAAGCAAGCGTTTTCTACCGGAACCTCCTGCCATATCTTTATCTGTCTATCCTCAACAGAAGGCTTCTGCATTATTAGGTCAAAAACTTAAGGAGGTCTATGTTAAAGAGGCGAAGTTCATCCGTTCATACCCCAACATAGAAATGACCGACCAAGCCTCCCAGTGGAGATTTATTCCTGAAAAACTCACCCTCAAGGCAGTTTTAAAAGCCGCAGAGGAAGTTGAACAATTTTTTAAAGAAAAAGATGTGAAGGCATGGAGTGGTTTCAACCTGCCTGAGATATGGAATGATACACATTGGATCACTGTAGACAAATACTGCGAACATTATGGCATCGAGAAAAAAGAAACCCTTAGAAAAACCATAAAAGAATGGTTTAATAAGATTAAGAAGCATTGCGCAACATATCTTTACTCAGAAAATTATATATATCAAGAAATGCCCACACCAAAACCAGAAACAACCTCTGCCACGGATAGTTCAAAAAAGAAAGATCCAAAAGATCCTTATGAAATTTTAGGAGTACCGCGTACGGAACAGGATTTTGCCGTATTCAAAATGGCATATCGAAAACTTTCACGAAAATACCATCCGGATAAAAACAAGGATCCTATTACACACGAAAAATTCAAAACGCTTAAACCTGCGCTAGAAACTATTAGAAAAAATCTATTAGGTAAGACGGGATTCTTTATGTTTGATCCCAACCTTACATTGGAAGAAACTTTTAAGCTGGCAAAGGAATATTATGACAGTCTTGTAGGAAAAAAACGCTTAATCGAACTTTCCCATCATAAAGAAACCTTGTCCCAATGGAATAACTTTTTGTTGGAGTATCAAAAATGTTTGGATCTTCCTTCAGAAGACAAGCTTTTAAAACTCTTTGTCAAACGACAATCTATGTTCATTCAGGAGGAATATGATTTTTACAATGTGTTGGTCTTGCTTAAAGAATTGAACTACCCTACAAAATGGATGACGAAGGATGAAGGGCATGCGTTATTACTGACCAATAGGGAAAAAATATATGCGCTCTACCAGGAATGGGTTCAGAAGGGAATAAGTGGTTTCAAAACATATGAGCTCGCTAATGTTCACATCTCCGTTTATTTATACGTCATCGACAGTTACATCGCTTGCACAAGGCAACTTGTGGATTTATCTGTAATGGAAGGGGATAAAGCCCAAGCTTTTGATCTACGAGAAAAACTGAGTGAATGGATTGATAGCGCTCGCAAAGAGTTGGAGCAAATGCTCTCGCGTGCCTATAAGAATACCAGGGAGTTTGATCTTTTAGTTTTATTCCATAATGATAAACCAAATTTTACTGTTCCCGATTTCGGAGTACCTCAAGAAGAGAGTGCTTCTACTGAAAATAAAGAAGAAAATAGCTCTGTAGATAACGATTCTGATTCAGAAGAATTATTAGAAATTGATTCCGGAGAGATGCCGCATATAAAAAGTGCGCCAACAGACCCTATGCTCACTTTAGAGTATACGGAGGAATGGGAAAGGAATAAAGAGGCTGCTACTGAAGAGACAAGTGCGGTTCAAGATTCTAATGCTGCCCCTGTGGACAATACTGAAACGGAGATTGAGCTTAAGAAGAAAGGTAAAAAACCGACACTAAGCAAAAATATAAAACAGAACTTAAAACACTTAGACGTACATGTAAAATGGCTAGGGTTTTATATAAGCATGTCCTAGTATAGAAGTGCGGAGACTTGTCTCCGTTTTCCCTGTCCTCGACTTGTCGAGGACACTTAATCTTTTGAATAACATTGTGTAAGATGCCCTCGACAAGTCGAGGGCAATGAAAGCGGCGACAAGTCCTTGCGGTTCTACATAACTTTCTATTGAATAATTTTAAGGATTACTCTCCATTACTCATACGTAACTGCGAAGCAGTATTTTGCCACGAAGTGGCTACATTAGTGATTCATTCTAGCCTAATCTTAAATCTGCCGCCACTTTGTGGCTTGATTCTAGGGGTACCCTTTCCATGCGTTTTTCGCTTCGCTCATTCACACATGGCTAACATCATGTAGCCACTTCGTGGCAAAATACTGCTTCGCAGTCAGTAAATATAAGAAAATTGTCAATAGAAAGTTATGTAGAACTCCTATACTAAGAGATAGTTTTGCTAAAATTAATATAATACAGGCTTAACACGTGCGTAAACAGCTTCACGTTGCGTGCCATTGATGATGTAAAAGGAATCAAAGTGGGTCTCATCAAAATTCGCTCCTATACAAACAGTATTGCCCGAGGAGAAATAACCTAGTTTTTCTTTAAGCATCCAAACAGATCCGTCATTAAGGGTCAGTTTTTTAGCGGAAGGTGTCGGTCTTTTATTTTTAGGTGTTGTTGCATCAGGCGCTTCGGTGTTCTCATAGATTTTCTCACAGGCGACAACATATTTAGGTTGCGACGCATGTCTTGCTAACATCACGCGAATTTTTTCGCCATTGTTGTGGTTGACGAGTTCGAATTTATGCTCTCGTTTGAAGAAGTACCAGGTTGGTCGGACACCTACATGCACCCAATCGCCTGGAACGAAACGGTTTAGTTTTTGGCTGTCTTCAGGGTGAGTCTTCCAAGCAGATCCGTCACTCAATACGATGGTTGCATCACCTGCAAATTGGTTATAGCGATCGCCCTCATAGGTATAAAAGGTGGAGACCCGCTGCATGATCGCAGGATAAGACTCTAATCGCGCTTTAGCGGAAAGGACGGTAACAAATGTCATGCAAAGCATTAAGGCTAAACAGATTTTACGTAACATACTTAAACTCTCGTTGTTTTTTTGTTTCCAGAAGTTCACTTTTCAAGAAGTTTAAGAGATTAAATTAAATGTTGTATTAAGAAAAATAAAATAAGAAATAAAATTAAAGAAAGGCCTTCGCTTGAACTGTTGAAAGAGACTTTGACATTATACCCTATGCACCTTACGATAGTAGGTCAATTTTAAACTTATAATATTATTAGCGGAGTTTCTTTATGGCTATTAGTGTATTTGACCTTTATTCGATCGGAATAGGTCCGTCTAGCTCGCATACTGTAGGACCCATGCGCGCAGCTCGTCGTTTTGCACTAGAGCTCAATGACTTAAAACTTTTGTCCGAAACGGGGCGTATTAAAACAGAACTTTATGGATCACTGGCGCTCACAGGGAAAGGTCATAATACCGACATCGCAATATTATTGGGATTAAGTGGTTACACTCCCGAAGGTGTGAATCCCGATGCTGTCCCGGAAATTACATCTTCCATTCGTAACAACCGTAAACTCAGTATACTTCTGAAACATGAAATGACGTTCAATGAAGCGGACGACTTATTATTTCATGGAGACAAACTATTACCTTACCATCCCAATGGGATGCGATTCAGCGCGTTTGACATAAATGGCAAGTTGCTCCTTGAAAAAGTTTTTTATTCTGTCGGCGGGGGATTTATTGTAGATCATTCCGAAGCTGCGAGAGATGACACGCTCGGCGACCATCATCACCCTTTACCCCATCCATTTGCCACAGCCGAAGCCATGCTGGATCACTGTCGTACCCATAACTTTTCTATAAAGGAGCTTATGCTCCGCAATGAACTGACCTGGAGAACTCAAGAAGAAATCCATGCAGGGATTTTAAGAATTTGGGAAGTGATGTGTTTCTGTACAGAAAGGGGATGCCATCAAGAAGGAATTCTTCCCGGCGGATTAAATGTCCGTCGCCGTGCAGCAAAACTTTGGCAAAGCCTGGAGCAACGCAAAAAAGAAGGCAAAGAATCCCCTGCGGAAGTTATGGAATGGGTAAGTCTTTGGGCTTTAGCGGTTAATGAAGAAAATGCCGCCAGTGGCAGAGTCGTCACTGCCCCTACAAATGGTTCAGCGGGGGTTATACCGGCCGTACTACACTATCTTGTAAAATATTATCCCGAGATCGACGAAGAAGGAATCATTACCTTCTTCCTAGTTTCAGGCGCCATAGGCATTCTCTATAAAGAAGGGGCTTCTATCTCTGCTGCTGAAATGGGCTGTATGGGTGAAGTCGGCGTAGCGTGTTCGATGGCCGCTGCCGGATTAACCGCCGCTCTCGGCGGTACGAATGAGCAGATAGAAAATGCTGCCGAAATCGGAATGGAACATAATTTAGGGTTAACTTGCGATCCCATCCTAGGCCTTGTCCAAATTCCGTGCATCGAAAGAAATACAATGGGAGCGGTAAAAGCTATCAATGCAGCATTATTAGCTCTTGCAGGGGATGGGTTACATCGTGTATCTCTAGATCAAGTAATAGCAACAATGCGGCAGACCGGCAAAGACATGAAGAGCATCTATAAAGAGACTTCTCAAGGCGGCCTTGCTGTCAACGTACCCGAGTGTTAAAACCATGGAAACAGAAATCAAGCGTGATGTGATCAGGGTAGACGAACGTCATCCCATACAATTCAAAGTCGGCCATCAGAACCTTTTTGGGATGATGCATATGCCTTTGATAGGACAGAAAGTTCCTGCCGTACTTATCTGCCATGGTTTGGGCGGAGATAAAAATGGCCGCTACCGCGCCTATGTCATCCTTGCCCGTATGTTAGCAGAGAACGGCATCGCCTGCATGCGCTTTGATTATCGCGGCTGCGGTGACAGTGAAGGGGAATTTAGCCAAGTCACATTAAGCTCCCAAGTTGAAGATGCTATTGCGGCCTCTCACTTCTTGCAACACTATCCCGGCATTGACAACACGCGTTTGGGGATTTTTGGGCGTTCTTTCGGAGGGCTTATAGCCGTTCATGCTGCAGCAAAGACGAAAGCATTTTGCAGTATAGGACTTTGGTCTGCAGTGTTTAATGGCGAACCATGGCGCGAAATCTGGGAACAGGCGCAAATGGGGACATTGCCTCAAGAACACTACAATGCAGCTATGACTGTTAACGGTCATATTGTGGACGTACAACTATGGAAAGAGCTGTTCATGTCCGATACTTCAGGCTCATTAGGACATCTTCATGATATTCCTCTGCTTCATATTCACGGCGAAAAAGACGGCCGTGTCAGCGTAAGCCAAGCGGACGAGTATCACAAAATTCGCGAAGCTGCCCAAGCACCGAATCATTTTCTCCGTCTCAAAGAAAGTGATCATGATTTCAGCAATATCTGGGAAAGGGAAGAAGCTTTTGAATCTACCCTAGATTGGTTCAGGCAGACACTATAGATAATAATAGTTTACTGACTGCTTCGCAGTCAGTAAACGTAAGAAGGTTATCAATAGAAAGTTATGCAAAATTGCAAGGACTTGCCGCCGTTTGAATTTCCAAACAAAAAGTTCTACATCAGGTAATTTTCTTGCTAGAGAAAATATGCCGACATATGAAATGTTAGGAGTTTTTGAAAAACTTTCTATTATGGATGGCCATGTCAGTGCATTCCTCTTGCAGCCCTTTACAACTCCAGCGTCAGCAATATCAGCCTAAGCTACCCTCCATCTTGGAGCATTTAAGGCAAGTCGGCGGCCATTTCAAAGCCCTTGACGGTAATGAAGCCGATCCTTCGATTTTAAGTCTTTTCCCCCAGACCAAGGATCAGGATGAAATTGTATTCTCTATTCAGTCTGGCTTACCGGCCCATACGCCCAAGAGGGTAGGGGTGCTTTTCTCCGGAGGACAAGCGTCCGGAGGGCATAATGTGATCACCGGCCTTTTTGATGCTTTAGTTAATCTGCATCACGAAAGCCGCCTTTTTGGATTTCTAGGGGGGCCTTCCGGTCTGATTTCTGATCAGCATGTTGAAATCACACACGACCTTGTCCAAAAGTACCGCAATCAAGGCGGCTTTGATATGATCGGTTCAGGCAGGACTAAAATAGAAACGTCAGCTCAATATGAGGCAGCCCTTTATACTGCAGAGCACCTAAAGTTAGATGCTATCGTTATCATAGGGGGAGATGATTCTAATACGAATGCGGCGTTACTTGCAGAATTCATTAAATCTAAAGGCCGCAATATCTGTGTTATTGGCGTCCCAAAAACGATAGATGGCGACCTGAAAAATGAGCATATCGAAATTTCGTTTGGCTTCGATACGGCAAGCAAAACCTTTGCCGATATCATCGGTAATATTGCACGTGATGCCCTCTCGGCAAAAAAATACTATCACTTTATACGGTTAATGGGGCGCTCTGCCTCTCACATCGCTTTGGAATGCGCACTGCAGACTCATCCTAATTATGTTGTGATTGCGGAGGAAGTATTGGAAAAAGCTAAAACACTGCAAAATATTACGGATGAAATCTGCGATGTCATCAGCCGGCGCGCTGCAGCAGGGAAAAACTACGGCATTATCTTGCTGCCGGAGGGGATTATAGAATTCATTCCGGAATTCCGTTTACTCATCAATGAACTTAATACCGTTTTAGCACCGGATAAACCGCACGCTCTAGCGCTGGATGCAGCAACTGATAAAAAGGCTCTTTTATCTACATTGCTTTCTGACGCATCCAATCAGTGTTTTAAATCAATACCGCAGGCCATTCAAGAGCAGCTATTAATGGACCGTGATCCGCACGGTAATGTGCAGGTATCTAAGATTGAGACGGAGAAATTATTTATTACAGCCGTTGAAAAAGAGCTGGAAGAACGGAAACAGAAGGGTCTTTTTCAAGGAAAGTTCAGCGCTCAGGGGCACTTTTTGGGATATGAAGGACGTAGTTGCTACCCTTCAAATTTTGATTCCCAATATTGTAATGCCCTAGGTTACGTAGCGGCGCTGCTAATTCAGATGAGAGCTACGGGGTATATTGCCACAGTAAGTCGGCTTGCAGAAGCCGTAGACGAATGGCAGTGCGGGGGGATTCCTCTTGTGAAGATGATGGCAATGGAAGAAAGGCACGGAAAACAAAAGCCGGTCATAAAAAAAGCTTTGGTAGACCTTAATAATGCTCCGTTTAAAACGTTAGCAAAATTACGTGACAGCTGGGTACAGGAAGATAAATATTGTTTTCCGGGACCTATACAATTTGCGGGGTTGCCTGCTTTGACGGAGGGGCGTACTTTTACTCTATTGTTGGAGAGCTCAAAAAATTTACAATAGTTATCCTTGTTATATATCATAGTTGTTGTTGAGTTTACTTTTTTATAAATAAAAACTATTGTATGATTCTGTTTTTATATTATATATAAGTTTATGCGTACAATTATTTTACCCGATAACGAAGCTGCTAATGTTCATGTGCATGAGAAGCATTACAATTCTTCAAAGCAACCTTCGGTTTCTTTTTCCGGACGTGAATATGAAATTATTCGCTATGAGAAGCAATGCAAAAGCCCTTTGAATAATATTTTCAAGGCGTTTCTATGGACTCTCATTTCTTTTGGCTTTGGGCTTTTATCCGAAAACATACGCCATAAATGGGACAAGGGATTAACAGGAAAGAATGTTAAATTAGTGTATATTCCTCAGCCTTCATTAAGCTGGGACGGCAAGTTTCTATGTAATCGTGATGACAATGATGCAGAGTTTGATACTAGCATGCAGAAAGCCGTAAAGCGCAGTACAAAATGCGCCTTCGAGCGCATCAACATAGCGAGTTACAGGAAAAATTCTGGTCAGGTCAACGCGCTTTTTGCCATCGACGGAACTATTAGAGAACATGATGTCTTGGACAATGGCCGCATTAGAATGGATTTCATGAAGTTTGCTCGCGGTAAATGCATCACTTTTATCGCTCCTCATGATAGTAACCGAATGCTTTATTGGAATAGCATTGTAATAAAAAGTCGTCTTAACAAAGATAACAAAGATAAGAGCCTACTAATAGGCCACTACTTAGATACTTATCAACATGTTTTGCATGTGATGACCGCATCTGAAATTAGTTATGTTAAATCTAAATCTTATTTACCCCCTCATCTAATTGCTTTGATCAGAGAAGGGAATATCGATAGAAACGTTTAAGCGGTTGCTAAGCATGGATTGCTAATGAATTCTAGTTTCATGCAGAACTTTTAAAGCTTCACTCAATTCCACATACCTATACCTAACTATGAAGCAGTACTTTACAGCGGTAATTATGCTAATGAGGCATTATAACCCCTTCGTAAGTTCTGCCGCCACTCTTATGGCTTGATTCTTGAGGTACCCCTTTCCCTACGTTCATTCGCTTTGCACACTCTTATATCCAAATAGCAACTCTTGTATGATTTTCAGTAGCGACTTGCATAAATATTCACTATCAGTTAATATTTATGCATATCTACAAAATACAAAATTTAGGTGATGTATGACTATAGGTAAAGTCATAGGTTCAAATTGTACTGTGTCATTTCTGAATGAATATGCATATGAAGTGCATATCCATTTTAAACTTCAAAATCAAAGCAGCTCTGAGCAAGTTTTTGTCTTTAAAGAAGAACAAAAGCCCTCATCAGGAGCCGTTGTTGATGTTTTTACCAAAAATGCTGTGTGCCATAAAAGCTTAGTGAAAAAGATCTTCACAAGAAAAGAAGTTCAAGAAGCGACTGATGTTGTAAAGCAATTTCAGGCCTCTCAGGTGGAAGGAACCAAAGTTGCGGTTTTTGATCTTCAAAATCCGATAACCCGTTATTTACCAGCCGGAGAGATTGCTGATTGCGAAAATGTAGTACAAACCTTTTTCACTCAGAAATATCTTTTGGCAGGGCATCCTAAAAAAGTTCATGAGCTATTTCAAAGAGAGCTTAAAGTGGATTATTTGCTTTGTGAAGGGAGCTTAAAAACTGATATTCTTATGCAAGGCGGTTTGGAAGACCATCAAATAACATACTTAAATTCTTCCGAAGGTGCCCTAGGCTTTTGTGGCTTTACGGAATATTTCATGCATGGTCTTAAATTAGGCCACACCATTACAACACCCTCAAAGAACACTCTAGAAGGATCGAAATATTTTAAAGCAATCGGTACAGAAGAAGCTTATAAACCCAGGCAAAGCAGCACGGTATTTTATCCCTTTCAATACAGGGATATGTATTCCGTCACCGGAAAATATGCTAAGTCCCTCGCCGATAGTTTCACTGTTTCTGGCAGATATTATGAATCTACTAAGATATCTATCCTTAACACCGCGTTGAAAGTATGAAGTATTATCTAGCCGAGGCTAATCAAAACACGTTTATTTTGTACGATTTTCTAGATAAACAGAGCGTAGATCAGAAACTCCTTAATGAGGTGCAAAAAGCCCTCCTTTTTGAAAATAGGGATGATGCTTTATTGCTCGTCAATGGTAGTGAAAAAAAGGGCGCCTTCATTGCGCAGATGCTTGTACTAGGACAAGATGGGCAATTAGGGGAGTTTTGCGGTAACGGCGCGCGTGCTTGCGGAGCTTATCTATTTGACAACTATCCCCATGCAAAACAGCATTATCTCATCACTCCATACGGGCTGCATCCCTTGCAAAAGTATGATGAAGATGTCTATTCCATTAACCTGCCTGCGGCATCTTTTGAAATAGATTCGAAGTTTATTGCAGATCCCCAAACTTTTAGGTCTAAATATCCCTGGATCTTTGTGAATATGATTGAGCCCCATTTAACTCTTGAAGGTGAAATGAGCGATCAAGAACTATATAAGCAGGGACGAGAATTGAATACGCAGAGAGATCTATTTCCCCTCGGTATCAATTTAAATGTTTGGCAAATTCAAAGAGATGGAACACTCTTTGTAAAAACTTTTGAGAGGGGAGTGCAACGCCTTACGAGATCGTGCGGGACAGGTTCTTTATCGTGCGCTTCTATTTACAAATCTCAGGGGCATGTAAGAGTTATTACGCCCGGGGGACCTTTAGATATATGCCTGGGTGTATCGGGGATTGAGCTTAAAGGGTCAGGATATTATTCAAAGCAAGAGTAGACTTCTTTCGAAATTCGCTTTGGGTGTGAAAAGAAAAAGGAGGCGTTTACGCCTCCTTTTTTTACTTAAGACCATTAAATAGATCTAACAGATCAATTTTGTCGTTTTTACTGCAGTGCCTTGCGCAATATTTTCTAAAATTATCGATCAATACCTGCTTATTAGGTTGAACATTCATCCATTGTGTGATGATCGCCTTATCCTCCATGTTAAGCGGAGCAAATCCGAAGACAAGCTTACTCATGGCAATATGTCTTTTATATGGCTCAATACAGTTTTTGGGTACATCATATGCTGTAATATCCAACTTGCTAAAGAGGTGGTAATTCACAAAGGATTCCAGAGGTTGACTAAATTGTCCCGTCACCCTTTTCTTTGCATGGTCAGCATATTTTGCATCGCTAGCATTTCCGAGAAGAGCGCCTGTTTTACCGTGTTCCTCCGCAAAAAGATAGACAGCGGGATAATAGATTTGAATGGATTCAATTTCTCCAGTCATCCAATTACCTGTTAAATCAGGAAATTGTGAATGAAATCTATGCATATCCATAGTAGGGGATAGCCTTAAACCTGTTCCGGGATATACTTCGGGGTTAGCAAAGTTTGCCTCAAAGGCATCAATATCCCTTTCATCACCATACCATGGATTTAAATCGATAAGAAATTGTTGTAGTCGTGAGGGATTATAAGGACGATTATCCCCAAATCTTGAAAGAGCCCTGCCACGGCGTAAATCTTGTTCAAAAGCAGTTTCCGTATCGTTCGCTTGCTCAGAATCGATTGCAAGTTCTTGCTCTACTTGGATATCGACGTCGGCTTCCACTTCGCCTGTAACTTCCGATTCTACTTCGACAACCACGACGTTCTGATCATGTTCACTTCCTCTAACTTCGTCCAGGAGATATTTTGCGTTAAGAATGAGATTCTTTTTCTCAAGACGCTTGATGACTTCGCTAAGGAAAGTCTGCTGTACGGGATGAGTTAAGGTTTCTTTCAATTTTTCAAGTCTTCCTATTTCTTCTAAATTCAGGGCTTCAACAGCACTATGTCCACTCTGCTTTTGCCTTGGGGCGGCACGTCTTTCCAGAGCTTGTGATGATGGGCTGATGAACCATTGCGGATGGATTTCTCGTGCTTTCGTTAAGAGCTCAAAATACTCCTCTTCAGAAGCCATTTCAAGGAGAGCTTGAACCGTGCGTATCCCTGCTACAGCTATTTCTTGGGTGTTAAGAATATAGTTAAGTTTCTTTTGGTTGGCAGCTTCTTCTTCCGCAAATAGGATAAGGTATTTGGCTGCGCGAGATAGCCCTTTAAGGTCTTCTCTCCCAAGTTTGTGTTGGAAGCCCGAGTCTTGGATATATCTAAACCGAGAGCCTTTGCCATATGCGCGGTCTCGCATGATCGCCTGAGTAAAGGTTGTGACATCGGTATCGGAGGAGATGGAAATGACATTTTCCTTTTGCGACGGAAGGATGAAGTTAGTTCCTCTCGTGTCTTTTTTGGGAAATAGGGTATTGGTGGTATTTAGGTCGACGAGGCCAATATCCTTTTCTTGCTTGCCGTCGTTGCCTTGGATGATCACATCATCGCCCTCTCCCTGGAAGCGTGCTTTACGATCTTTGGGGAGGTGCGCTGCAAGCTTAGTGGCAATGCTTTCATTGCTTAAACCTTCGAAGAAAGGAGCTGCGTCTACATAGGCGCTTCCGGGATTTAAACGTGCTGCCAGATATTCTTCAAAAGGGATGGAATAGTCATAGGTCTCCACTTGCGTTTCAGGATTTGACATTTCCTGAATGAATGTTACATAGACATGGCCTGCGGCGCCTTTTTGTCTATACATGTCAGCGTGGAGATTGACTTTATGCGGCATAGCGCGGGCGCTTTCTGTGTTACCGGAAGATCCCCAAAGTTCGCGCATATAGTGCGAGGCGTAGGCAGCGTGGCCATCAATCCGGCCGGTGCTATAGAAATATTCCTCAAAGTTGATATCCACCATGAAATCGATGATCCATTCCAGGTTGCCATTGATTGTTTGCTGGATAGCCGGAAAGTGCGAAGGTTCAACTTCACTTAGGCTAATGCCAAAATGAGCTTTAAATTTCACTCCTGTAGGTGTGTCATTAATAGTTCCACCTTCCATTAGAAGAATTTCATTTTGGCTTTTTTGCTTCATGAAGTTGACATAAGTTTTTATTGCTTGGAGGGCGACCCCTTTACGCATGTAATCGACACATGTATCCCAAACAGTCAGTTCGATAGAGGAGTTTTCTCCTTTCTCATTACACTTACCGGCATAGAGGCACGGTTTTGTGCGGATGCCATCTTCAGATCTCCAGAATTTCACACCTGAAACACGGTCGAAGCTTGTGCCGATGGTTTGCGTGATCATGACTTGGTAGCTCATGATTTCGGCATGTTTAGCATGTGTTTTGAGATGGCTATGGAAGTAGTCGATCACATTTTTTTCGGTACTGCCGACGAGGTAGCTTTTTAAGAGCTCTTCATTAAGATCTCCGCAGTTTAGCTGTTCGATAGCGACGGATGCGAAGAGGTTAAGGAGGTCCGATCTTTCCTGTTCGGTCATTGCTTTAGTGTGCTTGGTGCTGTAGTAGATTCTGAAGGTTTCAAAGCGCGGATCTGTTTTCACATGACGCATCAAAATGAGTGCCGGATTATAAATATCCTCGCTGAGTTTGATTTTACCTTCACCAAAGTTATGGTAATGGTGTGGGTTGCCGACTTGATCCAGCTCATCGCTCCCGAAGACCGCTCTTTCTCGGTAGAGGGCAAGCAGCTTCTCCAATGACTTGATGAGTCCGATGGCTTCCTTATCATCACTCTTTAACCTTAAAAGTCTGAGAGTCTTTGAGTGCAGCATGCTGACGAATGTATGGAGGGTCTGGTCCATCCTTCCGCCATCACGGATAATTTGCAGGACTTTCCTATGCTCATTTAAGATGGTCAACTTATCGATCTTCACGTCGCGGGAGAAAGTATTGAGGTAGGCTTCATCACCAAATGCATTGGCAGTAGTTTCTTTAAGTAATCTATGGTGTGCTTGTACAAGGGCCTGGTCGGTTAATACACCTGACAGGTTATAGCCATCCGCATGAATTTTGGCGATAATGTTTCTTATAACTGTGGTTTTTCCGCTACCCCATTTCTCTTGTTTAAAGGAGCTAGGGTTATTGATCATCTCCGCAATGTGGACAAACTGATTTTCGGTAAGGATTATCCCTAGCTCAGTTTCAATGAGAAGGATAGCCTTTGCAAAAGGGAATGTGTCTGGATTATAGGGGGATCTGGCTGCTAAAAGCTGTCCTAACTTAGCCAATTCCTCCGTTTTAGAAGGATTGCTTTGACACTTGTCCACAAGCTTCAATATTTTCTGAATTTGTAGGTTTTCTCTACAAAGCTTGAGGTAGTGGTGATAGCTTTGTTTTAACTCAGGAATTTGCTTGTTATCGATAAATCCTTTTTCCACAAGATTTTGCCATTCACTCTCTTGTATTGATTGTTTTCCTTTTCGGAAAAGATCCTCTGCAATAGGCGAAACCTCTTTAAGGTCTTGCATTGTTGCTGATTCTTTCATGTCCAGCTGGAAGTTGGCAATGATGTGCTGCTTCAGTTTTGATAGATTAGCTTCAATTTTCTGTTTAGCATCTGTAAATTGCTGCCTTATCTCTTTCCAATCAGACTGTGCATTAAATTCTAAAGGAACTTGTTTCTGGGTAGCAGATTGGTGGATTTCCATGTCCACGATCTCATCATCAATGATCTCCTTAGCATAAGAGTCTTTCCCTTCAAAGTAAGTTTTCAGTTCTGTAATCACTGAATCTACTTCCTCAAACTTTGCTGCTGAAGCCGCACCTTTCACAAGCCATTTTGATGGGTTAACAAAGGTGTATACAGGATGACTTCCCGCTGCGCATTCTTCAGAGGTTAACTTTTTCTCAACGGGTTGCGGCTTAACTGCTTGGGACAGTGACTCGATCTCTTGACTTAACGCGTACTCTAGGATCTTTGCTTTCTTTTTAGGCTCATCCCCTAAACTCGAGATAAAATCTATATCGGATGCAGTCATAAACTTTTTATACTCAAGATCTCCTAAGCGCAGAGCATAGAAGCGTAAACGTTCATTCAAAAAGGCCTGGGGAATCTGAAGTTGACGGTGCACCTTATTTTGTTTTGAGAGGTACTCTCCAGAAAGTTGAAAAAGTTTTTTGATTTTGAATTCAGCTGCAAGTAAAGAGTTCAACGTATGAAACCCTTTGTCCTCTAATTGTAGCGAGCACATCTGTATCGCTAACTTTAATGCGATAGCATTAGGGTGTTTATCTTCCCATCGCTCTATCCAGTTTAAGATTTCCAAACTTTGTGAATCTATCGTCTGCATCCGTAAGAAGCCCTCGCTCAGTGCGTGACTTGCCTCCACATAGCGGCCTTGGGCTAAATAAACGTATGACAGATATAAGTAATCGCTTGGAGTTGATCCACTAAGCCCTTTTTCTGCATCGATGGTAAATACATGCGCTTTAGATTTTGCTTCGCTGTCTAAAGGAATGAGTTTACGCGAGTATTTCCCCCCCGCACAGATAAACTCGTTATGGGGAATGATCATCTTAGAAGGGGAGTCAGAATGTTTTAGGAGTAAATAACGGTCAAAGTCGGAACGGAATACCGTATGCCCTTCTCGTACAGAGCTCATTGAGTATTGGTTCATCGCTTTATAGTGGCGATCTACGCTGTCTGCGCTGGTTGAATACCCTTCGAATTCATAGCAGTCCCACACTTTTAAACGTGTGTTCCATTGGAAGGTCAGCCCCAAATGCATGTCATAAGCCACTTCCACCTGGTCTTTACTGCCGAAGAAAATAAGATTGCTCTTATCACAAATACGTAAAAGAAGAGAAAGTTTGTCGTTTGAAGCATTTAAGATGACATTCTTAGGTAGATCAGAGAGGAAGTGTTGCTCTACAGAAACGATTTCCATTTGTGTGTTGACATGAGCAGAGTAACGCACCTCACCCTTGGTTCCTAAGAAAAGAAGCTCTTTTTTATCCGAGGAAATATAGCAAGGGCAGCCTTTGACATCTTTGGGTAGGCATTCCTTAAATTGCTCCTCAGCATTAGGAATGAGCGCATATTTTCCGGAAATTCCTTGTGGATTTTTATAGTGAATTTCAATGAATGGCTGGTTTGCTTTTGAAAAAGGCAACCATATCTCTACACCTTCTAATTTCAGGTAGAGAAAAGTTTTTTCCTCGGAGCGTGCGAAAGAGAAGACATGTTTCTTCTTCAATAATTCCGCAGGAATAAGGCCCTTGAGAAATTTGTGATGTTGTGTGGGGATATATTGATTTAACTGAGCTTGGCGGACAATGTCAGCACTACGGAGGTTGAGCTTGATTTCGCCTGATTGTATTAAGAATCCCTCTTCTTCGAAAATCCAATCGCGGGGATTATTCTTTTTCATAAAGCAGTAGGAGATGATCTCGTCAACAAGACTTGGGTTTTTCTTGCATTCTGTAAGCATTTCCTTAGCAAAGCTGTCGATCAAGCGACCTATCTGGGGTTTATCTTCCGCATACTTCTCCGCACTTCTATAGGAAAAAGCAAAATAGGCCTTAAAGATAAATGTCCGATCATCCAGTGTTCTGGAGCGGGAGGGATTGAGAGACTCGATGTATAAATAATCGCGGAGTTGTTTTAATGAATCGTTTGATAACGCATGAGTGGCTATCGAAGCTTCACATGTCTGACGAAGATGTCTTAAGTGGCTATTATTTTCAAATGCAAGGAGTTTGCTCTGTTCCTCTTTAAGCGAGCGAATCAATTTTGCCAGCTCTTCTTTTGCTGCTGGAAACTTATATAAATTTTTTTCAATGGCAATACGCAGAGGCTGGGCTTTTTGTTCAAACTCATCTGCTGATTTTGTTAATTCCCCAGACACTTTATAACTATATAAAACTTTTTGCAATTGAGAAGCTTGATGAGTGATGTGGTGATCTCTACAATAGATGATATCTAGAGGGGCATGGAATTTGTAAAGAGAGTATTGGAGTTTATTCGCCTCATCAAAAGTTTCCACTGCAAGAGCACAGGCTTTGAGATTAAACTCACCTTCAGAAAATACTTTTTTTGACTGTTCGAGTCCAAATTTTAACCTTTCTTCACATGCATCGATTCGAGACGGCTCTTCATTTTCTAAAGTAGCAATAATTTTTCCTAGGAGCTCTTTCGTCATACTGACAAATTCTGCCCAACCTTCTATAGGAAATGCCCCTTTTTTTTGATGCTGATCTAATTCTTGAAGGTGATGTACAAGCTCTGGAATATGTTCTGGATGCTCGTAATAATATGTGAATGCTCCGGCGTAGCCCCCCTGAGAGAAGAAAAGATAAAACATCCTCATCAATTGAGGGTCATTCAATGCTGTCGGATGTGCTGAAAATAAAAGTAAATTCATCCGTGGACGATCATTGTCCGTTTGCGCCAGCTGAAGCTTATAACTAAAATCTTTAGATTGTTCAGGAAAACTAAAATTGTCATCTAATAAGATGTCGTGTGTAGGATTATTACCGGTGAATTGACGTTGACCATTCGCGTAGGATGATAGGCTTGATTCTGTCACTCTACACCGGTACTCATTGCTAAGGATGGGAGCGCCTTGAGTTTTATAGTTCGAAAAAGCTCCTTCAGTCATACTGTCGGAATTGAGATTATAAAAATCCACATCACGTAGATAAAGGCCCAGTGGTTGAACGATATAAGAGCTTTCTGAATCACTCCAAACAAGTTCTATCTCCTGTGTAAGTCCTTTAAGGAGCTTTCTAATTTTTTTTGAATTCTCTTGTAGTTCAATACGAGTTGTAGAAGTAACATCACTGCTTTTAATTGTCGGTTTTTTGATATGCAGTATCTTATTTTCTTCTATGACCATTTTTAGATAAAGAAACGATTCAGCCGCCTCAAAAACATAGGAAGGACGTTGATTAGATGATTTTATTCGAATATCTCCAAAATCAGCGCCCCATCCGCTTGTGTCATAATTTCGAATCCGGTTTGCTAAGAAATAGACTTCACTTCCATGATTTTCAAATGAAAGATATGAATCTATAAAATGAGGGATGAAGGTTCCTGTAAAATAGGGTACATAGCCAGTGCCTCTGTCTTTTTGAAAGCGAGCAATAGCGTGAAGTTGCATTTCAAGTAATCTTAATGTGCTGACGATATGGCCGGCAGGAAAAGGATGCCGCTGCAATTTGTAATGATTTTGAACAAGTGTCGCTACAAAATATTTGAGATGTTTGACCCAATCCTGCGTTTCCTCTTCCGAAAATTGGTTGATCATCCCTTTGATAAAATCCACTTCATCAAATGAATCCATCATTATAATGAGGTCTCTATCCAGCTGTTCAAGTTGATTATTTTGTTTAAGGGTTTCAATATGTCGTTCCCACGATTGCAGCTGTTCAACAACCTGCTCTCTGGTTTTTTCGATAAATGTTACCTTAGAAGGTGTATGAAAGATCTGAATTTCAGTTGCTTTTCCTGTGGATACAACTTCTTGCATGGGGGGTCTTTCAGTGACATTTACCAAAGGTTTAACAGGGGGAGGAGGAGTATCTTGAACTTTAAGCTCTTCTACGATGGCTAAGGGTGGAAATTTCAGAAGACTTTGACTAACAAATTCTTTTACTCCGGCATCACCTAGCTTCTCAGCCTTCTTTTGAAGATGCGTTAAACACCCGATGACCCATTGATTTAATGCGGGAGTGGGTTTGAGTTTGTCGATGAAACCTATGAAATTTTTTAGCTGAACTGCCTCGAATCTGAGGGATAAAGTAGGATAATTATCACCGTGTATTTTTTTTAACAGTTGCTTAAAAGCTTCATACGATGGGGTACTTTGAGGACCGCTTTTAGGTTTTTCAACAGGCGTTTCTGTAGCTTTACTGCCGTTAAAACAAGATTCATAAGTAATGTCATCCCTTTTCTCATAAAGGTAGATATGGCCTTCACTATTGACATACACACTACGGCCCGGGTGATCCACAATCTTAGGGTCAAATAGCTCTAAAATCCCACTAACGATCTCATCATTATCCTCTTGTACATGATAGAACCGCTTCCATTGCGTTACGAGAGCATCCATCTGTATTGATTTTTCACAGGGCAAATTCGCTCTAGCAGAAGAGTTTTTTGCAAAAAGCATTGTGGGCAATGAGCCGTATTTGAAAAGCTCAATTTTTTGGATGAGCGTTTGGATGTGGGCATTATGTAGACCTTTCGTCGCAAGATCAAATGTTAGGAGGAAAGTAGTTATCTCCTCTAAATTCGATTTGGTGGGGCAGCTTTTAATATCAATGTCAAAAAAGGTATCTAGAATTTGGTGATCTAAAGCATTTAAAACGTTCGCAGCCTTAATATTTTCAAATGAATACAGTCCTACTTTTGAAAGAATGTGGTGAAATAGCCGGGTATACCAAGGATCTTTACTAATTAGTTTGAAATTTGTATCAACCCAGTTAGAATTATTTTTAATAGCTCTAGAAAGATTAGAAAAGTCAATAGACATTAAGTACCTGTTTTTAATAAATATAAAAACTATTTATACTTATTTTTTGATTTAAAATCAAGATGTTATATTCAATTGATATGGGTGGTTTAGTTGTTGCTGAATTTAATCCGATTATAACTTTGGTTTGCTATGCTCACAATAGGAAGAATGATGAGAGTTGAAAATATGCTTAACAAACCGATTCTAAAAAAGCATGTGCATCGTGCAGTTCTTTAGTATGTTCATGAGTATAGACTTCCTGGGGTGCATACTCTTCCACTAAACGACCTTGATACATCACTCCTATCCTGTTGCAAAAAGATTCAGCCATCTTCAAATGATGCGTAATAAAGAGGAATGTTATCCCATATTTGTTCTGCAGTTCTCTAAGTAAGGCAAGAAGTTGCTGCTGTAAGTGACCATCTAAAGCAGAAAGCGATTCGTCAAGAATTAGTAGACGGGGAATGACTGCTAACGCTCTAGCAATAGCAATACGTTGCCGTTGTCCTCCACTGAAAGTCTTTGGGTATCTATACAAGATATCCTGCGGCAGCCCCACATTTTCTAGTAATTGCTGAATAGCTGCCATCCTTTCCACTTTATTGGGGATGAGTCCATGCACTTCAAAGGGTTCCGAAAGGATATCACATATCGTCATCTTGGGATTAAGGCAGGAATAGGGATCCTGGAAAATCATCTGAACTAATTTTCTTGCCCATAAGGCATGATTAGACCAACTGATAGGGGGGATCCGTTGTCCATCTACAGCAATCCAGCCTTCATACTGGATAAGGCCTGCTATTGCTTTAGCTAAGGTCGATTTGCCGCAGCCGCTTTTCCCTACAATTCCATAAGTCTTGCCGGCTTCCACCTGAAAGCTTACTCTCTCTAATGCAGTCTTTTGGCCGTATTTTACAGTCAGGTTTTTTATGTGAACAAGGGGATTATGCGACACTCAACCTGCCTTTATCCATGCGATATGATTTTGAGCAAAGTTTTGCGGCAATGTTCTTATCGTGTGTAACAGCCAGCAACGCGGTATTGTAACGTGTGCATAACTTATCCAACAATTGTAGAATCTGTACTTGGGAAACTGTGTCTAGGGCGCTTGTGAATTCATCCGCTAGTAGCAGCTTAGGCTTAGAAGCTAACGCTATCGCAAGCACCACACGTTGACACATTCCTCCACTGAATTCATGTGGATATGACCATTGAGCTTGTTCAGGATTATGAATGCCTACCTCGGACAGCCATTCTGCAGGGTCCTCGTTAGGGGCAATTTCTTGAAGCTGTTTGCCTATTTTCATAGAGGGGTTTAAGCAGCACAACGCTTCTTGCGGAATGAAGGCGATTCCTTGTTTCCTAAAGGCCAGCATTTGCTTTTCGTTTGCCTTTACCAGGTCTGTATTTTCCCAGAGAATATTTCCGGATATTTCCCAAGATTGCTTACGCGGTAGTAGTTTAGCGATTGCAGAAACTGTGAGGGATTTACCGCTACCGCTTGGACCCACTAGCGCAATTCTTTCTGCAGGAAACACATCGAATGAAACATCAGAAAGAAGGGGCTTATCCTCTAAACGGATATTTAAATTTGTGACTTGCAGCAGTGGCTGATTACTTTCCATGTCTATCGTCCGCTTGCTTGGCGATTAAATTGAATCCTAAAATAACTACGCTGACACATCCCGCGGGAATAAGCATTCTCCAAGGATAGTAGCTTAATGCAGGCAGCGCTTCTTGGGCCATACTGCCTAAGCTAGAAGCCGGCGGGGGAACCCCCAATCCAAGAAAACTTAAGAACGATTCCAGAAATATAGCCTGAGGAATAGTCATCAGTAAAGTCGTCAGGATGATATCGGTACTGTTTGGCAATATATGCATGCGGAGAACTCTGCCATATCCTGCACCGATTAATCGGGAAGCTAAGACATATTCTTTGTTGACTAATGTTGCCACGTAAGAGCGCATGATGCGTGCCATTGTCAGCCATCCCGCGATGACCATGGCGCAGATCATAGAAAGGAATCCCGGCCCTAAGCACACCAGCATGACAATAGCCAGAATAGTCTGAGGAATAGCAGCGAGGGAATCCACAAAACGCATCATGATCATATCATATTTTCTTCCCAGCATCGCCGCTGAAGCACCCCATAATGCTCCTATGAGGCAGTCTATACAAGCAGCAACAATTCCTGTCGCTAAGGACAGTCGCAGGCCTATGGCCGTCCGAGCAAATAAGTCACGGCCTAGGTCATCAGTTCCAAACCAATGTTTGGCTGAAGGTGCAAGGTTGGTCTGACTTAGATGGATCGCATCGAATTCGCTAGGGGCCAGTGAAGGGCCAAATACAGCCAAGCATAAGCAGAGCAAAAGTAAGAATATGCCGAACGATTTTCTCATGCCGCAGCTTTTTTATAGAGTTGAGTACGTTGCCTTGGGTCCGCCCATGCAATAGCTAAGTCGCTAAGGAAAACACAGACAAGCAACACTGAGCAATAAAGCAGTACCAAAGCAACAATGAGAGGGTAATCCCTATTCCCTACACTTTGGACAAACCAGTAGCCAAGCCCAGGAATAGCGAATATTTTCTCGATAATAAAACTACCGGTAGCAACATTCGCAATGAAAGGACCTAAATAGGCCAAAAGGGGAATGATGGCATTCCTAAGAACATGCTTCAAGATAATGGCCGCATGAGAAAGACCTTTAGCTTCCGCAAATCTTACATAAGGCTCGTCTAATTCTTTTTGGATCCGGACATAGAGCAAATTTCCAAGAAAAGCTCCCGTCCCTAATGCCAAACTTAAGGAGGGTAATATAAGCTGTTCCCAGCTACCCCAGCGGGCAACGGGCAGCCACCCCCATTCTGTTCCAACAAAGTACTGCAGCAAAGCGGCAACTAAAAAAGTAGGCATGGAAAGAAGCAACGTTGTGAAAAGAAAAAACAAGACACGATGGGTCTGATAATCATAGATACTAGTCAAAACAGCACTGGAAACACCTAAGAATAACGCTAAGCAAACACTGCTCATTCCTAGCTGGATGGAAATCGGCAAAGCTTGCCAAATTATCGATTTGACTGTTCGGTCGGGATAGGTGATGGAGGTGCCGAAGTCAAAAGATATTATGGAACGTACATGTGAAAAAAGTTGTTGATACCAAGCGTCGTCAAGTTTCCAATGGTCTCTGAGAGCTTGGTGGCTTTTCTCCGGCAATCCCTGTTCTGTAAGAAATGGATCGCCCGGCAAAAAACGTATCAAGAGGAATGTGATCAAAAAAACTAAAAGCAGCGCCGTCAGTGATACTAACAAGCGCTGCTTTAACCAACCGTTCACTTAGTCACCTTTGGGAGGAAAGTCATCTGCATACTTTGCTACGGATGCATATTTAAAGTCCATATACCCCAAAGGAGATAAATAGACCCCTTCTACACGCGGTTTTTGCATGTAGCTGAAGGTAGCTTCAAAAAGTGGAACAATAGGCATTTCCTGCAAAAGGATGCTTTCAGCTTCAGCTAAGGACTTCTTCCTTTCATCTGTTCCGACTGTTGTCGATTTTTCCAAAGCTTCAATATACTTTGCGTTTTCCCAGCCTGTATTATTTGTGCCGTTATTTTTATACTTGAAGACATCCAAATAATTGATCGGATCATGGATATCTGCAAACCAAGAACCGATAGCCATCATATAGTCGCCGCGGCGGATTTGGTCCATCGTCACTTTAGCTTCAGAAGGCGGAAGGGAAACATCGATGCCCAATAGGGTCTTCCACTGGCGTTGCAAAGTTTGAGCTATCTTATGGTTGCGATCACTATAAACATACGAAAGGGTGACAGGAGGGAACGTATCAGTTTGCAGCCCTAACTCCTTTAAGCCTCTGGCAAAATCACTTGCGGCTCTTGAGGGATCATAAATTTCATGGGCTGCTGTGGAACCCAAGCCATAGTTAGTGGGGACTAAGGATGTGGAAGGAGGCTGGCCTGCTAGGGTAATATTTTCTACGATGCTCTTACGATCAATAGCTTGACTGAATCCTCGTCTGATGTTGGCATTAGTGAAGGGAGGTTTTGCTGTATTCATACGTATGAAGAACATTCCATCAGCAGGCACTATTTTGACGCAGTTTTCTTTTTTCAAAGCAGCTAAAGCGTCCATCGGCAATGTAGAAAGAGGGGAGCCTACCCAATCCACACCATCTTGTTTGAACATCTGCAGGGCTGTATTATTGTCACTATAGATAAACTCCACCTTTTTCAATTTCACAGCTTTAGCATCCCAATAGGTGGGATTCGGAGCCGCGACTAACGATTCTTGCTGATGCCAAGACTTAGGAACAAACGGTCCATTGAGAGGGACTTCCCCAGGATTGATTGTATGCGGGCTGTCATCGTAATCTTTTGCCCACTGATAATTTACAGGATAATAAAATGGAGTGGAAAGGAGCTGCATGAACTCAGGATGCGCATGTTCTAGCTCTATGACTAAAGTCGTCTTATTTTTCTCAAAAACACCTAAAGCATCGACAAATTCTTTACCGTCTTTAATCGCTTGGGCATTTTTTATCGGATAGAGTTGGTAGGCATTGGGCGCAGGAAATCCCGGAGTCAGCATACTTTTCCATGCATAAATGAAGTCATTGGCTTCTACTCTTTCACCATTCGTCCAAAAGGTTTCCTTTAATTTTATTGTATAAACCTTCCCATCGTCAGAAACTTCGATCTTTTCCGCAACGGCAGGTTCATAGGTTCCATCTGATTTGGCCCTAACTAATCCCTCATAAAACATGCGCATAAATGTCATCGTATTCAAATCACGGACTCTGCGGGGATCCATGGTAGAAAGGTCATTATCTATAGAAACGCGCAATAGCCCCTCTTCGTGCGGCTTCATAAAACCCGTGGGGCATTGGCTTTGCTGACAACTGTAAAATGTCAATGACGTAAATAAAATAAATAAAAAACCGACTACTCGTTTCATCCTATTAACTCCGGATTAGGAAAATGCTGCCTGCTGTGGGGATTATCACCCCAAGAGGTAAATGAATTCAAGAATTTCAGAATGGAAATATTTCGTTAACTTGTGGGCTTATTTCCTAGAAAATTCCACGCCGCTGCTAGGAAGGAATTAGTTTAGGAGGAAGAGGTGTTTTAAAATTTATATTGTGATCTAAGATGAGACAACTTGATTGAAGGATTATTAGCTTTATCGTATACACAACAATAAATATGTTTGCATTAAGGACTCTCTTATGAACCGCTTTATTCTACTTTTGATCCTCGCTATACTCGCTGTCATCGGATACTGGATTTTCCGCCCCCCTACCTCAGAAGAAATAATTAAAGAACCCATAAGCGCAAAAATATCCAATGGGTGGCGCCATTATGAACCACAATCGGGTAAGTTCTCTGTCGACTTTCCAGTTATTCCCCAGCACGCTAGCGATATGATCAACGACAATACGACACAGCAGCTTAAACGCTATGAAATGTATGTCGCTGAAGGTGCTGATGGCGCAGTATACATGGTAAATCTTGTGACTTACCAAAATGCTGAAGATGTAACGGATAAGAATGGCCTCTATCAAAGTTTTATGGATGACATGATTTCTTCGAATCCACGTAACCAGCTTGTCTCTTCAGAAGACACTAAATTAGATGGCCTAGAAGGTAGAAGTTTTAAATTGAAAAATGACGACGCTATCGTCGACAGTAAAATGTTTCTACAGGGAAATACTCTCTATGTACTCTCTAGGGTTGCTAAAACAGGCATTCCTGAAAACGGTGACTTCGAACGCTTTATCACGTCGTTCAAATTGAATAAAAATAATGATAATTCCACCAATACCCTGAAGAAGTAACCTATGAAACGCATTCTTATTACTCTACTGTGTCTTTGCACAGCCCCCTTACTCTCACAAACACCGTCTAAACCGGGGCTGTCTGATTCGCCGCTAGGCAAACCTAATCCTCAGGCAGATCAGGAAAAGAAAAAGCGAGATGCTGATCGTCAAAAACAATCACAAAAGATTTCTGGGCAGCTTAGAGATAAACTTCAAGCGCAGATGAAACCCGGACTTTATCCTGAAGGAGGAGTCCAATATACCCATCCAGGAATAGTTGTACTCGATGAAGGCGGATCTTGGTCAGGCTCAGATAACATCTATAATATTTCTGACCATATTGCTGTAGGGGTAGAGATCGTCGTTCCCGATGAAGGCGCTTTCCCTGTCAGAGCTGAACTCATTAAAGAGCGGGTCAAAAGTATTCTTCAATCGGCCGGGATAACGCCTCAGGCTGAATTATCAAATAACAAACCTCCACTGCCCTTCCTTAATATTGTTTTAATTGCACAGCCCATTAATAAAGGATATGCAGTCTACTGTGCCGGCAATCTTTTTGAGCAGGTAGAAAATAAACGTGTGCAGATAGATAACGGAACATTCCAAGCAATGACTTGGGACAGACAGCATTTACTTGTGGCAGCTACCGAAGAGCTGCCCTTTCATATTAACCAATGCGTAGATGATATTGCCTATGCATTTGTTAAACTTTATCGGTACTTTTTAGATGTAAGGCCAAGAAGATAATATTGAATTAATTCTTTTGGTGATTAAACTTATTTAGTGTATAATGATTTTTTTTATCATTAACATAATAGGTTTATTTATGGAAAGTCAATCAATGTATGCTGGTAATTTCCGGCTAAGTGATGTTAACTCTGAACAACAAGAAAATGCAGCTACTGTAATTACACGGTTGCCTGCAGATGTAAAAAGAAACAGAGAAAAAGCTTTCACGTTAAATACGGTATTATGGCTTGCAAGTCTTGCCGTCTCAACATACGCCTCTACATATTTTGTATTGGGTGGTGCACTTGCAGGTGGCGCAGTGGCTATAGCTGGTAAATTAACTAAGAGTCCTATTTGCACACAAATTGCTAAACCATTTTTTCATTCTGTTTTTACAAATAAATTCATATATGTCACCCTACTAACGCATCATTTTGTTTCTTTAGAACGCATGACAAAAGCCCTAGACATTATCAAGTTAGGCGGATGTGCTACTTATATTTCCTCAGCTTGCGCATTTACAGCAAAGTATATGCCATTTGTGTTAGGATTCCAATTCGGTATAACGCTCCCTCAGTCTTTCGCAAACGACCAAAAGAAATCAGGTAGAACCTAACGCTTCTTTTGCAAAGCGAAACGCTCTCTAGCACAGGAGTGCTGCGACAAGTCGCTGCACTCCTGTGCTAGGATAAGGTTAGCATTGCTCATGCACTAATCTTGGAGGAACATTTCTAATGGGTAAATGCCTTTTTCAGGCTTAATGACATTCTTTAGAAGCCCCATCTTTTTCCAGACGGTCATAATACGATAAGAAGATATATGCAGAGCTTGCATATTAGGAAACCCGAAGTCAGCAAGTGTATTTGTAGGCAGTTGAAGATTCATATCCTTACATACCTCTTCCGTAGCTTTAATGATAGAAATCATCGGATAGTGGTGGCAAAGCATGCTTGTAGAATAGTTTAATTCCGTTAATGGCACGTTAGATTGGAAGGGTAGGTAACTCATCCATTGGCTTGCGAATTTTTTTATGGTCACGATTAAAGATAATAAGATTTTTTTGTAGAGATTTGGATCATCAGCTAAAAAAACATAGTTCCTATCTTCATCCAACTTTTGATACATGTTTAGAATTAACTTATCTCTAAAACGCAATTTAAACTCTTTTTTTACTCCCATATTTTCTTCATTATTAAGATGTGGAAAGAGTACCCAAGGACGAATTTTATATTCTTCCGTCTTCAGAACGCGAATGTTTTTTATTTCCTGCTCTCCCTGTACAAAGCCTCGCCATGACCTATAATTAGCTCGTGGATATTGTGTTTTATAGGGATTAAATTTGAAAAAGGTATGGACATAAGGTAAAACTGAAGAAACCCAAGACGCAGGGTTAGTGGTTACAATACAGAAGTGAGTAGTCTCCGGCCCTAAAGAATTTTTTGCAATAGAGTCTCTTACCTTCTGTAAAAGTTGGTTTGTTTTTTCGTCAAAAAGAAAGAATACGTTATCACAGTCCCGGAGCAGTTTAAATTCATCTCTTGTAAGTTTCTGCTCTGGGGGAATTTCACCCATAGTTTCGTCGTTAAATCTAACCAATAATAAGTTTGCTTTAAAAATTAATGTTTCATAACTTTGTAGGAAGTTTTCCGGTAAATCGCTTCTATTAATAAATAGGGCCATAGCGTTTATTTTATCAATATGAGTCTCCACCCGCAGATTTTCAAAAATCGGGAGGGAAATCTTTTGAAAAAGTTCCTTTGGTAGCACTTCTTTCATTTCATATAATAATTGATGCAAATCTAAGTCATTCAGAATTTCTTGAGCGGGACGATTGAAATCTATTTTATCTAGTTTCATATACAAATCTAATTGTGCCGCTGTGAAGTTTGCTAGATGGGGGATCTTAAACTGCTCTAGAAACTGAAGGAACTTTGCGGTTTTCTTTGACTTGCAGGTACTTTTTTTGCCATTTATCATTTTCGCCTGGGGAAAATTCAACATTAGCCTATATGCAATTAAAGAATGTAGGTCTCCACCCGTAAGCGACAGCTCATTAGCTTTAAGTTTTTTGCATAATGTGGAAAAACTCTTATGTTCTCCAAGCAATTTAAAAATAGTATTTAAGAATTGAGGTGAATAACTATGAGAGCATTCTGCAAATAAGATCTTGCTCATCTCTAAAGTATATTTTAAATGGGCTCTTGTTTTATTTTGTCTTAAAGGTAAAAGAATGGCAGGCGTATTTTGATTTCCAAACTTAGTAAGGTCATCGATTTGTTCAAAGCTTAGATCCAGTTTAAAAAATAAATTCCGGATTTTTTCATTTTGAAATAGATCCCATATATTCTTAGTCAAATCTAATTTTAGAATGTCATCCAATTTCTCAAGTTGTTTATGAGTAAGATCGAAGAAAATATCAGGGACGAATTTTTCCTTAGCTTTTTGTATAGTAAGTAATAAAAAGCAGAGCTCTTCAGGTAAGTTTGCAGGTGGATTTAAATGATCAGCAAAACTATCAGCATATTTTAATACTTCTAACCACTCAGTCAGTGATAACCGATCTTCTAAGACCGCTTTGAATAAATTTTCAAAGGATCCATAGGATTTATATAATTTAAGAAAATCTTTGAGGTGCTGAAAATTCTTTGAGTTAGCAAAAATTAAATCTGTAGAAACGAACTTGCTGCCGCTTAAAAGATAATCGTTTTCAAAGGCGTTATCGCCTTTGAATGTCTTAATGAGGATAGATAATCTACCGAGGTGATCTTGTAAATCTTTGTCGGATTGAACGTCTTTGCAAAGGCAATTTATTCTTGTATATTCTTGACTCGTCATAGTAGGTGGCATGGGAAGCTCTGCGGGATATGCAAGAAGCTCTGCAAAATAAGTGTGATTTTCTCGTGCACAATCGCGGTAATAAGCTAGGTAATTATCCGGATCTTCTTGCAAAGCATTGACTGCAACTGTAAAGTGTTTAAAAAAAACTGTTGGAAGATTATTATAAATGAGTTTTTGCTTGATAAGAAGTTCATGAATACGGATCTCGTGTGCGTTACCTTTTTCTAATGAAACATTTTGTAACGCATGAATAAGCAACTTAATTTCTTTAATAGTTAAGCGATGACTCCATGGATCGGCAACAAATAACCCTAACTTCATCTCAAGTTTTATTAAAGGAATGTTTTCAAAATCTGTTTTATTTGGAAGAAGTCCAATACAATTATTAACAATGGGTGAAAATACATAATCATAAAACAAGAGTGTAAGGGGATTAGCTAACTCTTTTAAATTATGATTTAATGGATAAAGTATTATGTTAGGAATATTTGATATTATATTCATATTTAACATTGGTGATATTATAAATTATATTATATGCAAATAATATTAAGGGAGAATTAAGAAGTAATATTTGAAAGGGTATCAAAAGGACAAACAGAGATGACCCTATGAGCATCTACTGTTTGCCTTATTAATCATAGCGGAACTGTTGAATCCTGCACTACACCGCGTTGAACCGGCGCATGGCTACTTTTCAACATTTCGATGCGACGCATGACATTTGCCATTTCAATGGCTGCCATGGCAACTTCAAAACCTTTATTTCCACTTTTAAGTCCTGCGCGCTCCAAAGCTTGTTCAATCGTATGTGTCGTTAATACGCCAAATAGAATCGGCAAACCGCATTCTTGTGAAGCACGGGCTATCCCTGAAGCAGACTGTTGGCAAACGTAATCGTAATGGTCAGTAGCCCCTTGAATGACGGCTCCAAGGCAAATAATCGCATCAAAACGGCCTGTATCTGCTAAGGCTTGTGCTGTTAGGGGAAGCTCCATTGCACCGGGCACCCATACGACAGTGACGTTTTCTAATGAGATATTATGTCGCGCTAAGGCGTCGATTGCGCCATCAAGCAAGTTTTGAGTGATTGTTTGATTGAAACGGCTTACAACGATACCTACGCGCAAGGAAGTGGCATTATAATTGCCCTGAATGGTTTGATATCTCATCTTTTCTCCACTAAATTTCTAGTAAATGGCCCAGTTTATTCTTTTTTGTCAGTAAATAGCCACGGTTCTCTGTTGTCATAAAAGGCGGCAAACTCACCCGCTCAGTTATTTCTAAATCGTACCCTTCTATTCCGCCATATTTTTTTGGGTTGTTTGTGATCAGTCGGAGTTTCGTTACCCCGAGGTCTGCTAATATCTGCGCTCCAATCCCGTATTCGCGGGAGTCATTCTGAAAGCCGAGCTCTAAATTAGCCTCAACAGTATCACGCCCTTGGTCTTGAAGATTATAGGCGCTGACTTTATGGGCCAATCCTATGCCGCGTCCTTCATGTCCTCTTAGGTAGATTATGGCGCCTTCTCCATTCAAAGCAATCATTTCCATTGCCTGCTGAAGTTGGGTGCCGCAATCACAGCGTAAAGAACCAAAAACATCGCCGGTTAAACATTCCGAATGGACTCTTACAAGAGGGGACTCACTCTTACTGACATCTCCCATGACCAGGGCCAGATGTTCGATCCCATCCAATGCTGATCTGTAAGCGTGTACTTCAAAAATGCCAAATGGTGTAGGTAATTTAGCTTGGGAGACTTTCTCTACAAGTTTTTCTGTCTTACGCCGGTACTTGATCAAGTTTGCTACCGTTGTGACCGGGATATTATATTTCTCGCCAAATTTCAACAGATCGGGGAAGCGCATCATTGTGCCGTCATCATTGACAAGCTCGCAAAGTACGGCAACAGGCGGTAGTTTTGCCAGTAGGCATAGGTCAATGGCGGCTTCTGTATGTCCTGCGCGTTTTAATACGCCTCCTTCACGATATCTTAACGGGAAAATATGTCCGGGACGGCGGAATTCCCCAGGTTTACTCTGTGGGTTGGCGAGCGCTTTAATTGTCTGTGTGCGGTCAGCGGCTGAAACACCCGTTGTCGTATCATGAAAATAGTCTACGGAGATAGTAAAAGCGGTTCGGTAGCATTCCGTATTGCTGTTCACCATCATAGGGATCTGAAGTTCATCCAATCTTTCCCCTAGCATAGGGACGCAGACGATACCGGTAGTATGCCGCACCACAAACGCAAGTAATTCAGGGGTTGCGTGGGAAGCAGAGAATATAAGGTCGCCCTCGTTTTCCCTATCCTCATCATCTGCTACGATAATGAGCTTGCCTTCTTTTAAAGCTTGAAGAGCTAATTCTATTGATTTAACGGCCTGCATACTTCCCCAAATTATTATTTTGTAGACGAAAAAGAGTATAATGATACATGATTAAGATAACACCATATTCTGCAAACTTAATAAAAGTTCTAATCAGCTCGTCCGCTGCTTAAACTATTAAGAAGGTGGAAGTGGAAAAAAGGTTAAATACAAGTGTTTCGAGCCAAGTTACTCGTCTCAAAGAAATGAGCGACTGTCTCATTCATGCCTTATGCAAGACTTTGTCGTTGACTATTAGCCCACGCTAGCCTGCAGGCATCTCCAACCCAGGGCCTTACTTGTAGCCCAATTTTTTTTCCAAGTGGTGTGATTAACCGCTTAATTGAAGCGGAGATATTATATTTAAATTATGGTTATGGAGATAGCCGATTATGTCTAACGAAAAAAATAAGCTGTTCATTGGCAACCTGTCATGGAAAGCAGGCGAAGAGGATCTACGTCCTCTGTTTGAACAGCACGGTGCTGTGCTTGAAGTGAAAGTCGTAATGGATAACTACACCGGCAAATCGCGTGGGTTTGCTTTTGTTATCATGGGCTCACCTGAAGAAGCACAAGCTGCAATCGAAAACCTCGACAAAATGACTTTCCTAGGTCGTGAGTTGAGAGTTTCTTTAGCAGAAGACCGTCGCCAAAACAAAGAACCCCGTGAAGGCGGTTATCAGCGTCGTGAAAACGGCGGTGGCAACGGCTACAACCGTAGCGGTGGTGGCGATCGTGACAACTATCGTGGCGAACGTTCCGGCGGTTACGCTGGTTCACGTCAGCGCTAGATTGTAGCGTCTTGGACTATGACATTCTGTCATAGTCCAAAAATCTTTTCTTCTCTTTCTCTACAAAATTTTCCTACTAGCTCTACAAAATAGATAAGCTATTCAGTAATAGTCTTAAGAATATCTTTGATTTTGAGGATGCGTGAAAAAGATGAAAGGTAAGGACTTAATCCAAATCCTACCTTCCAATTCCTTAGAATAGAACCCTGAAATGACTAGCTTGGGTTCTTTATATCAGACTCAGTAGCAAATGCTCTTATAGCTATATCGCTAATATAAAAAGCTAATAGAAATCCATTTAAACACGTTGCACCGGTTGAATATGTATTTGCAGCCTTCCACAAATAAAATTTAATAGGTGTTGTAACCGTATTAGTTCCTACATTTATGGCTGCTAAAGCTGAGTTTACGGCCGGATGAGGATTTAGCATGGAATTTGCTTTTCCTAGAAGAATCTGGAGGGGTATTGCGACTAACGGTTGTAATTTTGCAAAGTTATCTAACCTGAACGTTTTTCTAGTGTTTAAGTAATTTAGGCTTAAAATCGCACCGGTAGATATTCCCACACTAGCAAGAAAAAAAGCGGGGCAAAGTGCAGCGCTAGCAAGAGAGCCTACAGCAAAAATTAGATCGTAACGATCTAGCCTTTCAAGCTCTTTCGAAAATTGCCTTCCATATCTCTGTATGCGCGTTTCAGGTGCATGTGTTGAAACGGTGTGAATGTCAGGGGGTGAATTACTTTCTTGCAGTATTGACGGAGTTGCCATTAAGACATCTTAGAAATTTTTTTGCCTATATAACAAACAGTAAGAGCTCCCGCTATAAAACCTTGGTAAAATCCAAATACGGTTGAACTCACGCTAATTATCTTGCCGTTAGAATAGGGTATAGTTAAAGAGAGTACTCTTAAACAAGCATTTAAGGCGGTACCCATTGCACTAATATAAATTGTTTCGCTGTTAAGTTTTTTAGGGAATTTCTTTTGGATTGCGGCGCATACTAATCCGTAAGAAGTCCCGACTCCAAAGCCGATGAGAAAAGGAGTAGGAGTTAATGCAAAACTAATAAGTGAAGTTGCGATAAGAACGCCCCCATTGGAGAAGGCAAATTCTTTAATCTTATCAGCACAACGAAATGCCTGTGATTTAAAATATGGAATGCATTCGAAACTAATACAATTATTATTTGTTGAACTAGTAGAAAATAAAGAATCTATAGCCATTTTAAATTATCGCTGATTTTGGTTTAATATCAAATATCCTTCCTGCAAAATTTGCAACATAAAATCCAAAGAACACACCATTTAATAGACCCAGGCATGAAGACGTTATACTAGCCCCACGTAATAACCCATAGCGGAGTGTGGACATCGGAAGAACATTTTGAGAAATAGCCGCTGTAGCAGCGGAGGAAGTTCGAGCTGCAATCAATGCTGCGTCAGCTTTACTTAAAAGGATTTGAAGTGTGGTGATTTGTAAAAGTTTGGTGATCTCTGCTGAAAAGCAAATTGTTTTATTCTCATACGCTCCCATACGCATACGATAAACACAAAACGTGAACATGGCTGCAGAACCTGTAAGAAAGGCTGCAGGAGCGAAAATTGCTGAAACAACTGCTGAAATAGTGCACAGTACCCCATAAACATCTAAAGCCTCAATCTCACGACCAATAAGCTTCCCGTAGTGGGAAAAGCAGTTTTCAGCCTGTTCGTTAGAACAGAGGACCTGCTGGTCATTTATTGTTGTTGGAGCAGACATAAGTTATTAAACCTTTCGATATTTTTTATTATTTATTAAAACATTATATAATTTTACATATTAAATGTCAAAAATTAATTGTAAAAATATTATAAGGTATGACTTAGTAATAAGAAATCATACTAAAGTCATACCGGAAATGAAAATTTACTTCTCGTCAGAAGGAACACCTAAGGGGCTTACAGTTCCGGGGGGAGGAGGTGAAGTTTCAGGAAATGCTTGCGGCATGAGCAGATTGTCGACAGGCGCTTCTTCAATTGCATCGCCAAATGCTCTATTCATCAAGTTAGGAGCTTCTTTTTTAACGCCTGATAAAACGCTGACCTTATGCTTTAATTTCAAGCTGGGGGCTTTGCCTAAACAGCAATTTTTGTATTTTTTTCCTGATCCGCATGGACAGGGATCATTTCTTCCTGGTTTGTCAGTCATTTTCAACCTAATATTTTAAAATTATCATTTGTATTGACACTATACATCTATATTCTACAAAATATTAGTTATTTTCAATAGTTTAAGAATAATGAGCGGTATTAGAGTCGTTGAAAGTTTAATGCGTAAAGCAATTTTTACGTATAAACTCATTCCTGATGAGGCAAAGATCACTGTAGCGTTAAGCGGAGGAAAAGATAGCCTTACCCTTCTGCATCTACTCCACCAGGTGAGTGGTCGTGGAATCGCCCCCTTCAAGCTGCATGCTGTCCATATCGGTGGGGAGTTTTCCTGTGGCGCAGGAGTGAGCCGACAATTTTTGCAAAAATGCTGTGATGATCTCCATGTTCCCTTGACAGTGATTGAAAGCTCTCAGAAGCTTGAAACTCTCGAATGCTACAGCTGCTCCCGGGAGAGACGCCGTCTTTTGTTTGATGCAGCCAAAGCGAACGATAGCACCATTGTTGCATTCGGACACCATCGCGATGACCATATACAGACACTCCTGATGAACCTTCTTCATAAAGGGGAGTTTGCCGGGAATCTAGCCAAAGTGCCGATGGTCCACTATGGCGTAACTATCATCCGTCCCTTACTATTCGTCTCGGAAGACCAAATTATTTCCTATGCGAAAGATAAAGGCTTTCTTCGTGCAATGTGCCGCTGCCCGGTGGGGCAGAAGTCTATGCGTAAAAAAGCCGATGACATGTTGAAGCAAATAGAGGAGATCTTTCCTAATGCTAGGGTCAACTTAGCCCGTGCCGGTTGGCTGCGTGGTTCGGAAGGCGCCCTAACTCCTTGACGGATTTGATTTATAACTATATAGTTTAGTGACTATGTTAAAAAGCATGACAGCTTATAGCCGAAGCAAGGTTGAAACCTCCTTTGGCGTTTACTCGATAGAAATCCAATCCGTGAATAAACGGCATCTGGAGATGCAGTGCTACGTCCCTGCCAATCTATTGCGTTTCGATGCAAAAATTCGCGCTCAGATCTCCTCACGCATCCACCGCGGCAACGTCGTTGTCCGCATACATCAAGTGGGGAAAGGTGAGGAAAATCACCCCATACACGTCAATGTTCCCCTTCTTAATGAACTAAGCAAAGCCTGGCGCACTGTTGCAGATCATCTGGGGTATGCTGAGCACGAGAAACTCCCCCTAAGTCTCTTTTCACGCGTAGATCATCTTTTTGTTGCCGACAATCACCATGCGGATGAAGAGGGGATTTGGGAGCCTTTGTTCAAGGGATTGCAGGAAGCTTTAGACAATCTTGAAATAGCCAAAATGCAAGAAGGTAAATCTATTCAGACAGACTTACTGCAACGCTGCGGAAACCTGCAAAAATGGTCTGAAGAAGTGGCAAGTAAGGCCTCAAAAGCTCCCAATAAACTAAAAGACAGACTGACTGAACGCTTTGCAGCCCTATCTCCAGGTACTGAAAATGATGAACGCATCCTCCGAGAAATCTGCATCTATGTGGATAAAATTGACATTAGCGAGGAATCCCTGAGACTGAAAACCCATCTTATCAAACTGGAACAGCTTCTAAAGGCCGACATACCTACCGTAGGGAAAGAACTGGAATTTCTGCTCCAAGAGATTACGCGGGAAATCAATACATCAGGCTCAAAATCTCAGGATTTAGATATCATTCAGCTCACGTTGCAAATGAAGAATGAAGTCGAACGTATCCGCGAACAAGTGCAAAATGTCGAATAAAGGAAACTCCTCTTCACTACCTCCCAATCTAAAGGAGGGACTTCTCTTTGTTCTTAGCGCTCCTGCAGGCACAGGAAAAACAACACTTGTAAAACAACTGACCGATGTCATGCCCCGCGTTATTGCCAGTATCTCTTTCACTACACGTCCCCCACGAACCGGTGAATTTAACGGCATTCACTACAATTTCATTTCACGGGAAGCCTTCGAAGCTAAAATCGCTGCAGGGGATTTTCTTGAGTATGTAGAATTCTGCGGCAACTATTATGGGACATCCTTAAATTGGGTAGAAAAACAAAGAGCAGATGGAAAACATGTCATCTTGACAATCGATACACAGGGGGCTCTCCTTCTAAAAGAAAAGCTTAAAGCGTCCTATATTTTCATTTTGCCACCCTCACTTGAAATTCAGCGGCAAAGACTTATTTTGCGAGGCACAGACACTCCCGAAGTGATTGAGCAAAGAATGTTGCATACGATGGTGGAATTGAAAGTCGCACGCGAGTATGATTATGCTATTGTGAACAGTAAAATCGATTTGGCAGTTGCCACACTTAAAACGATTATTGAGGCTGAAGAGTATAAAGTTAAGCATTTATTAAAGGACTCTTCTTGTCCTGCTTTGTTAAAAATTAAATAAAGGACTGTTATGGACAAAAACAAACACCCCGATTCAAAAGACAGGATCACCTCAGAATTTATTAAATCAAAATTCACAAACCAATTTGATTTAGTTAACCATGCGATTAAGCTCGTCGAAAATATGATTATTTCAGGCAGATCTGCACGCGTACGTATAGATTCTATCGGCCTCAATCCCACAAGCATCATCCTTGCAGAAATCTCTGAAAATAAAGATTATTTAGAAGATCTATTGGATGATGAAGACGAAGAAGAAGCTGCACCTTATCGCTACAGCGAACCTCCTGCAAAAAGCGAAGGGAAAAAAAGCTCCCGCGAAAAAAGCTAAGGGCTCCCTATAGCAACAGATAGCCAGGACTCCATCGTTGGGCTTGGCTATTTAAGCAAATCTTTTTAGAATTGGATGTAAATATGGTTGATCGCAGCTTCACTGGAGACATCCTCTATACAACTATCCTCTTACTATTACTCTTTGCTTCGCTCTGCCTGACCTTCTTTTTTGGGTGGTGGGTCCAGAAACAAAGGGACAGTGTTTGCCCCTACACGGGCTCTCCATTGAGAAGGGCTGAATCCTTAACGTTTTATTCCAAAGAACAGATCCTACGCTTCCTCTACGAATATAATTCCTACGATAATCCGATGTTCAAACTGAAAAGCTCATCCTTTTGCAGAGACACCGGCAGAATATTTTCCAACTCGCTCACCTGGTATGATACAGTCCGGGTAGATTGGACATTCCTGCAAAAAAGACATCCAGGACGCTATGTATCCTGGGGAAGCCTCACCAAAGATCAACAAGATTATATAAAAAAAACACACCCTCCCTTACGTGGCTTCCAAACCACATATTCATCTTCAAACAGTTCTCCGCGCGATGTACAGCCCGAGTTCGCCCTAGCAAAGCCCGGCCCGCTCTATGTCGATGTCGATAATAATGTATTGTTAGGGTGGAAAATAGTGCCCGGAACGGAATTCGAGGTGCTCATAGTACAAAAACCTACAAAAGTGGTCATGGTCAATGTCGAAGACTCTAAAACATAAAGAAAAAATCTTAATAACTTCTGCACTTCTCTACGCAAACGGTCCTATGCACTTTGGTCATATTGCTGGCGCTTATCTACCGGCTGATTGCTATGCCCGTTTCAAAAGACTCCAAGGTAATGATGTCCTATATATCAGCGGTTCTGACGAATATGGCATGGCAATCACCCTCAGCGCCGAGTTGGCTGGAAAAACACCGCGAGAACATGTGGACAACTTCCACCACATCAACCAGTCGCTTTTTGCCAAAATGAATGTCTCGTTCGACCATTATGCTCGTACCACTTGGGAAGGCCATATCCCTGTTACACATGCTTACTTCAATGACTTATATCAAGCAGGACATATCGTTGAGAAGGTGACAGACCAACTTTATTCAGAAAAAGATGATAAATTCTTAGCAGACCGCTATGTGATAGGAACTTGCCCTAAATGCGGCTACGAGAAAGCGCGTGGCGATGAATGCGGACAATGCGGCACTTCCTATGACGCGATCGATCTTATCAATCCTTGCTCAAAACTTACCGGATCACCACTAACCCGTAGACCCACAAAACATTGGTTTCTTCAGCTGGAAGATTTCAAAGGCGAATTGCTCACATGGTTGGAAGGTAAAAATTGGAAGCCTAACGTCGTCAATTTTATCAAGGGGTATATTGACGGGCTGCATGCCAGAGCGATCACACGCGATATGACATGGGGTGTTCCTATTCCCTTGCCCGGTACAGAAGGTAAAGTACTATACGTTTGGTTTGATGCTCCCATAGGATATATCTCAGCTACGATTGAATGGGCTCAGCTCAATGGCACCCCGGAAAAATGGAAAGACTATTGGCAGGATCCCAAAACCAAGCTTGTACAGTTTATCGGAAAAGACAACATCCCTTTTCATGCCGCTATATTCCCCGCCATGACAATGGGTCAAAAGCAGCCATACAAACTGGTGGATGAACTTCCGGCTAACGAATTCTATAAACTGGAAGGCCGTCAATTCAGTAAGTCCGATGGATGGTATATCGATTTGGAAGAATTCTTAAAAACTTATACAAGCGATCAAATCCGCTATACCATTGCTTCCAATATGCCCGAAACATCAGATTCTGAATTTACATGGAAAGATTTTCAGCTCAAAGTCAATAGCGAACTTGTTGGAAAGTTTGGTAACTTAGTCAACCGTGTGCTTGTGTTTGCACAACAGCATTGCGATGGGGCAGTCCCGAAAGCAGGGGAGTTATCGGATAAAGACCGTCAATTCCTGGCAGACTTAGAGACGCTTCACAACGAGCTAAATGAAGCTTTTGAAAATTTCAAGGTTCGCCGCGCCTGTCAGTTGGTCATGGAAATTGCTCAGAAGGGAAACGTTTACTTTAACGATAAAAAACCTTGGCAAGATGCAAAAGAGCAGCAATTTGAGAAAGTCAATACAACTATCCGTCTATGTATTGAATGCCTGCGAATCCTTGCAATAGCGAGTTATCCTATTATTCCTGAGAGCGCACAAAAAATTTGGCGTATGCTGGGTTTAAATCTTCCTGTAAATCTAGACGAAAAACTGGAAGAGGATATGAAGTTAGGTAAGCCGGAAATTCTTTTCCAAAAGATTGAGGATAGCGCTATTGAAGCGGAAGTTGCTAAGCTGCACGCCTCCCTGCATAAGGAAGAAGCAGCATCAGCAAAAGCAAAATGTGCGCATGTAAATGTGATTACTATTGATCAAGTCCGCAGCGTAGACCTTTGTGTTGCAAAAGTAGTTGCTGCCGAGAAGATAACTAAAAGCACAAAACTCCTCAAACTACAATTGGATGATGGATCTAAAATGCGTACGATTGTTGCAGGGATAGCTACTTACTACACTCCGGAAGAAATTTTGAATAAACACATTGTATTAGTCGCTAACTTGCAGCCGGCTAAACTTTTGGGAGTGGAAAGCCACGGAATGCTATTAGCAGCAAAATGGGATGATAAGCTCGAACTTTTGACCGTACCCAATGCTCCACCGGGTTCACGTATTGGATAAGCTTAACTTTAGTAGAGGAAAGCGGTGACAAGTGTCACCGCTTTCCCAGCCCTCGACAAGCCACGAAGTTAGGAAATGTAATAAGCTAGGGAACGTTTCACTTCGCAAAATAGAATTATCACTATAAACATCTCAATATTATTCACTTAATCTAAGTTAGGGCTGCAGAATCTAATTTTCTAAGGGCTAAGAAAAAAAGACATGTCAAAGCTGAACAATAAACGTCACAGTCTATTCTAAATAAAATTTTCTGGAGGTATAATAGTTATTAGAGGATAAATGAATTTTTTATCCTTTATAAGGAGTAATTTATGGTCTTCTCAGCAGCTTTAGCTCTATCAACCATGTCAAATTTGCCTAAGCCTGACGACCTTCTGCATCTGCACTACAATAAGTTTGAGTCCTTAAATAACGGTTGGCGTTTGTATGCAGTCCAAAAGAAATATAAAGAAGCGGCAATTCTTATTCAGGAATACCTCAGCATAAATAATAAGCTGGATAAAAGCCAAATAAGCACCTTGTATTTTCATTTGGGGCAGATGTACGCATTGGCAGATAATAATAAGAAAGCTGTTTTAGCTTTTAACAAAGCCCTCATTGAAAATGGCGATGAAAAACAGCAGTTAAAAAATGCTTACATCAAAGCGACGATTGCATTTATAGAAGATGAAAAAGGCGATCTTGATAACGCGATTAAATTCATTGAGAATGGGGCTAAAGATAGCCACGGTAAAACACCTCACTTAGATGCTGTACAGCTGATGAAGAAGCATATTTTTCACAAGTACAACTCTATCTATGATGCTTTGAAAGAATAGGCCAATTATTTTGGGGGTTGATTCCTGTTCTCTAGCGCCTTGAGAACCACTGTCTTTAAGTAGTCTTTGTCACGTAAGACAGGGGCGAATTGCTGGTATTCTCGAATTGTACCTTCTGCTTTTAACTCCTTCTTTGAGTTTTCGTTCAAATGATGAAAGATGACTAAGGCGGAACTGTTTTCCTGGTCAGGCGTGTCGTTGACGATGCATCTTTTTCCTTGATCCTCACTTTTCTTTATTTCAGCGCTAAGTATAGCCAGCCTTTGCACCGATAATTGCCCGTAGGATCCTATAAATGTTAAAGAAGGGGTGGCTTTGTTTTGCGATTTAGGTGAGGTATCTTCTATTGTCAGGGCTTTCCCTTCTGGATTCCAAGGATCATCCGCTTCTAATACGGGATTAAAAACAGAAGGTTTTTCTGAAAGAGAAATATCGTTTTCTTGAATAAAGTCCCAGTCATCATCTTCGGCTATTGTAAATTCCGGCATCATTTCGGGGTCAAAAAAACTCTTTACATTTCCATTGTCTTGCAGCGAAAGCACTTCATATCTCTTAACAGAGTTTTCAGTTTTAACCTCTATAATGGATCGATTCATTAATATGTCTGTTTTATTTACAGGTTGCGTGTTTCCAACAACAAGCCTGACGGAGGACTTAGCACCTAATTGAATGGGTTTATCTACAGAAGAAGGAATAAAAGAAGGCTTAGATAATTGCACAATGGTTTCGACGCTTTCTTGATCTAACCTCTTGAAGTAGGATATAGTCTGAGATGGAGTTTCTGGGCTATTTCCGCAGAGATAATTTTGGTTCTCTAAAGCAATCGAATAGATATGGCCCTTTTGTTGGGGTGATAGTTTTTCATTATTTATGATATTAGGTAAATGCTCTTCGAGATGTTGGGAGTTAAAAGAGGAGGGGCGGGTGATCTTACTTGTAGATGTTATCGGGACTTCTTCATCAAAAGGGTTTTGAACAATAGGTTGATGCCGATTCTCCGTATTAACCCCTCCCTCCCTTTCGACTTGAGATTCCTCAAATTCATCTAGGGTATTGTTAAATGACCGTTTATTTTCCTCCGCAAGTATAAGTTCATCTAAACTATAACTTGTCTTGGGAGGAAAAAAGAACTCCCTTAAGCTATTTGTTTGTTCTGTTGTTTGAATTTCTTTGGGAGGGAAACGAGTAAAATAAGTTCTATAATCCTTCTCAAAATGTGATAGAGCATTTAGATCTTGTTCATCAATATTGTTGGTACGTAGGAAGTCTATATATTTTTGCTCATGACTTGGCGGAACATCTTCTAGAAATTGCTGCAGCTTTTTAAATTCATGAGGGGAGATTTCTGTAAGACTTTTTGATGTAAATTCTTTCGGATTAAAGGGAACTTCTATCCGTTTTGCTTGGGAGTCAATAAAATCATCTAATTTGACTAAACCCCTTCCTTTCAAAAGACTGATTTCTTGTTCCAAAAGATGTACATCTTTAGGAAAAGAGGGAAATAAGGCTAAAAATCGTGCTTCTGTATTGGATTGGGCTTTGACAGCCGCACCTATAGACAATTGATTGAACAAAAACTTTTGAACATCTCCATTACTTTTAAACCCGGGAAATTTCCCTCTTATGTTAGTCAGAATATTATCCCAATGGTGCATACTATCGCTTTGATTGTTCTTTTCTAGAGCGACCTTTAAATCATTCCATTGCTGAGGATCAACACCTAGTTCGTTCATGCATCTATCGATTCGATCATAATTTGCGGTGAAATTTCTTTGAAACATATCCATTTTTTCATGCACATGGCTGCGGGCTAAGATAAAATCTTTGAAATGTGAGTGGAAATACGATTCTGTCGAAATCATAGCATTATTTTCAGTGTTATTTTGTGTTCCGGGGATATAGGTTAGAAAAGAAGAAATGACAGAAGCTATATTGGAACTTTTTGACGTAAGGATCTCATGAGCCCTCACCAGCATTTCCATTTTTTCATCACTATCCGGGAGAGCCATTGCTTTATTAAAGACTTCTAATGCTACAGAATAGACTTCTTCATTTTTAAGATATTGGGGATTGCTGAGCAGTTCATCAAATGTCGTTTGTGTTCCAAATTTTTTGTTTACGCCTTTTTCAATAATCTCTCCGAAGAAGGCATTATACTGGTCTGGACTCAATTGCATATTCATATTAAATCCATTATTAAATTATAGTAGCAGTATATCTTTAATTTATACCCAGAAAATATTTATTGTAAAGTTAGATTAAATTTTTAATTTAATTAAGGTGAGTAAATATAATATGCAATTACAGTGAGATAAATAGAGCGGCTACAATGTAGCCACTCTGACAAGAAAATAGACGCATAATTAAAGGGCATTAACGCGCAAAATAGGACATAACGCGCCACTGGCCATCGCTTTCTTTTACAAGGGTCAATAACTCGCCAGCCTTGGGCCGTGTTGAAAAGTCTGTATCATACACAAGGACAATATAGTCGCCTTTTGCTACTCCGGGAGGATTAACGGCTGTGCGTAGATCTACAAGCTTTCTAGATTTCACGGTTCCCAGTGGTTGTCTTAATTTCTTCATTGCAGTGTCCCAATCCCCTTTGGATACCACTGTTTTGAATTGTAGGGAGCCATTATCCCAACTGCTTGTATAAGTGCCGCTATCGATAAATTTAAGCCACTGCTCACCCGCTGCAAGTCCTGCTTCTAAATCAGCTTGAGGAAGCTGAGCTGCCGGAGTTTGCTGATCTTCAGACGGCGTAGTTGCTGGTTGCTGGGAAGGACTCGCTTGAGGAGTGTATGTTGCGCCGTAACAAACCGATGTAATGGTTAGTGCAGCAAGAATGAACTTCAAATTTATAAAACTACGCATAAAGACTCCTAGGTTATCACTTCATTCCTAAACGTTTTCTAAGTTTTTCTGCAAATGGCAAAATACTATCATCATATTCTTCATTAAAACAGTTTTCCCATTGAATTAACATTTCCATTGGATGTCCCCATTTCATATAACGAGGAATCTTGATGTTGTAGTAGCGATCTCTATCACCTGTCCAGTAATGGTTAATGCGGAGCAGGTCAATGTTGACACCATTATTTTGTTGTCCCACCTGCTGATTGAGGCAGTTCACATGAAAATACTTGTCTTTATACATACAGTAATGCGGGTTGCCGCAGTCGGTTACGTATTTTGGGCGCACGATAGATTTATAATATAGATTTTTTGGGTGATCTTTTGGTGCTTTATATAACAATGATTCGATCATAAGTTTGTTGGAGGGGATGCTTTCAACATAGGAAGTTCCATAGCACTGCCAATTTACACAAACGCCTGCAGCATTTTTAAAATGCTTGTTCAGACATTCTGTGACAGTTGCATGTTTGACTGGAACGATATATTCATCTGAATCGATCACTGCCAGCCATTTAGTTTTCTTCTTACTTCTATTAACAGCATTTACATATGCTGCCGGCTGTACACCTAAGGTGTAATGATCCCAATCATTCTCTAAACGGTCAGATGGCCATTCGGTAAGTTCCACAAGCCCTGAGTCGATATAAGGCTGTAAAACCTCTTTATAATTATCTGTACTATTGTTGTTATATAACCAGAAGTGTTCTACACCTACTAATTTGTGATATTCTATCCATTCACGCAGGAAATTTGCTTCGTTGTTAAAGATCATTACTGCAGAAAGCTGATATTTAATCGCGCACAACTGCCCAAAACAAAATATGCATGCAAGCATAAACCAGTGAAATATTTTCATGATTTTCTCCCAAATCAAAATTATCTAAAAATATTTGGAGAAGGTATAACTTCATTTGCTTTGCTGTCAAATCTATTGTTGTTTTTTTAGAAAATCGTTAGGAAAGCAATGTACTAAAAAAAGGATACCTTATGAGCACTGATCCTTTCTTATTCAGATTACTAAGCTATAATACCGCGGGAAATCTTAAACAATTAATCCAAGAGGAAGACTATCAAAAAGGGAGGGTAGCCCAAATACAGCGCTATGGAATTTTAGCGTTAGCATGGAAAACCGGAAACATAGATGAAAAGAATTTCTCCAGGCAAGAAAGTAAAATATTACGAGATAAAATTGAGCAGTTAGCAAACTCATTAACATCAGAATTCTTTCGCTCAGTACAAGATAAAGGCATGTTATCAGTTCTTAAAACTAAAGTAGATAAAATTTCTAAAGATGGCATTCTTCTCATAGTAGAAAACGAAATCATCAAACTGAAAATCAACGATAGTAAACTGGTTAATTCATTAACGAGATTGAATGAGGTCATTCAAGAAATAGTTTCCAATCATATGTCGCGTAATAAAAGTGCAATATTCTATTTACCTTCTCAGCACTCTCCTGTCAGCCCTTCCTCTTCGCCTAATATTGCTGCAAGATATCTTATGGCATCGGATCACTTAAAAGAAATACAAGACAGCCAAAGGTTGGAAACATTTAGCCGTGAAACATCCAACGAGACAAACGGCTCCGATAAGGTGGATAATGTCATGTCGTCCATATTAATTTTGGATAGGCTTGAAGACATATCACAAGTTGTTCAAAATTTTGGTTCCTTGCAAGTCGTTTCATTATTATACAAGGTTGAAAGGTGCGCTAGCTATCATCACAAAA
The DNA here is from genome assembly GCA_041671045.1 of Parachlamydiales bacterium. Classification (NCBI taxonomy): domain Bacteria; kingdom Pseudomonadati; phylum Chlamydiota; class Chlamydiia; order Parachlamydiales; species Parachlamydiales bacterium. The sequence continues at coordinate 193,931 of JBAZCF010000003.1, forward strand.
CAGCTAAAATATTATCTACAGTATCAGTGGATGTTTTAGAAGAAATCTTGTTCAGCGCTGATATAGACTGGATAAAAAAAGTAAATGAAATGTTTAGGAAAGTACCTTCGAATGAAATGAGAACGGCAATGAGAGACATCCGTAAGAAATTTATCGAAAGGAACAATAGTACGAAAAATGAAATTGATGCAATCAATGATAGGTTCCGCAGTATCTCCATCACTTGTGAATTAACTTGTGATGACATTAAGGAGATTGATCGACTTTCATACCTGATTTCCATAAGATCTGAAGCGACAAAGAAATTACTTATGCTATTTGAGGGGCTTATCAAAGATTCCGAAACACTTCACTCTTTAAAGGAACTTATCTCACAGTACCATCACTTCAGCTTACGTTTAAGTAATAGTGAAGAAGTGTATTCTTGTGTACAGGATGCACAACACATAAAAGAATTAATCCACTTAAATTCCTTATTAATGGAAAAGCATAAAGGTGATCCACAATCGGCTCAAATCCTGAAAATGTTGAACGAGCATCTTGAAAAGAATCTTGCAGTGGAAACTAATAGCTCTCTGATTGAAGGGTGCCCGTACGGTATCATCTATCGCAATCACATTTTGGATAATGATTTGGTTGCTTCTTCAAAAGCCTTTGAGTTGCTTAGTGCGTGTTCTATCTACACCAGAAGGGATTATATCGAGTGCGGAATACTTAAGGAAGATGAGGCAGGAGGATTGAAACCTCATGAATTGAACGTTATTGTCTCTGACAAATTGAAAGCAATGGGTATTCGTAAAGTTAGCGATTGGTTTAGGATTAAGGTATTCAATAAACAAACCTTGAGAGAGTTCATGAGAACACAATGAGCTACTGAGAGAATTTTATCTTCAGTCAAAGGAACTGAAAGAGAAATATATATACAATGGGCTAAGTGATAACGTGGCTTGTCACTCAGCCTCCTGTAATGGGTAAACGTGTTTGGCATTGCAACGTAAAACTGTCACCGGTATTTCCTTTACGACGGAAAACATGATACCCCAAACCTGCTATCATAGCAGCATTATCTAAACTCATCTCAGGACTAGGCCAAAAGCACTTCAAGTGGGGAGCTTTTTGCTGAAGGATCACTCTGAGCCGCTTGTTATTGACGACTCCGCCGCCCAAGATAACATCTTTTAAATCATGCTCTTGAGCAGCTAAGATGACTTTAGAAACAACATCATTCAATGCAGCTTCCTGGAAAGATGCTGCTACATCAGCTCTTTGTTCGTCTGATAATATTTTCACCTCTTCTCCAGGCTTGCGAATTGAATATAAGACACCGGTTTTGAGTCCACTGAAAGAAAAATCCAGCGGCTTATCTTTGATCTTACCTGGGCGAAGGGGAATAATAGGTTTTCCTGCTAATGCTAATTCTTCGACTGCGGGTCCGCCGGGATAGGGAAGACCTAACATCTTAGCGACCTTATCAAAAGCTTCGCCGATAGCATCATCAATCGTTTGTCCTAATAATTGATATTCTCCCACAGCACCAACCTTCCACAGTGCTGTATGTCCACCTGACAACACTACACCTAAACAAGGAAAACGCGGTTCTTCTTCGTGCGACATGATAGCTGCATACAGGTGGCCTTCTACGTGGTTAACGCCGACAAAGGGGATATTCAGAGCAAGGCTAAGTGTTTTGGCTGTGTTGAGCCCCAGTAATAGCGCGCCGACAAGACCGGGAGCATAGGCGACAGCAATGAGATCAATATCAGATAGCTGTAATCCTGCTTTTTTTAAGGCAAGGTCTAAGGTGGGAATCAGTGTCTCTACATGGGACCGGCAAGAGAGCTCTGGAACGACTCCGCCATAGACCAGGTGCATTTCTGCTTGTGAGGATACAATATTTGCCAGTATTTCTTTGCCATCCTTGACAAGAGCACACGCTGTTTCATCGCATGTGCTTTCAATTCCTAAGACAAGCATGCTGACTCCGGTAAAGCGAGGTTGGCTGCTGCAGCAGCATCCAAGATCCATAAAGCTTTATTCGATGAAGTTCCTACCTTTTGAATAGGATATTCCATAGGCTGAAAAGGACCTTTAAAGATTTTTTTAACCATTTCTTCTTTGCCGCTCCCTAGCACATAGATGACGATATAATGTGCTTTGTGAATGAGAGGGTATGTGAATGTCATACGCCAGGTAGATTTTTGGGGAACGTGATTCATAACGACTAAGTGATCAGAAATTTTAAGCGCTTCTGTATGAGGAAATAAGGAAGCTGTGTGGCCGTCATCGCCCATGCCTAGCATGATCAGATCAAAGGCAGCGTTAGGCACTGTTTTACGGATAAGTTCTTCATAGGGTTTATCCGCCTCTTGTCCGTCTTCTGCATGCATCCGGAAAATATGCTGTGTAGGAATCGGCAAAGCGATAAGGCCGGCTTCCATTGCAGAGCGATAATTGTTATCTTTGTGTTCAGGAGGAACACTCCTTTCATCACTCCAGAACAGGAACACTTTAGTCCAATCGATGTCTGTACTATGCCTCTCGGCTAAATTTTTGAAAATAGCTGTAGGAGTGCTTCCTCCGGAAAGTGCAACATAGAAGGCCCCGTGTCGGCTGATGGCGGATTTAGCATTTGCAATCCAATCGTTGGCAGCAAACTGCACTGCTTCATCTTTAGTAGGGATGACAATAATATTTCTGCGATCGTCAAATGAATACATTGCTTACCTACTTAGGAGTGGTTTTTCTTAACGTTTTTAAATTCGGTCAGTTTGGAGAGCATATTGCGATAATGGCTGCTAGAGCGGTGGTGAAGGAGTTCCTTCATAAAAGCAAAACTTTGGTTAAGGCATGCAAAGGGGAGTGTGATAGGAAGGTCGCAGCAGCTATCGTGGATGACATGTGTGATGACTGTTCTGCAGGCGGGACGGTGGGTCATCTGATAGACAGTTCCACTCGATGTGACGATTTCGACAGATGCAATGCCGTGTTCGCTTTTTACTGTAGAGGGTTGTTCTGCGATTGCGGTGGCGATGTTCGCTTTGTCGAAGGCAAAAGTGGTTTCGATCACGCCTTCGCACTGTTTGCTCTGCACAAGCTTCCAATCTAGCTGTGCTGAAAGCCAACTGAGAAGATAGATCCCTGTGGCATAGTCTGTGGAATGGCGGCATAGGATACGCACCTTTTGGCAGCGGCGCAGTTCGTCCAGGGCTTGGGCGTCATTAAATAGGCGTGCTACAGTATCCCTCCAGCTGCTGATCAATGCCCAGGAGATATCCATATAGTCATACGAATTTTGACCTATAAGAACCCCCATGCGGTGTGCAAAAGCAGACCAGTCCTCAATGCCCGAAGCGTCAAAAATGATACGGGTAGCAAAACCTTTAAGATAATTAAGGACAGGATCATCCGAAGTGGGATCTTCATCCCATAAAAGGTTTATGGGCAGATCGGGAATGAGATAGGGCATTACCAGAAAAGGAACTTTATTTAACTTCTCTGAGTCTGCATAGATGAAGACTTGATCGTAGCCGTTTTTCTGCTTAACGCAAGGATTGGGTAATGTCTCTACCCTTACACCGGCTGCCTCTTGCGCGTGCGTAATCAGTACAAGCCGGCAAGGAAATTTTGATCCTATCGCGTGGACTATCTCTAAGATGCGCGGCAGACGTTTAGCGTTGGGTGCGTATGCAACCAAGTTAAACAAACAAGCTCGAGGAATATTTTTGGAGGGGGGAGAAGGCATTATTAGGTCGGATATATCTTGTGTGGATGTCATTGATGTATTTTTCCTATCCTAGCTTTATTATATTAAACGCCACTGACGTCCAGTACGGCTGATTAGGTCATCAGCTTCTTTTGGACCCCACGTTCCGGAGGCATAGTTAGGGAAAGGCGGGTTGGTATCTTGTTCCCAATCATTAAGAACGGGGGAAAATAACCTCCACGAAGAAAAAACCTCATCAATGGAAGCAAATAATGTGTTGTCGCCAGCAATGCAGTCGCAAATAAGCCTTTCATAAGCTTCTGGAGGAGTGGAGCCGAAGAATGAACTGTAAAGGAAGTCCATTTTTACAGGCTGCAAGGGAGCGTGTAAACCGGGGACTTTACAGTTGAATTTCAGGCTTATACCCTCGTCCGGCTGAATGCGTATGACCAACACGTTTGCTGTTGCCCTTTTAACATCATATTGGTGGATAAAACTAGGAGCGCGGTTAAAAGTAATGGCTATTTCTGTCGTACGTTTTGGGAGCCTTTTTCCTGCTCGCAAGAAAAATGGTACACCTGCCCATCTCCAGTTGTCGACAAAAAGCTGCATGGCGACAAAGGTTTCCACGTTGCTTTTAGGGTTAACATCTTTCTCTTCTCGATATCCTAAGACAGGCTTGCCTTCAATATAGCCTGGACCATATTGTCCTCGGATGATATTTGTTTTAAGCTGTTCCTTATCAAATGGGCGGATTGCCTCCATCACCTTAACTTTTTCAGAACGGATAGAAGCGGCATTTAGATTATTCGGCGGCTCCATCGTGACAATAGAGAAGATCTGCATCATGTGGTTTTGGACGATATCCCGCAGGTTTCCGGCTTCTTCAAAAAAGTGTCCACGTGTTCCAATGCCGATATCTTCAGATACAGTAATTTGAATATGGTCGATGTGCTGCTTGTTCCAAAGAGATTCGAAGATTGGATTGGTAAAGCGGAAAACCATTAAGTTTTGGACCGTTTCTTTCCCTAGATAGTGGTCAATACGGTATATTTGCTGTTCGTCCAGATAGTGTGTGATTTCTGTCTGCAGTTTTTGCGCTGTCTCCAAATCATGGCCAAAGGGCTTCTCGATGATGACACGTGACCAAGGTCCTGTTTGATCGCTCTGTTCATAGATGAGATTGTTGTGGGACAACTTCTCGATAATCTGTGGAAAATAGCTTGGGGGTGTAGAAAGATAATAGATTCTATTCCCTTGTGTTCCGAGCTTAGTGTCGAGATCGTCCAAAAACTTTTTAAGATCCTTATACCCTTCGTCATTATCGAATTCTGAGCGGTGGTAGTAGATGGATTCAGAAAAGGTCTTCCAAAAATTATCATCCACAGGTTTTACCCTGGAAAACTCATTGATGGCTTTATGCATCTCTTCGCGGAATTCTTCATGGGACTTGGGCCTGCGAGCAAAGCCGACACAGGCGAAACGCACGGGTAGCTCGCCATCTTGCGCAAGATTATATAGTGCAGGGAGAAGTTTTCTGCCCGTTAAATCACCGGTGGCGCCAAAAATAACGAGGATACAAGGCTGAACACTCTTGACTGGACGTTCAAGATCTTCAAGAGGATTTTCGAATTGAAGTGCTGGAGTAGAAGTCATAGGGGGTACCTTTGGTTTCAATCGGGATTATATACTGAATTTTTTTTGAAAGCCAAGTGATCCAAATAGTTTTGCAATATTAACACAGCTGCCACATTATCAACGTGTTGCGTTCTTTTTTTGCGAGACATGCCCCCTTCTTTCAGGGTGCGTTCCGCTTGAACCGAGGTTAAGCGTTCATCCCAGAAGATAACTTTGCGGCCGGAAGCTTCCTCTAAAAGCTTAGCAAAATGCTTCACTTCATCTGCTAAAAAACCGATCGTACCGTTCATCATTAATGGCAAACCGACGACAATTTCATCGATTTGACAGCGGTAATCTTTTTGGGCTTTTTCTAAAGCATCCATCACAGTTTTAACTGTCACGTCTGTCTTTTTGGATCCGGCGACACGGCCTACGGTAAGAGCGACCATCTGACGTTCATCAGAGATCGCTAATCCTACACGCGCTAAACCGAAGTCTACAGCGAGAATGCGTTTTGCTAAATCAGCCATTTTTGCCGGTATGTTTTTTGATCATGGCGCCCACAAAAGCGACAAAGAGCGGATGAGGTGCTGTAGGCTTGGATTTGAACTCAGGATGGGACTGAACTCCTAGCATCCAAGGATGTCCTTCGATTTCGGCGACTTCACACAGGGAGCCCCCTTCGAGTAAGCCGGTGACTTTGAAACCTTTTTCTTCCATTTCGGTTAAATATTTATTGTTGAATTCGTAGCGATGGCGGTGCCTTTCGCTAACAACATCGCTTTTATAAGCAGCATGGGCAAGGCTGCCTGGCGTTAACCTAGCTTGATAGGCGCCTAAACGCATTGTTCCGCCTATATCTTGCACTTCTTTTTGTTCAGATAACAGGGAAATCACCGGAAAAGGTGTGTGAGGATCAATTTCAGTGCTATTGGCTTCCTTCCACCCCATCACATTGCGACTAAATTCAACAGCCATGACTTGCATGCCTAAGCAAATGCCAAAATAAGGGAGTTTTTGCTCGCGGCAGATTTTAGCGGCGAGGAGTTTTCCTTCCCAGCCTCTTTCACCAAAACCGCCAGGCACTAGGCAGCCGTCGCAGTCATCCAATGTAGGATGAGATGGAAGTGACTCAGCCTCAATAGCTTTAACTTCAAGTTTATAACCATGAAACATGGCTGCATGATGTAAAGCCTCAGTGACGGACTTATATGCATCTTGGTGCAGCACGTATTTACCGACGAGGCCAAGGGTGATTTTACCTTTAGGATTTTTGATGGTGTCCAAAATCTTTTCCCATTCTGTCAGGTCGCTGAATGCTTCTTTAAGTCCTAGCATGCGGCAAATGAGAGTATCGAGTCCTTGTTCTTGCAGCTTCAGAGGAACTTCGTAAATACTGTGGCGCACATCCGGTTCTTCGATGACAGCTTCCCGTTGGACGTTGCAAAATAGGCTGATTTTATCTTTTACATCTTCATCCAAGCTTTCTTCACAGCGGCAAAGTATAATTTCCGGAGAAATGCCGATGCTGCGCATAACTTGTACAGAGTGTTGTGTGGGTTTAGTTTTAACCTCGCCGGCAGCCTTAATGAAAGGAACATAGGTGAGGTGTATATTTAAGCAGGAACCGGTATGTTCGTTGCGGAATTGACGGATTGCTTCCATGAAGGGCTGTGATTCGATATCGCCTACGGTACCGCCGATCTCGACCAGCACGACATCGATGTCACTGCTCTGTTTTGCACAGGCTAAAATGCGTTGTTTAATTTCGTCGGTAATGTGGGGAATTACTTGGACTGTTTTGCCTAGATAGTCTCCACGTCTTTCACGCCGAATGACAGTATTGTAGATCTGTCCTGAGGTTGTATTGGAAAGGATGGAAAGGGGCGAAGAAGTAAAACGGAAGTAATGGCCTAGATCCAAGTCAGTTTCAGCGCCATCGTCAGTGACGTAAACTTCGCCATGCTGAAAGGGATTCATCGTGCCCGGATCGACGTTAAGATATGGGTCTAATTTCATCATAGCAATGTGCAGCCCTTTTTTCTCTAAGAGCATGCCTATAGAAGCTGCGGTCAGTCCTTTTCCTAGGGATGAACAGACGCCGCCGGTGACAAAGATATATTTACAGTGCATAGTTTTAATTCTAAATTATGAAGATCCTCAGGAGTGTCCACCCCGATAGCTTCTTCCTCTACGCAGGCAGTTGCTATGGTGTATCCATGTTCAAGGATCTTGAGTTGTTCTAAATCTTCGGCTGACTGAAGCGGTGTGGGCTCCAGCAAGTCATATTTTATTAAAAAATCATTTCTAAATGCGTATACGCCAATATGGCGGTAGTAGTTGCGGCCCTGATGGTCATCTGTCTTCCCGCCCGGGATAAGGGATCGCGTAAAATAGAGCGCTTTGCCGTTCAATGCTCGTACACATTTGACGATAGAACGGCTTTTTGCTTGCTCGAGACAGGTCAAAGGGGTAACTAATGTTCCTACGACGGCATCAGGATTATTTGTTAAAGCTGAGATTACGGCTCGGAACGATTCTGCTGATACGCAAGGTTCATCGCCCTGGATGTTGACGATCAGGGAATAGTCTTTGAGTTTCGGAGTGTTTTTTAGCAGCGTGGAGATGCGGTCAGTTCCTGTCGGACAGTCTACAGGGGTCATGAATACCTCTGCACCAAATCCTACGGCATGTTCATAAATACGCTCATCATCGGTAGCAATGACGATATGGTCAAAACACTTTGAATTCTGGGCATTTTCATAAGTTCTTTGAAGGAGGGACTTCCCTGCCAGAAATGCGAGAGGCTTTCCGGGAAAACGCTGACTAGCGAAACGTGCTGGAATAATTCCAAGCACACTCTCTGAAATTGGTTTATTCATTCCAACTTCCAAAAAAAACAAACAAATAATAACGGAAGAACCATTTTACGTAAAGCAATACAGCGCGGGATAGGATTGCTCATTGCACCCAAAAAAACGGCGGATTAACCGCCGCTTTATGGATTCTCTTTCAAAGCTAACTATGAAAGAGGCTTAATTGTGCATTCCTCCGCTGGGACAACCTTATCGCAGGCTATTTTACCTAGATATTCAGGTAGTTCTAAACCTGCCATTGCTGCGATATCATGTAATGCAGGCAACGATTTTACGAATTGACTAATGAAGTTGGAGGTAGAAGACCCATTCTCATTATTGCCGCTATCCCAAACTGTGATCTTATCAATTTTGATATTTTTTATGGCTTCCGCCTGTAATCCGACAATCTGCTCTAATTTTTCAAGCAGAAGCATGGTAGATGCACTTTTAGCATCATTGCCGCAGGCTTCAACAAGCAGCTTGTAACCTTTAGCTTTAGCATCCAACATTTTCTGGATACCTTCAGCCTCAGCTTCACGCATCGCTAAAATTGCACGCGCCTCACCTTGAGCAATCGTGATTGTCCGCTGTGCTTCAGCTTCAGCATCGATCAATACCCTGCGTTTATTGATCTCTTGCGGAACAATTTCCTCTGCTTCCAGCAGCTGCGCTTTTGCTTGTGCGCGGGCTTTTTGGACTTCAGCTTCCGCTATCTCTTTTGCTACTCTACTACGTTGCGAAGCTTCTGCTTCTCTTTCTGCAAGCACGGCATTTGTTAATGCTATCTGTGCTCTTGAATCGTTTTCGCCTTTGACAGCCTCAGCATTATAGGAGGCGACGGAGACACGACGGTCTCTTTCCGCTAGGGCTTTTCCGATATCGCCTTTTTTCTCCTGCTCGGAAACATCGACCTTTGCTTGGTTGACAGCCATTGAGGATGCTTTTTTACCAATGCTTTCGATATATTCCGACTCATCGGTAATGTCGGTGATGTTTACGTTTAGAAGCGTCAAGCCGATCTTATGTAGTTCAGGCTCAATATTCTTTTTAATCGCGTCTAAAAACATTTCGCGGTCTTGGTTGATCTCTTCAATACGTAGAGAAGCAACTGTAAGGCGAAGCTGGCCCACTATAATCTCTGTAGCCATGCTTTCAATGCCTTTATGGTCCAGATCTAGCAGTCTGACCGCAGCATTGTTCATCACTTCCGATGTCACGCCGAGAGCAACGGTGAATGTACTAGGAACGTTGACACGGATATTCTGATGGGATAAAGCCCCTTTTAATGGAATATGGATGGTGCGTGGTGTCAGGTCGAGGAAGGCATAACCCTGGATAAGGGGCCATACGATTTTACCTCCGCCGTGATAGCATTGCACTGTCTTGTTATTCCCTACGCGTCCATAGATCACGAGGACTTTATTAGAGGGGCATCTACGGTATAATTTGGCGAAGAAGTAGAGTGTAGAAAAGAGAAAGAATACAAATCCGCCTATAGCTATTTCAAGATATAAATTTTCCATAGCATTTCCTTATTTTTTATTACAGTGGCATGACGACGACTGTTTTATCGTCGGCTTTTTTTAACACTACGACGCGTGAAAAAGAGGGGATTTCTTGCTCATGGTGAGAGATTGCCTCGATTTCGCGAGTGATATTTTCAATATTAATTGTAATTTTACCCGAACCTTTTACGGGGATTCGTTGGTAAACGGTAGCTTCCAAACCAATCGTCTTATCAATGTCAAAGACCGTGCCGGTACTCTGTAGTTGATGGGCAAGTCTAAAAATTAAACCGCTTGCTAGAATTGTTAGGAAACCTGCACTGAAGGCTATGCTTAGGTTAAATATGCCTTGAATTTGGAATTCATGTTTCAAAGAAAGAGCAGTCCACCCGAACACCATAAGGAAACCGGAGAGAGCTTGCTTTGTCAGCCATTTAAAATTGCCGGAGTCAGATTCGAATTCGCTGAATTCACCTGTGCCGATAAGATTTAGGGTAAATTGGATTAGGAATAATGCGCTCCCTAAGACTGCACAAAACCAATAAAGTGAATCAGAATTAACAAATGAATTGATTTGTTCAAACATAATATCATCCTAAAATAGTCTGATTAACTATAGCTAAGTCAGAGGGTTAAATAAAATAAGAAACTTTCACAAAAACAAACGAGAAGAATATGAGATCATTAAATATAACGGGTCATCTTAAGATGTCGATCAAAATGATTGTCTATATATTATTTTAAAATTCATTTCAGTCATCCTCTATTTATAAAGTTTAGTGGAAATTATGAGTGGAAAAAGAATATCTACTACTTTTTATGAACAGGTTATTATTAACAATGATTTAATTTAATTTTAATTGAAATAATTTGCGAAATAATGTTTACTGTTATAAATATTTTAACGAGGATTAAAGATATGGTTACATCGGTTAATATTAATGGAACTCTAGTATGTTGGAGGCAAGCTGATCCTCAACAACCTTTATTTCAATCTAGCAAGGAAAATATAGGGGTATCCAGTCAATGGGTTTCTGCTCAGACTTTTTTGAATGATATCTATACTCGCAGTACTTTTAGTGTTCAAGGACCCTACTGCACAGGTAAGGAAGTATGTGAAAAAACAAATGTTGCTTCCTATCTCTTAGATGTTGCGGATTCTGATGAAGATATTTATCAAAATTTTACTGAAACTAAGAAAGTTTGGAATGCAGTGCGCGATATTGTGAAAACATCTTCCAATAACCAAGTGGAACTTATCGAAGATCCAAAAGAAGCTGAAATATCTGCTAAATTTGTCGATCATGTGTTTCGTCCTTTTATTCCGAACTCTCCGCTATTGACTTGGTCGCATAATCCAAAGGCATCTACCTTTAAGCGTTCTATTGGTCTATTTGGACTTTTTTTTGAGCTGCCTGTACGTTTATTGGTAGTTTTAGGGGGGCATGCATTATTAAGTGGCTATAGCCTTATCTCTAAGGATGAAAAGACGGCAGATTATATAGCATACTATCGTTTTCGCTTAGATATTAACGCCTACTCACCCTCGCAAGAAATATGTAAACGAATCTATAATGCTATCAATTTCTAAATAGCTATCTACTTATTACATCAATAAGCTTCTCCTATGCAAGGAGAAGCTTATTTCTTAAAACATCCTAGATGTACGGTAACACATTAATCCTTTTGAATTGATACTCAAATTAGTTCGGCCGATATCCACACCAAAAAATAAGTAAATATTTTTTAAGACATATAGTGCTGCGTGCCAATTCCCACAGGACTTGTGAGTGAGAGCCTTTGGGCCATCGAGCGGATGTGGTCCAAGCCGATCGTCGATTCGAAACTGCTGCTAAGCACTAAATCTACCTGAAACTGTCGCGCCCACGATAATATTGAAAGGCAATTAAGCAGGCCGCCTTGCACCGTAGGCTTATAGATAAGCGCTTTAAGTGTTGGCAGATTTGCAAAACGGTCTAAATCTAAGCCGTGATAAGACTCGTCCAATGCAAGGGGGTGATCAAATAGACTTAGATCATCAGAGTTCTGAAAGGGTTCTTCTACATAATCAAAAGTATCTGTTGGAAACTGCTCAAAGAATTCTATAGCTTCTTGCGTTTTCCATGCTCTGTTCACATCAACTCGCAGGCGAAAAGTGTTTTTAAGTTGGTGGATGATGTTTGCGGCGTCATTGAATGTAAGTTCGCTGACTTTAAGCTTTGCATGGGAGTAGCCTTCGCTTTTTCTTTGTTTTGCGTGCTTAAGGATATCTTCAGGCTGCCCCATCAGCAAGGCAGCAGATTGAGCTGCGATGCTCTCTATAGGAAAATAGAGCTGCAAAAGAGCGGATTCTAGGCCAAAAAGCACAGAGGGATAAAGGTCTAGCTTTTGAAGGTGATAGAAAAAAGTGGATTTAGCCCAATCGATAGACAGTATCTCGTCTTTCTTATTCTTCACCTGTTCCAGTGACTCCTGCAAAGTCTCATTATTCCATCCAGGTAATGGGGATATTTCACCCTGCGCTGTTTTGCCCGCTTCATCTTTTATACGGAGGATAGCTCCTGAACGTTTGGCTCCACCGGTCAATGCTATTTCAAAAAGCTCAATCACTAGTTCTTTGATCTTCATAAGTTTAGCGTTTCCTTGTTAGTAGCGTGACAAAGATATCTTTTTCGAAATGGTGCTTATCGCTTAGAAAATTAAGCTCTTGTTGCAGCATAGATGCAAAAATATCGAAGCTATCTTTGGAAAAATTAGTGAAAACTCTTTGCAGAAGCTTTTCAATACCTTCAGTGTTTCCTACAATATCCCAAAGAATACGTGATGTGACAAGGATAATAGCATCTTTTTTAAGCTCAAGACTTCCTTTTTTATCTTCTAGAAAATGTATTTGGTTATTTTGCCAGATAATAAGGGGTGGCAACCCATGCCTTTCATAATGAAGGATATCCGCAGAAAGCTCTATATGGGTGCAGGGAAACCGGCAATGTTCTTCAGCAACACTTTCTAAAAGACGATATACTCCATCAAAGCCTTTCTCCGGATTTTCCATCATTTCAAGTATCAGTGATCCATCCTCTTTCGTAGAAAAAGAAACATGTATGCCATGCGGCTCTTGAGCAGATTGTGTATGCAATCCTTTGACAATAAAAAGGGGATGCTCAAATTCGGCTATCGAACGCATAAACATCTTTTCTTGAAGTAAAAGAGCGCATTCATATTCGCCAAAGAGGCGTTCACGCATAGCGGAAGAATGTTTTAGACGGTGGATATTCTCCATAAGGCATTCGCTCATCGTATTCAAAGTATTGCCCAGCTCTTCGATCTCAAGCGGACCTTTGACGTCTACGGTCGTTCCATATTCACCGGCAGCTAAATTTAGGGCAGCTAGTTTGATTTTTTGTACGGGTTCACTGATGCGGTTTGCGGCATAATAGACGCTTAAAATCACTAGAACGATGGTTGCGAGGGCACTTAAAGCAATGACTATCGCAGCGGATTTAAGCTTTTCATTGATTGTTTTGTTTGCAATGTCCGCTCCTAATAGCGCAATGACTTGCCCTTTTGCATTTGTAAGGGGGGCATAGGCGGTAATGATATGTTCATTGGTCCCTCTCTCTTTGTACTCATCCGTTACCATCGGACGTGCATTAAGATAGAGCAGCTGTTCTCCGCTCTCTGAATAATCTTGTTCTTTATTTGCACGGGGCGAGGTGATACTTACATCCTGCAGAAAAACCAGACGGAAAGCATTGTCAGTATTTTTTCCGTCGTAAATAGGATTATGGGGACTAAGTGGCTGGTTTAAGAGGACTTTTTCGCCTTTTTTCACCGGAACGACTTGCACAAGATATAAACTGTTAAGGCCTAGGTTCTCAACTATATCCGTAAATTGCTTTTCAAGTTGCAGGCTGTTGCCCTCTCCTTGGATTAGCTCATCTACTTTTTCTGTAGGAAGGACAGATGCGATACCTATAACAGTGCTTAGGGCTTTTTCCTTAAAGCTCCCCAGGATCTCATTTTTCCAGTTGTAATGGAAGAACAGCGAGATGATGGTGACAAAAGCGATAAGTGGAGGCAATAACAGGCTTAGTAAACGTTTACGAATGGTCATGTTGCATCCTTAAGAAAAAATTTTGCCCTGTCAGGAACGCAAGATGCAAAGACGCTTAAAAAGCCCAAAGCTACAGAGGGATATTCCGAGATAATGGTGATAAGGTTGGTCTGAGTTAGTGTTAAAATATCGCAATCAACCATAGCCACGGCATTATAGGCTCTTTTATTATCATCAAAAAGCCCTTCATCACCAAAAAAGCCCCCGTTTTCAAGTATCACCGGGGATGGAATTTGCGGGGCGGAAATCTGAACTTTTCCGTTAAGGATAAAATACATACGGTGGGCTTCATCGTTGATCTCAAAAATCGTATCGTTCTTATCGAAACTGACCTCGGTTAATTTATCCGCAATCGGTAGAAGCATTTCCATTGTCAGCATTCTGAAAAGGGGAGTGCGCTTCAGATAAAAGACTTTATCGATAATGGTAAGGTTCTTCATGCTTGCAATAGCTCGTAGGCAAAATGGTGGAAAATTTCTTCATGTGTCTTCATCTGGTTAAGCAATGTCTCTCTCCACAACGGTAAATGCAGTTGACGCATGTAGATCGCTGCTACCATCACTTCTAAGGGTGAAAAAGATTCGCTCATTTTTTCTAATAACTCCGGTAGGCTCAGTGGATTTTCTATCATCTTCTTACAAGCCGCAAGCTTTTCCTCCAATGGAATATCTGCGACTAGAGGGTAGATAAGCCTGAATGTTTCAATATTACAATACTTTTCTAAAGTTTCAACTACTTGGCTTCGCACTTTGGAATTTCGGCTTGCTAAAGACCTAGCTAATAACTCGCAATCATCAATCTCTCCGGCCTCGCCCAATGCGTGGATAACAAAGTCAATAACGGAACGGTATCTGGTCTCCAAGGCTTCTTTCAATAGTGACAAATCGATTCCATAGTTTTGCTCATCAATCGTATGTAAATGATAAAAATAAAAGGCTGCACGTTTGATTTCTTTTCGTACAATATCATTCAGATTTGCATGCAGCTGCGCCACAGCGAGGTGGCTTAAGATCCTTACAGCCAATGTTCTGCAACGTTCTCTCACAGCTTTGTTTTTTGTAAGCGCCAGCAAGATGGGGACTGTTCTCAAGCCCATTTTTACAATGACATTTTCTGCCACACGCCTTTCCTGCGGCCTAAGGTGTTCGCTGCTTGTGATGATGATTTCTACAGCTGCTGTACCTGCCACCTTGCCTAAAGCCTCCAAACAGGACTGCCTAATTAGCGTGGATGAGGATTTGGTCAATAAGCTACTGATAAGACGAGCATAGCGATACCCTTGGACATCTGCTAACTGCGCAAAGATCTCCATAGCTTTTTCTACAACTGAGACGCGGTGGTCTTTCAAAAAGGGAATAAGGACTTCCACATCGTAGGGTGCTCCGTCTACCGCTAACATATTCAAACCCATAACAACTTCTGATTCTATGGAACTTGACAGTAGTTCTTGCTGTTTTTGAACTGCAATTAGCTGATTTTGAGTTGCTTGCACCGGAGGTAAGTGCGCCCAGGATTTCTTTAAGGCTGCAATGGCTGCACCCTGAAGCTCCAGGGAATCGCTATCAATGTACGCAAATGCCTTCTCCGGATGTAGAAAACCACCGCAGGCTAGATAATAAAGGATATCTTGCAACAATTCCTCATCTGTATCCTGATCATACCAACTATTCAACGTTTCTATGACTGCAGTATCATACACATAGGGGGTACGTATGAGCGCCTTAATTAACTCTCTTTTTTGTTTAGCTTCTGCAATGGAAAATTCTTTTAAAATGGTTTCAAGCAGAGTTTGTTCCTGCAATGCCAATAGTCCTTCTGCTGCAAGCAGCTTTTCGTGGGTATTACCGGCTTTCAATCTGAAAAGTAAGCGCTGTCTATAGAGTTCTGCTGATTTCTCAGATTTTGGT
The DNA here is from genome assembly GCA_041671045.1 of Parachlamydiales bacterium. Lineage (NCBI taxonomy): Bacteria > Pseudomonadati > Chlamydiota > Chlamydiia > Parachlamydiales > Parachlamydiales bacterium. Next base: position 209,638 of record JBAZCF010000003.1, read on the forward strand.
CTAAGCCACTGCGTCACATTTCTGTGAAAAAGGATGGCATTTTCCGCTAAATTAAGATAAATGGCTCTACCGTAGTTATAAGCTAATAAAAATGCTAAAGCTAATACGGAAATAGCCAAGAGCAGCCCTAAGATGCGGGCGTCTAAAGCGAAACTGGATAGCAATACTGACGATATCAACATCCCTAGGGGCTCAAAAAAGGACTCAATAAATATTCTGATTCGATATTTAAGCCGTGAAGAGACACCGTTAAGCAACAAATTAAAGTTACTATCATCAATGACATAAATAGTCCCTTCCACCACAAACATGCCTACAACAGCAAAAGCTATGTTGTCACTGGTAACCCACCCTAAGTAGTTTAAAAACAGTAATATACCCGTTAAAGGAAGTACACCGCCTATCCCAAAGCGATGAACAATGCGGCTATAAATAAATAGCCCTATCAGTAAGTTGCTTAAGCTAATTCCAATTAAGCAACGTCCCATAAAAATTGCCAGCGGCGTTTGTTCACCTTCTCCGATTTCTAACGCTTCTTCCGGAAAATGTCTCTGAAAGGACTCCAAATAGTTAAATTCTGTGACAACCATAGTGACATAAATCAAAAAGTTGCTCGCCATCAAAAAGAGCGTAAAACGGGAGCTAAAAATCATTTTTAGAGTAGTACCTAGCGAAAGATCCCCCTGGCTTGCACTTTCCTGGAGGGAATTTTCGTCATGCACCGGGATAAATTTAGTCTTAGCTACCCATACAATACACCCCACCAATGCTAATAATAATGTGATCAAGCCATAGACCTGCTCCAACTCTAACAAGCCCAGCTGCATGATCACACCTGTCGTCGCAATTCCTAGAAAGATGGACGAACTGAAAAGTGCAAATAACCTTTTGGCATCTTGTAAGGTGTAATACTGGTCGACAAAGGTCCAATATCCCGTTGTAAAAATAGCCATGCTTAATGTCCCGATAACACGTAAAACATACCAAAAGCTTCTATCTTCAATTTGCAAAATAAGCCCGCAAAGAATGGACGTATAGGCCAGAAAGGCTACAAAAATTATCCCGAGATATACGATGTGCGTGTCAAAGTTGTGGTAGGCATGCAGGAGATAGAATGCTAATACGATCATAATACAGGCGGAAATGCTATAGACGACAGGTAAGTTTTCTGCCCCTACATGCAGCAAAAACATTACATCAGCAAAACGGAGACCTAAAGAAATCGCTAATGCCCAGAGAAATCCAAGCAAAGCCATGAAAAACGCTTGCCGTTCTTCACCCTGATATATGTTGAAAAGGCGTGAAAAAACCCTTACCATTAAGGTGCAATCCCATTAGCCCAATCACCCCAGAAAAATTGACTGCTCAACGGGTTTCTCTTTTTCTCTTGGATACCGTTTGCATTGGGTTGTTCGTAGCCAATAGCAATGACGGCCATAGGGGTATAGCTAGCAGGAAGGCTAAATAATTGTCTGACTTTCTTATCATCAAATCCGCCCATCTCATGCGGCATCAGACCCAAAGATGCTGCTTTGTAAACTAAAGACATAGCTGCTGCACCCGTATCATACTGCGCCCATCTATTCGGCTTATTGTTTTTTCGCAATACCTCATTCGCAGAGACAAGGATAAGCACGGGAGCATTCTGAGCCCATTTTTGATTGTTTACCGCTAAAGTACCTAATAATTTTGAATACGCTTCAGGTGTTTCCTTCTTATCACAGAAAATGAAACTCCAAGGCTGCTCGTTATAACTGGAAGGGGAATAATGGGCCGTTTGCGCAAGCTGGATTAATAAAGCTTTCGGAACAGGTTTTGTTACATCATAATCATAGCCGCTATGACGAACTATAACCAACTCTGCGAAAGTCATCTCACTAGTATGTGCGTTTAAATGGCATGAGGCAATACAACAAAATAATAAGATAACTAACTTGTACATGATTTTATTCCGATAGATTTATTTATAAACTTATAATGCAGGAGATAATGTGTCAATCAATGGATACTGCTGATTCGTTTCGCTGCATCTAGGATTGCATTTCGGGTTCCAAAGGCAGTAAATCGAATAAACCCTTCTCCCTCAGGACCAAAACCTGATCCCGGTGTAGTCACTAAATGATACCTTTCCAGTAAATATTGGAATACTTCCCACGATTTTTGACCCGGAAACTCTGTCCATAGATAGGGCGCATTCTCACCGCCAAAAACTTTATACCCCACATTTTGCAATGCATTTTTAAGGATAGCGGCATTCTCCATATAATAGTTATTCAAATGAATGATCTCATTGATTCCTTCTTCTCTCAAGATTGCTAAGCCTCCTGCCTGGGTAATGTTGGATGCGCCATTAAATACCGTAGACATTAAACGGCTCCAATCTGAGCGTACAGAATGTCCGTCGTCGTACTTTAACTCTTCCGGTACAACAGTCCACCCTAACCTAACTCCTGTAAAACCTGCTATCTTTGAGAATGAATTGACTTCAATAGCTACACTCTGCGCCCCTTCAATCTCAAAAATAGATTTAGGCAATGTAGAGTCTTGAATATAACAGGCATACGCTGCATCAAAAAGAATAATTGAACGGTTTTTCTGTGCAAACTGTACCAATCTCTCTAACTGTTCTTTTGTAGCAACTGCTCCCGTTGGATTATTTGGAGAACAGAAATAAATCAAATCTGTGCGCGGCAGTTTCTTCAAATCAGGGAAAAAATGATTTTTTGGATTGCACGCCATATAGTGGATTTCTGTGACACCCTGTATTTTGCTTCCATCAATATAGACAGGATAGGCAGGATCTTGCACTGCAATCGATACATCAGGACCGAATAGCATCTGCAAACGGCCGATATCGCACTTCGCCCCATCGGAAATGAAAATTTCTTCCGGCTTTATGGTATTGTTATAGAATTGTTTAGCTATGGCTTCACGCAATTCTTTCAGGCCCTGCTCAGGACCATAACCAGTATACCCCCTTACTGTTCCCAATTTACGCGCGGCATGGGTTAACTCTTTAGCAACACTCGCTGGAATGGGTTGCGTAGTATCACCTATCCCCAAATGAATTAACTCTGCTTGGGGATGGTTCTTTAGAAATTCACGCTTGCGGGAATTAATCTCACGAAATAAGTAATGAGTAGAAAGAGAGGCTATGCCGGCGTTGCGTTTCATACAATTTTTCCAATATAACGTAAAAGGGTTTTATCATAGAGGACGTTTTTTTGCCACCAATGCGCTTTTTAATACTCAACTTGTCCCAAGGAATTCTAGGAATAGGCTTGAGAATATATTTCAGTTTAGTATATGAAGGAAAAATTGCCATTTATGCTCAAGTAAAGTTCTTGTGTATAGAGAAAAGGAGAGACTATGGATAAAACTATAGCATTATTCGTTGGCGTTTGCTGTCTGTTTGTTATTTTCTTATTCTACACCTATTCGGGAGAAGAACAGCCTATTCCTGCTTCTATTCATATCAGCGATAGCCGCTAAAAAAGCCTATTAATATTCAGGATCTCGATGAACGTTACATCCATCAGTCATTACATTGAAAATGCAGCCATTTTCTTTACAGCACCTCTAGAAAAATTACTTGTAACCATCCAAGACATCCGAGAAAAAATACTTTCAGCCTACAATGAACCTTCCAAAAGCATACCGGAATTAAGGCTTCCTCCACATAATCATCCTGTTCGTCCTGAGAATTCTCATAAAAATAAAGAACGGCCGACATTTCTAGATAATGTCTTGGCAAAATGGGATCCTTTCGGTTTCTATAAGGCCTATCTAGAAGGTGCACAAACCATCGAAACTAATGAGAATGTTACTCCGTTGCACATACTCAATCTCGGGAAAAATTATAGCGCCATCTACCGCTATATCGCTAATGGTGCCGATGTCAACGCTCAAGATATACGGGGACAATCTCCTGCCTATTGGGCAGCATACCACGGCAACCTAAAAGCCATGACCATCCTAACCTCTTTCGGCGCTAACATAGCAAGTGAGGATTTACGCCAAAAAACACCACTACGCGCTGCAGCTAAATATGGCCATGATGACATCATCACTTTTTTAGCTTCACATAAAGTGCCATTAGATAGCCTGGACGGCAGGGGACTCACCCCACTCCACGTGGCTGCTTACCACAAAAACTTCTCAGCCTACCAACAACTGATCCTTCATGGCGCCGATGCCACCATTAAAGATGCCAATGGCAACACTGCCGAAGATTTACTAAAACAACGCTACGCCTACGACTACCACACCTCCCATTTCTTCCAGAGACTTTTCTCCTCTCCCATACCTCCACCATTAATAATGAGTCCCTGGACCCTTAAAAAAATTAATGGTAAAGCTGGTTCATGAACGCTGTCCTATCCGCTAAAAATCTTAGAAAGATCTACCCCGGAACTCCTCCACTAGTTGCGGTTGAAGACGTGTCGTTCGACCTGAAAGAGGGCGAAATCCTCGGCCTCCTCGGCCCTAACGGCTCAGGAAAAACTACGACCATCCAAATGCTGCTGGGTACCCTGACGATGTCCTCAGGTTCTATCTCTTATTTTGGGAAAGAATTCCCTCTCCACCGCTCTGAAGTTCTAGAGAAAGTCTCCTTCGCCAGCACTTACACCAGCCTACCCTGGATGCTTACCGTTGAGGAAAACCTTGAGGTTTTCGGCTACCTTTATGGACTCGACAGCAAAGCAAGTAAGATCAGCTATGATCCTCTACTAGAACGCTTCGGCATCGCGGATAAAACAAAAACTCGCGTTGCTGCACTCTCCGCCGGACAAGTTACCCGGCTGATGATTGTCAAAGCCTTCTTCATGAATCCACGCGTCGTCCTACTCGATGAACCAACAGCGTCGCTTGATCCTGATATCGCTCAAGACATTTGCTCCTTCCTCCTCGAACAAAGAAGCCAAAAAGGAACTTCCATCCTCTTCACATCACACAAAATGCAAGAGGTCATGGAAGTATGCGACCGCGCCATCTTCCTTAAATTAGGAAATATCATCGCTGACGATGTCCCCGAAAAACTCGCTAAAAGCGTTTCTACCTACCACCTCAGCCTTATCATCGTAGACGGTCTTAAACGCACTATCGCAATCGCTGAAAATAACCAACACATGTACTCCGTCGATCATCGCTCTATCGAAGTTATGCTGGACGAAGAAAAAATCCCTCCCTTCCTCCATTCTCTCAGTGAGGCAAAAGTCGTCTACTCCAGCATAAAAATCGAAGAACCTTCCCTAGAAGACTTCTTCCTAAAAATAGCAAAGAAAAGCCATGAACCTTAGACGCATCAAAGGCGTATTCCTACGCTATTACTACAACGCCATCAAAGGACCTCATCAGATTTCAGACATGCTATATTGGCCCTTCGTCGATATCCTCCTCTGGGGCTTGACTTCTCTATGGATACAAAAACAAAACAGCGTACCAGGCCTCCCGCTCGTCCTCATGACCGGCCTCATCTTCTGGCAAATAGCCTGGCGCGGATCCATAGATATATCTTTCAACCTCCTCCAAGAATTCTGGCACCGCAACCTCGTAAATTTTTTCTCCACACCCTTAAAAATATCCGAATGGATCTGCGGCGTCCTCCTCCTCAGCCTATGTAAACTAGCTATAACCATCTCCTTCGGATCTCTAATCGTCTACATCCTCTACTCACTCAACGTATTCACCGTCGGTTGGGCCTTCATTCCCTTCGCCATCCTTCTCTTCATCTTCGGCTGGTCCCTCGGCTTCGTCGCTTCCGGTATCATCATCTATAAAGGTCACCAAGTTGAAATGTTCGCCTGGATGATTGCATTCGTCTTCGCACCCTTCAGCGGCGTATTCTACCCCGTAGCAACCCTACCCCTCTGGGCTCAAAAAATTTCCTGGGCTCTACCCACAACATACGTATTCGAAGGCATGCGCGAAATCCTCAATAACCAACCCTTCCCCACCTACTACGCCCTCACCAGCCTAGCTCTCAGCCTCCTCTACCTAGCCCTCGCCGTCTACTTCTTCTACTACATGTTCAAAAAAAGCCTCAACAAAGGCCTCGCCCGCCTAGAATAACCCCAGGCAGGACAGGGTTTCACCCCTGCACCCACCAAAGAATAGAAACTATAAGCAAACGAAAAAAGAACAAAAAGAAAGCTATAGATGGGTAGAAGGAATTCAAAAGCAAGCGATCTATCCAAAAAGCTAGAGAATACCAAAGTAGTTTATGTCGCAGACAGAGAATCAGATACATTTCACTGTCTATATGAAGCGAGAAAGCAAGAAACACACTGTGATGTAGTTATAAGATCAACTAAAACTTGGCAAACTTTACCTTTCCAATTATCCGTAAAGAGCATTCCTTGATCAGTTGATTGCCCGCCGCCTCTCGGATAGAAAATGAACTATCATCCATCTTTGTTGCTGGTCAATTTCTTTGGATATCTCAGTAATCACTGTCTCCATCTCTTTGAGGTATGCATCATTCAAATAATGTGGAGTTGTCATAATGTCCTTTAGATTGATTTTTTGGCTATTTCAGAAAGAGCCAATTTTACACCCGTTATATCGTCTTCTGAAGTATTCCAAGAGGTAATAAATCGAACTTCATTCTTCTCTTGATCCCATGGATAACAAAAAATCTTTTCTTGGATGAATGGAATCCATGCAGGGGGTGCAGTGAAAAAAAGTTGATTTGTCTCAACTGGATAACTCAAGGTGAGATGAGGGATTGCTTTGATTATGGAAGCGATTTCTTGTGCTTTTTGATTGGCTTGTGCTGCAAGAGTATGCCATAAATTATTCTTAAGGAATGGGATATACTGAGCAGAAAGGTAACGCATTTTTGATAGCAGTTGTAAGGTTTGCTTCTGCAGGTGGTCGCTTCCTTCGTGCAAAGCAGAATTAAAGATGAGAAGAGCTTCAGCCCCCATTAATCCATTTTTAGTTCCTCCGAGGGATAGAATATCTAAATGAATTGAATTTACCATCTCATGCAAACCAATCTTTAAGCTGACTGCTGCATTATAAAGACGACTTCCGTCTATGTGGAGAAGCAAATTTTCTTCTTTACATAGTTTTGATAAGGATTTAAGTTCCTCGAGACTGTAAACTGTGCCTACTTCGGTAGGTTGAGTAATAGATAAGACGCGGGGAGAGGTAGAATGTTTCCCAAAAGCTCGTTCACTTCTTAACTTTTTCAATACGGCTTCGCAAGTCAATTTCCCTTTTTGATGCGGTACTGTCAAAAGCTTGCATCCTACAATAGACTCACAAGCGCCGGATTCTTGATATTGTATGTGAGCAATGTCCGTACAAATAATAGATTCGTATCTGCGGCAAGCGAGCTTGAGTGCAAAAATATTTGCCCCTGTGCCAGTAGGAACAATGAAGACCTTGCATTTACTCCTAAACTCTTCCTGAATTACCTTTTGTGCTTCTTCAGTCCATGGATCAGATCCATAAGAGGGCGCATAACCTTCATTGGCTTCGACCACTGCTTTTATAACTAATGGATGAGCTGGAGTCCAATTATCGCTAGCAAGACAAATTTTATTTTGAGACATGAGTCGTTTCCATCTAAAAAATGACCTTGAATATAGCTTATAAAAGGCAAAGAATCAACGCCTAATTCACCTGGTAAACCTCGCCGTATTTTACTTTAGCAACGACTGAGTGGGGAGATCATAAATGGCTTGGTGTTAGACCAAGGTCCGTAAATCATGAGATGTCCCTTGTCGTAAAGATAGGGCTCAGGGACTGCAGCATCGGTGAATCGATCTGGTGAAAAGTAAAAGTAGATTTCCTCAATCGCCGCAGGAAGGTGGTCGAGAATTAAATCAAGCGAGGGCATTTTAGCCGCAACGATATCTAGCAAATGGAAGGTTTTATCTTCTATTAGATAGGATATAAAGCCATTGATAGCAGGGCTGTAATAGAGAGACCAGTAGGTGGGGAAGGTAGTAAAAAGTGTGTTGAAAGAAGCAATAGCGCCGTTATCTTTGACCCATAAATGGTTGGATACAGGTTCCCGTTCTTGAAAGCATCGAAGAAAAAGAGCGTCATCATTAGGAGAAATAACCGGCCTTAAAAATGCAGATCCTTTTGAGCGTTTGTAAGGGAGATGAAGCCGATATTCCTGGATGGAATGAAACGAGAGCCGTTCGTAAAATTTTGGAATTTCTGTAAAAAGAATAATGAAGTCGCATCGATCTTTCGCCCATATGAGCGCTTCTTGAATCAATTGCGATGCTAAGCCTTGCTCGCGATGAGCAGACTGGGTACAGATTGCATGCAAAGCACCCATCTTATGCCACTGCCCTTCAACAAGTATAGGGCACTCGAAAAAAACCGAGTGGGAAACAACTTCACCATTTACCTCTTTAAGAAAGAGTCGGCTAGCTAGCTCCCCAGGGGAATCCGAGGGCTTTGCAACGTAACATATTGGCCTCAATGCCTGGAAAGCACTCTTCAAGTAGCTTTAGATAGGGTTGTTTTTCAAGCATATGATAAAATTCCGCATCAGAGGACAGTTTTTTACAGGATTTTAATCAGATATTATCAGGAGAATGTAAAAAGAAAAAGAGAACATTATAACGTTACCAATAGGGAAACAACTGTTTCCCTATTGAAGCTATTCTTCTTTTTTTAAGTCATCCTTGCCAAATTCGGCCTCAAGATCTTCCACGGTTGGCAAGCTTTCTTTCAATTCTTTAGAAAGAGATTTGACAAGAGTGACCTCATAGCCAGCTACGCCGATAGGCTTATTGAAATCCCTCAAAGCGTATTCAACAGTGAAATTCTGCTTTGTTTTACAGAAAATCATCCCTATTGGGGTCAGCTCAGAATTCGGATTATAAAGCACGTTAAGGATTTTTGGCTAAATGTTTGAAAATACAAAGTTTTTCGGCTTTACATTGAAGCAGAAAAAGCAGCAACATGACGAAAACACTCCAAATTATATTGAAGATGATCTATTTGAAATTAAGCCAATGGCGAAAAAATAGAATTTTCGATAGAATCGTCCTGATATAATGGAAGCCCTACTAAATCCATCCTTCCATTCAAAGGCTCATTTTGAGACGTTGCCTCTTAAAGTAAAAACGAGAGAATGACAATGTTTTCTACAAGTAAATTCAAAAAAATTTGTACTTTAATTTGTTCGCTACAATTCTTACTCGTATCGTATGCTCATGCGGAAGATAATTCTTTGCTAGTTTCATATGGGACAGTAAATCAAATCACAAATGATGAGCAGGCTGCAAATTACAATCCTTTCCCCTGGCTTAAACCAGGCTTACTTAATAGTGCGCGTATTGAATTGAAATTCGGATCATATGGAGTACAAATATTAGCTCAAGATCAAGTTACAGGGGTCCGCTTATCCAGTCTTTATAGTGAACATGAGGGTGAGAAAATTGCTCGTACTATAGCCTTCACTCAATATGAAGCAAATATAAATGATAAGCTAGGGATGGCTCATAAAGAGATTCTGGCTGGTGGCTCCATTGGTTCGACTTTAAAAAAATACGAGTTTGACGTCAAGAAGGATCTCTTTTTTAAGGGGCTTGTGGAAGATATGCCGGATCGGTTGCAAAGCTTAATGCATACTCAAGAACGTGCTTTTGCCACAGTCATTTACAATCTAGTGGCTAAAGAGGGAAATAATTATTACCCCTATTGCACTATAGTAGAGGTCTATTCCCCCGAATTTCTAACTTTGGTAGATGTTGATCAGATTTACCCTGAGCCTATACCGGGAAGTGTAAACCCACAAAATGCTTTTGATGCCATCGATATCATTGATCGCATGAAACAACTGATAATTCGTAGTTGACTTACGATGTTTTTCAACAATGCAAAATTTTAACAACAATAAAGACTCTGTGTTGAATGCTCTAAAACAGTGGGTGCGAAGTCTGAAAGTTTTATGTGTCAAATTAGGGTATACCCTATCCTGATGATGCGATGGTTGAGGGATGGGAATTATGTCAAAAATACTCAACTTATGTGTAATAAGATGGTCGCCAGACCTTTGGTGGGTGCAGGGCGAAGCCTTGCCAGGGGGAAACCCTGCTGGGTGCAGGGCGAAGCCTTGCACTGCGCGCTGCTAGTTGACGAGGACGGTGCAGTTGTTGTTAGAGAATTCCAGAAAGCCGTTGGGGATAGGGATTTGGGTTTGGTTATCGATAGTGATGTTGCCATTTTTGAGTTGGGAGATGATGGGAGTGTGGTTAGGGAGGACTTCGAAGGAGCCTTCGGAGCCTGGGAATATGGCGTTGTGAACTTCGCCTTCGAAGAGAATTTCTTCGGGGGATAAGATAAGTAGCTTATACATTGGTATCGGCTTTTAATTTTTCGGCGTTGGCGAGGACTTCTTCTATTGAGCCGGTCATGTAGAAGGCTTGTTCTGGTAGGTGGTCAAGTTCTCCGTTGATGATCATTTTGAAGCCTTTGATGGTGTCGTGGAGTTTGACATATTTTCCGGGTTTACCGGTGAAGGTTTCGGCTACGAAGAAAGGCTGGGAGAGGAATTTTTGAATTTTGCGGGCTCTTCCGACGAGAAGTTTGTCGTCTTCCGCTAGTTCGTCGATACCTAAAATGGCGATGATATCTTGCAGGTCTTTGTAGCGTTGGAGGATTTTCTTTACGTTGCTGGCGAGGTTGTAGTGTTCGTCGCCGAGGACGGCGGGATCGAGGATGCGTGAAGAGGAGGCGAGGGGGTCGACGGCAGGGTAGATGCCTAGCTCTGCAATTTGTCGTGATAGGGCTGTCGAGGCGTCGAGGTGGGTGAAAAGGCTAGCGGGAGCGGGGTCTGTGTAGTCGTCCGCAGGGACGTAGATGGCTTGTACGGAAGTGATGGAGCCGGATTTTGTTGAGGTGATCCTTTCCTGCAGGGCGCCGACTTCAGTGTTAAGAGTAGGTTGATATCCTACTGCAGAGGGCATTCTACCTAGCAGAGCAGAAACTTCGGAACCTGCTTGTACGAAGCGGAAGATGTTGTCGATGAATAGGAGGACATCTTGGCGTTGGGTATCGCGGAAGTGTTCGGCTATTGTCAAGCCTGTGAGGCCTACGCGCAGACGTGCACCGGGGGGTTCATTCATTTGTCCGAAAACAAGGCAGGTTTTAGAGAGGACGCCGGATTCTTTCATTTCGAGCCATAGGTCATTACCTTCGCGGGTTCTTTCGCCCACACCGCAGAAGACAGAGAATCCGCCATGTTCCTGCGCTATATTGCGAATTAGTTCCATGACGATAACAGATTTGCCTACGCCGGCGCCGCCAAAGAGGCCGACCTTTCCGCCTTTCGCATAAGGACAAAGAAGATCGATGACTTTGATTCCAGTTTCGAAGATAGCCATGGATGTTTCTTGTTCTTCGAAGGGAGGGGGAGGATTATGGATGGAAGAGCGGGGAGCGTTAGCGGGGATAGGTTGCCCTTCATCAATAGGGTTGCCGAGAACATTCAGGATACGTCCGAGAACATCTTTGCCGACTGGAACGGTGATTTGCTTACCTGTGTCTTTGGCAGGCATGCCACGGACTAGACCGTCGGTGGAGGAAAGGGCGATGCAGCGGACGACATTATCCCCTAAGTGCAGGGCGACTTCTGCGGTTAGGTGGATATTTCTTTCGTCGTTATCGATAGTGATGGCGTTTAAAATATTGGGTAGTTCGCCGTGTGGGAATTCTATATCGATGACGGGTCCGATGACTTGTTTAATTTTACCTTCTGACATAACTCTTTTACTCCAATCCTTCTGCACCAGCAGTAATTTCTAACATTTCTTTTGTGATGCCGGCCTGCCGGACTTTATTTCTTATGAGGGTTAACTTTTCAATCATTTCATCCGCATTTTTTGTAGCAGCTTTCATTGCTGTTACACGCGCTCCGAGTTCGGATACTTGAGCTTCGGAGAGGACTTTCATCAAGCGTGTGAAACAGTAGCGGGGGATGAGCACAGAATAAATCTCTTCCGCGCTAGGTTCAAAAATATAATCTATTGAAGGAGCGGTAGCGTCAATTTCTCCTTTAGATATTGGCAGAAAATTATCGATACGTATTTGCCTTGAGAGGATATTTTTAAATATAGTGTAGACAATAGTTATTTCGTCCCATTCCCGCTTGAGAAATCCTTCAACGAGAAAAGAGCTAAGTTTTTCAACTTCGGATGCATTCATCTTGTTGCTTAGATCTCGCATGGAGAATTTTATTTCCCAGGGCTGCTTTTTGAAATGTTCAATGGCTTTATTGCCCACTAAGAAGAGGACAGCTCCGGAGTATTCATCTTTGCGCAATAATTTCTCAGCAGCTTGGATCACATTGTTGTTATATGCACCACAGAGCCCTTTATCCGCAGTGATGATCAGTACGCCTTTTTTTCGTTCAGTGCGTTCTTCGAATAAGGGATGGGAAACTTCGTTAGATGCTCTAGCGAGCTGTTGCAGCATTTGGTGCATTTTCTCAGCGTAAGGACGAAAAAGCTCCAACTTATTCAACGCTTTGCGCAGGCGTACGGCAGCAACCATCTCCATAGCTTTAGTGATATGCTGGATATTCGCTGCCGAGTGAAGTCGTTTTTTTATATCCCTTAATGTCGTCATTTCTCTCCGACATTCAGATTGCGGTTAGTAATGAAGTCGTTTTTAAACCTGTTGACAGCCTGTTCAAGCTCTTCCATCGTCTTCTTATCTAGGTCTTTAGTTTCTTCAATGGCATGGGGGATATGGGGGTAGTCATGTTCAACGAACTTTAGAAGTTCTTTTTCAAACAGTTTGACTTGCTCAAGAGGAAGATCATCTAGGTAGCCTTTAATCCCTGCAAAAATAATGATGACTTGTTGTTCAAGCGAATAAGGATTGAGTTTGTCTTGTTTAAGGATTTCAACCATGCGGTCGCCACGGTTGATCTGCGCTTTGGTGGCGTCATCCATTTCTGAGCCGAACTGGGCAAAGGCGGCAAGTTCACGGTATTGTGCAATTTCGAGACGGAGGCTTTGTGCAACTCGTTTCATAGCCTTTGTCTGTGCTTTACCCCCTACGCGCGAGGCGGAGATGCCCACATTGATGGCGGGCCTTACACCGGAGAAAAATAGGTCGGATTCGAGATAAATTTGTCCGTCAGTAATAGAGATTACGTTTGTAGGGATGTAGGTTGTGACGTCTTGCGCTTGTGTTTCGATGACGGGCAGTGAGGTGAGCGATCCTCCACCTAGCTTGTCGCTGAGTTTTGCGGCACGTTCGAGCAGGCGGGAATGTAAATAGAAAATATCCCCTGGATAGGCTTCTCTGCCTGGAGGGCGGCGCAATAGCAAGGCAAGTTGTCGATAGGCTTGAGCATGTTTAGACAGATCGTCATAAAAGCAGATGGCGTGTTTACCTTTGTGCATGAAATATTCGCCCATGGCTGTGGCAGCGAAGGGGGCAATATATTGGAGAGGGGCCCTATCAGAAGCGGATGCTGCCACGATAATGGAGTAGGGGAGTGCGCCATGTTTTTCAAGCGTGGAGACGAAATGTGAAATGGTGGAGGATTTTTGTCCGATAGCAACATAGATACAGATGACGTCCTTGCCTTTTTGATTGAGGATAGTATCTAAAATGACAGTGGTTTTGCCTGTCTGCCTATCACCGATTATCAATTGACGCTGTCCTTTTCCTATAGGAATCATGGAGTCAATAGCTTTGATGCCGGTTTGGACGGGTTCATTTACAGGTTGGCGTTCAATGACGTTAGGGGCATCGCCTTCGATCGGCATATAAGTTTCAGAAGCGATTGTGCCTTTTCCGTCGATCGGACGGCCGAGCGGATCGACAACCCTGCCTAGCAAGCCTTCTCCTACAGGTACAGAGGCAATCTTATTGGTGCGTTTAACAAGGTCATGCTCCTTGATCCCTTCATCAGGTCCTAGCAAAACAACGCCGACGTTGTCAGTTTCAAGGTTAAGAACCATTCCAATGGTGCCGTTGGGGAATTCGACCAGTTCGGAAATCATCACATCATCCAGGCCCCAGACACGAGCGATACCGTCTCCTACCTGGAGGACTCTGCCGACGGATTCGAAAGAGAACTCTTCCTTATAGTCTTCGATTTTACGTTGGATGATCCAGGATATTTCGTCTTGTTTTAGCGACATAAAAGCTCTTATCTTAATAGAATTTGTTTAAGATTATTCAATCGGCCTTGGAGGCTGAAATCCATCATTTTGCTTGCCATAATGATTGAAATGCCACCTAATAGCGAGGGATCGACCTCTTCGTGGATTTCAATTTCGTGCTGCGAGTACTTTTCTAGTTCCTGCTTGACATCAGCGCGTAATGTTTCACTTAGGGGCCACGGGGAAATAACTGTTACTTCGACAATTCCAAGACGCTGAGCTACCATATGGTGGAACTCCTCAGTGATCTCTGGTAGGAAGTGAAGTTTACGTTTCTCTAGGAGGAGGAGCATTAACCTTAGCAAGGTGGGGCTGACACTACTTTCAAAAGTACCTTTAATAATATCGGCCCTTTTCTCATGCTCTATTTGCGGGTTGTCCAGCAGCTTAAGCATTCCAGGGGTATGATTTAATATCCCGCTGATATCCTCCAGTTCTTGCTGGTATTGGCGCAAGTTATTGCCTTCAGAATCTGACTTTAACAATGCTTTGGCATATTGTATGGCAGATTGGCGGTCTTTCATTTAAGTTCAACCTCATCCATTAACTTACTTACAAGCTTCTCGTTTTCGGCTTGGTTCAGTTTTGTGTGGGCTAGCTTTTCAAAAATAGCGGTTGAGGTGTTGATGATTTCATTTTTCAGCTCTATCCTAGCCTTCACCAGCTCACGCTGCACTTCTTCGTGGGCTTTTTTAAGGATCTCTTTAGCATTATTTTGAGCATCGTGCTGAATATCATCCGCAATTTCCCGCCCCTGCTTGACGGCTTCTTGGATTATGACGCGTCCTTCTTCTTTGATGTTCAGGATTTTATTCTCATAAAGTTGAGCAAGTTCGTTCACTTCGAGTTTTTGCTCTTCAATGAGAACGAAGGATTTTCTAATTTTCTCCGTCCTGTCATCCAAGATTTTAAGCAGCGGTTTCCATGCGAATCTCTTAAGTACGTATAGCATCAAGATAAACGCAATGATTTGGGTGATGATATGCTCGATTGAAAAGCTCATAGCTTAGTAAACTACCCCATTTTTCCGAGTGAGATAAAGAAGACGATCAAAGCATAGATTGTTAAAGCTTCGATCAGAGCAGCACCGATGATCATGCTTGTCATGATTTTACCGGAGGCTTCAGGCTGACGTCCGATAGCTTCCATCGCACTACCTACAGCGCGACCCAGGCCGATGCCGGAACCAAAGGCAGCTAAACCAATGGCAAGCGGTGCGGAGATTGCTAGAGCAGTAGGCACGTCAATAACAGCGAGGATCGAGGTCAGCTTTATCATAGCAATGGCTATAGAGATGTTCATAAAAAACTTACTCCTTACAGGTTAATCAATGTTTTTCTCCAGCGGGAGAAGATAAAAGAATATAAACGGTGCTAAGCAGAGTAAATACAAGGGCTTGCATTGTACTTGTCAGCAGGGCAAAAAGCATAAAAGGGGTTTGTAAAGGAATTCCCAGGCGAATTTCTCCGAAAGCAATCAGTCCCACGCTAAATAACGCGATAGCGCTGATGAGGATGTGTTCTCCCATAATATTTCCGAATAGTCGCAAAGCCAGAGTTGCAGGGCGTGAGATCTGTGTGATCAGCTCAATTGGCAGCATGAGAGGAACCAAAAGCCAGCCTACAAAATCTTTAGGTTCTCCGGCCATATGGTAGAAAAAACCACCCAAACCCATATTTTTGATATTTAAATATTGGACCCGCATAAAGACACAGATAGCCATGCCAAGGGTTACACTTAGGCTGGTGGAAGGGGACTTCATGAAAGGGATCAAACCAAATAGGTTCATACTTAATATATATATAAAAAGCGTGCCTAGAAACGGAAGGTGTTCATCCCCTTTAGGTCCGAGAACATCGTGAATCAATTTGCGCAGCTTCTCAACGACTAGTTCTAAGAAATTCTGCAGTCCTCTAGGGATCATTTTGTGGTTGCGTATACCCAAATGAAAAGTTAGGGCAACCACGCTTGCGACGAGGAGCGAGAAGAAAATATCCTCCCAATAAAACAAGTAGTGGAGGACAGGTTCGCCTTCGAAATAGTGGTTAAGCAGCTCGATGAAATTAGGTAGTTCAGGCACATTATTTACTGCTAACGGGATAAACTGTCGTACGATCTCCCACATGCTTAAGTCCTTTCCTGTAGCGAGTAGCTGATTCCCAAGAGAACAGTCGTCAATAATAATAAGGTCAAGCCGGCCATGAATGCTATGACAGCCTGTTCTTCGCTTTTAAGTAAAAAGTATCCTGCACCGTAGAGTAAAGGGAATTTTAATACCAAGAGCAGAGACACCTTTATATAATTTTTTGACAGATTGCTCAAGAGGTTTTCCACTAAACATTTGATTAAGAAAAGATTGACCGAGCCCCAAAGCGCCCCTGCAAAAAAGACTAAGGAGTAGCTAAAGTCAAATACATAAACAATAAAAAAAGAGGCTAGAAGTGCGAGAATGAGTGTTGTTCCGATGACGGAGTATATCAGTTTATTCATCGTTACTAGTCTTCTTAATAATCATATATAGCTCACGAAAACCTGCAAAAAAACCTAAGGCAAGAAAAATATAAGTGAAAATCGCCCCTGTTCCCAAGTAGCCGTCTAGCCAGTCTCCGAAAAAATATCCGATGATAAGTGGGGCTACTAGAACAAAGGGTGTTGCCAGGATACTCCAGGACTTTTTCTTTTCCTCAAAGCGTACTTTTTTCTTGCCATTCTGATCTTCTTCCAAAATCTACTCCCCAAATTTTTGACTAGGTTAGCAGAAAGATGAATAATCCTATTTAAATTTTATTCTATCTACAATAAATAACCTCTAAAAACACGTGAAAGGGCGTTTAATGTTGAAGTGCAAAAGATGGGAAATCCTGAATAGATCAGTGTACAAATATTTTAATTATTTTAGTGTATTTATATATTAATTAAAAACTGGTGTTATATAATTGTTTTTAAGGAGAAGTAATTTTTAACCCTGCTGTTATTTGAATTAACTTTATACACAAATAAACTCGAGGTTGAAAATGCCTAAAAAAACTAAAAAAGCAACAAAGACAGTCAAAAAATCCCTGACCAAAACAACCACAAAAAGCGTTCCAGCTTCACGTAAATAATCATCAGGGACAAAAATAAAGACATAAACCTTCAGTTTATGTCTTTATTTCTTCTTCAAATCCTAGTATAGGATGCAATTCCGTGGATTAAATCGTTTTATTTTTCATGAACTTTCTGGTGGAGGGTCGTTTTGACGTTTGATTTTAGATTTTAGAAGTTTTGAGACCCTTGAGGCTAGATTAGAAAATATGGACTTTTGCTGGACATCAGAGGAGTCAATTTTACTTCTCGAAGCCTTATGCATAACTACAGTCTCAGCAGATTCGTTTTTTATGTTATTGAAAGTCGAAGCATCGATTTTCGCCATTTCAATACAATTACTGAGCATCCTTAATCCGCGATCGCTAAACACTTCAACTATCTTTTGATCGGCTAAATTTTTGTCACCGATCAAAAAGTAGATTTTACTAACTATTGTAAAATTAATATTATTTAATTGATTAGAATTACTTGCAGTTTCCAATGCCTTTAGAAGAAGCTCTGTTTTTGATTCGTCATTCCATTTATTTATAAACTTTAGAGTGTCAGCACTTAATACCTCTGACGAATTAGCACCCTCAGCACCTATCTGAGCGGGATCACCAAACGTTGGTACATAGGCCATATAACCCTCCATGGTTTCATTTGTATTATACGTTAATTTTTGTTTTTAATTGTACCATTGTTATTTTTCTTACTTTTGAGGTAAATTATTTCTCCTAGGAACAAAGTAAAATATATGGATAAGGGAAAATGAGTCTAGCGATGGCAAGTTTAATAAGATCATTAGGTTCCTTCTTAGATCTAGATTAAATAGAATACAGGTTGAACCACAGGCTGTTAGAAATCCTATAACACCAATGGACAAACTGATTAATGATATGTTGTCAATAGAACCCGCCGGCAGACCTACAATGAAAGAAGTTAAAGAGAGGTTGGTAGCAATTTTGAAAGAACAATTTAGCCCCCTTGGCCAATATTTTAACACTTACCAAGTGGACTAAAGTTCTTTTTCCAATCAGCTCAACGGACAGACCGGGTTTCAAACACTTTAAAAATTCCAGCTACAGCCAACCCGGCAATAAAGCCGCCCACGTGCGCCATATAGGCTACGCCACCTGTGTCTGCCGAAGTAGATGAAGTGGAGAAACCGCTGATAAACTGGAGGAAAAACCAAAAGCCGATCACTACCAATGCCGGAAGATCCGTAATATATTGACCGATAAGAATTTTTACTCGCTCCCTAGGGAAAAATAGTATGTAGGCTCCTAAAACACCTGCAATAGCACCTGAAGCTCCTACATTGGGTACATTAGATTCCGGATTGAACACCAACTGTGAAAACGTAGCAGCTATACCGCTCAATAGATAGAAGAAGATATATTTACCCTTGCCAAACCTATCCTCTACATTATCACCAAAGATCCATAGGTAGATCATATTCCCAATTAGATGACCCCAGCCGGCATGCATGAACATGGCCGTAAAGATCGTAAGGAAATTCGCTGCGGGGTTAGCAAGAAAACGTGAAGGGATAAATGCCCATTCCTTAATGAAAGCCTCTCCGCCAGCCATTTCCAGTAAGAAGAATAGAATATTGATTGCAATTAAGGCATATGTAACTACAGGGATAGATTTTCTAGAACTATTGTCGTCGCCTAATGGAATCATTGTATCCTCTAAATGAATATGTTAGATCTTTTCATGCACACAGCGCGGCATAACTTTTAATAGCCAAGCGATCAATCTCCAACGCTTGGTAATATAGGCGTGGCGTTTTTTGTGACGTATAGCATTAAATATTTGAGCTGCAGCTTTCTTGGGACTGGCTATCCAAAAATGTCCTTCACCTTTCATCATGGCAGTATGGACCGCTCCGGGTTGGATATCCGTTACAGTGATCTGGGGTTGCTCACGTGCAGCCCTCTTTTGCAGCCCTTCAAGATAATTGGACATAAAGGCTTTAGATGCATTGTAAGCTGGAGCAAGTGCGTTCCCACGCAATGCGCCTATCGAAGAAATACCCACCAAATGACCGTGGCCCTGTTTTGTAAAATAACGGTAGGCAAGATTTGCTAAGGCGCAAAATCCGTAGACGTTGACGTCTATCGTGTCTTTTTCATGTTGCCATTCTAAGTGAGGATTTAGAAAACCGATGCCGGCATTGATGATAAACAGGTCAACGCCACCCAGCTCAAGGATAATAGACTCTATGGCATTGCGTGTTTCCGGGATTAGGCTTACATCCACAGGCCTGACATGCGTCTTGGTGGGGATCTCTTCTTGTAATTTCAAGAGATGACCGTGGCGACGGGCGACAAGACCTATCTCATAGCCATCCTCAGCAAGTATTTTAGCTAACTCATAACCGATTCCGGAGGAGGCTCCGACAATAATTGCACGTTTCATTTTGCCACTTGGGGGGACATTTAGTCCATATAAGCAAAATTACAGGTTTATGAACAGCCTTTTACATGTTTTAGGTAGATGAGAAGTAGGGGAGTAAGCGGATGTAACCGCTACTCCCTGGGAGGGATTTGATTTTACGATTGAAAAATCATGTGTAAGCTTGAGCTGTGCCAACAGCATTCGCATAAGCATCTATAGCTCTGCGAATCGGCAGAATGGCTTTATTCAAGATACTAGCTGTAAAATGATATACAGGCATGACAATGTGTCTAAGAGGCCACTTTAAAAAATCGATCAGTTTTGCGTATTTTTCGATCCACCATTTTTCATTAGCAAAAGTTTCATGCGAGCGGACTTGGTACTGTCGCATTGGTTCAGGTAGGGTCTCAAAACTTTCGGCATCACCCATTTCTTTGAATGTCTTAATGACAGCTTCTGCACTAAAGGCAACTTCCATAAAGCCTTTGTTTAAACCACGTCTTAGGATCAGGCCTGAGCTGGCATCGCCTACCAACAAAACAGCTTTATTTAGGTATATTTTTGCTATTTCAGTGCAGCGGTAAATTGAAAGAGGTATTGTTGTCACTTGAGGAGATTTTGTTTCAGCAACGTTATTTGCATGGCAAATGTCTTTGGTGCGTTCGATCTGCTTGTTTATTTTATCAAGAAATTCCCTTACTGTTTCATTCTCTTTAGCTCTTTCTTCAAGCTCAGTCATAGTCCAAGGTTTAGCGGGGGATCCTTTCACAACTTCGCCTTGCGCGTTCTTTACAACAAAGTTATTGTGAATTACTTCATCTACAAGAATCAAGTCAGTGACTGGAACGCGATTGGATTCATCCGGTTTACCGATGGATTCATTTATGATTTCCCCCATTTCAGAAGCATTTAAGCTCATTTTTATCTTACCTGGTCTTCTAGTTGAAGAGGGGTAGATTTCATGCTTCACTTCCACTGCATAGGAATAAGTTTCCTCATCTGCAAGCATTTCTTCGTCATTACCCATGACTACTTTCCTTACAGTACTATGCTTGCCGTCAGCTCCGATGATGACTTTTGCTTTACTGAGTGCAGGTCTCAAATCAGAAAGTTCAGGTGACAACTGATCTGTAGGTGTATTGGCGTCAAAAATCTGCGGAAGGTTTGTAGAAGTAATTTTGTAAGGATTCCCAATAAATACATGCACTCCGATATCTTTTGCTTTTACTGTCAGGGTGGATTGAATGACATTGGTCCGGACAGATGCGTGACTGCTCCAATCGGAAACAGTTTTTTTCAAAAATTCGAGTGCAAGAACATCCGAAGATGTCTCTTCTAAAGCTAGGGCTTTGTCAATAACCTCAATAATACGTTTCACGGAGTCATATGCAATCGATAAGCCGTAATCACGCGTGATTGAACTCCGACCTTCTAAAATACAGATATTTAACTTTGGGTTTAAAGCTTTAAGTAAGCAGCCTTCCATAAGACCGTTAGGTCCTGCACCAATAATTGCTACATCGTAACTTTTGAGAGTTTCAATACTCATGTTAATTCCAATTAATTATTAATAACTTAAAAACAGTAATTAATTTTGTGATAAATGTAAATGTAAAATTAAGAAAGTAGATACTTCAATAAAGTTGTAGTCGATTGGTATATAAAGGGATTCTATTGGAGTCTGCTCAGAATTCGGATTATAAAGCACGTTAAGGGTTTTGTCATTTCTACATCACCCTAAAAAAGTTCCCATTTTTTTCTATTTTTGCAACTCCCTCAAGTTCTTTCAAATCATGGGGGTAAATCTTTACCCGAGCTCGCCCTTTGGCTTTAGCAGTAACTTAATAATATCTTAATATAAATTATATAGAATAAAATTTTTACTGTGGTAGTAAATAAGGATTAATTGATGATTGTTTCGGCTATAAATAATTTCAATCATTTTATATTTGGAATCGCTAAATGTCTTGCAAATTTCTGCTGTAAAATTAAATGTGCTAGCTTAGCTATTTTCCAATCTTTCTGTTTTCAACCAAAAAATCTTAACTTAGAAAATCGAAAAGTTGTTCCTGAAGAAAAGCTTAACTACGATGAGCTTCTTCCTATTATTACTGATACGGCTCTTACTGTCTTGGATAGAGAGAAAGGGGCATGGGCTGCTGTAGCCAAAGCTCTTTGTGCTATGGAGCTCCCAAAAGACTTTTTTGAGCAATCCCTCTATTCTCCCTTACAAGCTGCCGTGTTACTGCAAGATTTAGAATTATGCAAAAGAATGGTAGAACTTGAGTTTTCCATTAACTCTCCAGAAAAGACATGTAAACATCCTCCCTTAGCTATAGCTCTAGGAAAAGTTGCAGAGGAAATAGAAAATGATTTGGAGAAAAGAAAATGGAAGCTATTTTATCATCACACTGAAAAGCAAGAAAATGCATTTAATAAAAAATGGGCAAGAAATTGGAACTATCATAAAGGCTCGGAAGAAATTGCATTATATCTAATCGAAAAGGAAGCCGAATTATCTTACCACACATCTAAAGGCTTCACATATCTTCATCTTGCAATCGGTCATGGATATGAAAAAGTTTGCAGATTATTGCTAGAGAAGAGCGTAGATGTAAATAAAGGTGGCCTTGTCTATTACCAGCGCGAAACACCTCTACAGTGGGCTACCCAGCATGGAAATATTGCAATAACCAGACTATTATTAGAGAATGGAGCTTCATATCCAGCTATCAATTTTAATAATCGCAATTATAATCCTTTTTATATTGCGCTAAAGAAAGTTAATGAAGAGTTGATTCAAGTATTTTTAGATCATGGAGAACAATTAGATCAAGAAATAGACTGGATTGGCGATAAAAGTTCTCTTTTGGATGGTGTTAATGAACCGCAATTATATAAACTAGCTCTAAAACTTGGAATCAAACTTGAACGTAAATTCGGAATATATGAACGTACTTACCTTCATTTGGCAGCAGAAAGCAAGCATGCAAATGAACTAATTCCAATACTCCTTCAAAAAGGAGCTAATGCGCGTGTTCTAGATAATGAGGGATATACACCACTGGCGCGTTTTCAAATAAAGAATGATCTTAAAACGCATGCAGATTTGGAGAAAGCGGATAAAGGCCTTACTTCATTGATGTGTAATTTACGTTTATTAGGTTTACGCTATTCATTCAAAGGAGCAGCTTTTGAAGGAATTTTAGACCCTATCACTTATGCTGAAGCAGCAAATTCTTTGGAAAATCATTTGAAAAATCAGGATAGCTTACCTCCCTTTTTCAATTCCCTTCCTAGAATTATTCGAAATTCATCTGAAGTTAAAGCAGACGATATCCTTTCACAAATTGAACATAATGGAATAGTTTCAATTGCAAGTGGTTGGGATGGCATTTTTTCGGGGAATCATGCAACTGCCATTGTTTTAACAAAGCATTTTTTAATAAAATGCAATCGCGGAGATCATTGCGGTAAAGAATCTGGAGTGACTACCTATAAAATTAAAAATCCTTCAAATCTTTCTGAAGTTGTAAGTCTACTTACATCTAGTAAAGATGTGTTTGACAAAGATTGTAAGTTAAAGACGAAAGATGCGCAAATAGAATTTTTTAATAAGGGAATTAATGATCTTTTAGATTTAGAGAAGTTTTTCTATATTCCTCAAAAATGTCAAACAGTTGGAAACTGTGCTTGGTATGCAGCAAGAATGGCTGTACAGGGGTGTGTGATAGCTCATCACTTGCAAGAGAATCCTTCTATATCCATTGAAGAAGTTAAAAAATTGACCAATCCATTTTTCTCATCTTGGAAAGAAAGTGATTATTTAGGTTCCTTGGAGATCCTTGAGAAAATAGAAAACGAACCTATAATAAATGAATTTATAGATATAGAAAAAATTTATGATGAACTCTTTATATTGAATTTGCATAAGAAGAAGATATTAAAAAAACTTTGCCAATTGCGTCCAAGACTCCGCGAATGGATAAACAATCCAGATCCTAAGCTGATGAGCTATGGCTATAGCCATGCAAATGCAAGAATCATTAAATTGTTTTTCGATCGAGGAGTAAAACCAGATTTGAATGCTTTTCTATACTGTTATGACGCAAAAGTTGCTGAATTGAATTGTGATTACTTTATCAAGCAAGGGATTAAAGCTAGTATTCCAGATGAGTCAGGATGGACACCACTTCATATCTTTTGTATACAATGCCTTGCATTACCTGAAATATTTGTGCCATTAATTATGAAACTCATTGAAGCGTGGAAAAGAGAATGTGAATTGACAGGTGATTTACAGCCTTTAAAAGAGGCTTTAAACATTGTTGAAAAAGAAGCTTCAACGGCTGCTAAACATGGATTGACTCCCTTACAGTACTTAACTGAATATAGTGAAGATTTAGCTCCAGTTAGTGCCTTAGTAGACCTGATGAAAAAATATGGCGCGACCGTCCCCGATAAATCATAGTCATACTTCGTTAGCAGCTGAAATTGGAGAAATGAGAAGAAAAGACATTCCACAATATCCCCCTGTTGTAGTTAGGGAAGCTGTTATTAACGCTCTTTTACATACGGATTACTCAATCAAAGGAGCTTCAATTCAAATAGCAATTTTTGAAGATCGTATAGAAATAACAAATTCGGGCTGTTTACCCTTTGGGTTAAGTTTTGAAGCGGCTCTTTCTGGCATTTCCCAGTTGCGTAACCGTGTAATTGGTCGCGTATTTAGAGAATTAAACTTGATTGAACAGTGGGGATCTGGACTTGGACGTATGATAAACATTTGTGAGCAACAAGGGATATCTCCTCCCAAATTTGAAGAATTAGGTAATTTTTTTCGTACTACTTTGTATCAAGGTATTAACACATTTGTTGTGATTGAAGAATGGCAAAAGCAAATCATAGCATATTTAAAAACTCACAAAGAAATATTGCCCAAGAAAGCACAGGAGCTATGGGGTGTCACTTCAAGAAAGACAAGCTCAAGATTGAAAAAAATGCGTGAACGAGGAATGCTCGTTGAAATTTCTACAGGCCCCTTCGATCCTCAAAAAAAATTCAGTCTAAGAACATAAAAATTATAATCTCAGTACAACTCAAGGTATTTATGAAATGTATAATGATAATGACCACGGCCGTTTTGCTATTTTCAAATGCTTTAAACGCTCATATTCAGAGAGATTTATCCGTTATGGACAAGTTAAAAGCGTTAGAATCAAATATTGAAGAGCGTGTGGGAGTTTTTGCTATCAATACGGCAAATGATTGCACTATCGAGTATCGTGCTAAGGAAGTCTTCCCAACTGGGTGTACATCAAAAGTGATCGGCGTTTCAGCTGTTTTAAAAAAAAGTATGTCAGATCCTTCTCTTCTCTTAACGAATATTAAGTATTCAGAAGAGGAATTAAACGAATGGAGTCCGGTAACTAGAAAATATGTTACTACTGGAATGACAATTCAGGATTTGTGCGCAGCATCAATTAGCTTTTCCGACAATACATCAATGAATCTTCTTTTAAAAATAATTGATGGCGTTCAAGGAATGAATGACTTTGCTCAATCTATTGGAGATTTATCCTTTAGACAGGATAATGACTGGCCAGCAGAAGCTTTTTCTGGAGGAGTTAATAATTTAAAAGACTCATCAACTCCTAAATCCATGGTTGAAAGCCTTCGTAAATTAACAATCGGTGAGATTTTAGATAAACCTCAAAGAGATCTGCTCATTACTTGGCTAATCAATACACAAACAGGCGCTTCCAGAATTAGATCCGCTATCCCTAATAACTGGGTAGTAGGTAACAAAACAGGGACAGGAGCTGTTTATGGCTCAACAAACGATCTAGCGATTGTGTGGCCTCCAAATCATGCTCCAATTCTAATTGGTATTTATTACACAAGTAATAATGAACATGCGAAAAAAAGAGAAGATATAGTTGCGAATGCAACCAGAATTTTAATCGAAGAATTTGTTAATGATGATAAAACACTGGTTCATTATAAGAAGATGCTTAAATAAAAAGAATTTGTCTTAGCCAAACATAGAAAATAACATAGAAATGCGTTCTATAGAATTTTTTCTATGTTGAGTTGGAAGGTAGATGTGAGAAAAGAAAAAACGATTATTAATGGTGGACGCCCTCAAAAAGACATTCAACCAGAAATGGTAGAAAAACTGGCTAGCATTGGCTGTACTGGCGACGAAATAGCAACTGTTTTGGGTTGTTGTCGTGATACTCTGTATGCCAGGTTTTCCGACAGCCTTAAAAAAGGGCAAACCAAGCGAAAGTTGCATTAAGACGCATGCAGTGGCAATCAGCAAGTTCTGGCAATGTTGCCATGCAAATATGGCTTGGAAAAAATATGTTAGGACAATCCAATAATCACGAATCCCTATTCTTGAGTCTCAAGAGATAAGAGTCATTCATTATGGTAAAAATACCCCAAAAACATGGTCTGAATCACTCAAATAGTATACCTAAACTTTAGCAAAAGTTCGATGACTACTTGAAAAACCTATGCCCTAAACCAGAAATAGCAGAGCTTTATTTAGCGATGATGGAGGTTACTTTTAAGGCTAAAGAAGGAGACAGAGAACAACAGCTCAACAAACTGAAAAGCCAGCTAGCTTGCCATGAAGCTAACCTGCTCAAGTTTGATCAACAACGGTTTGTAACAGGTGAGCTAGAACCAGACTCCTATAGTCGTCTTAAACGTCATACCTGTGACCAAATCGAAAAACTAAAGCTCGAAATGGAAAGCTTGAGGCTTAGCGATACGGCTTTTGAAAAATACAGTAGGTATGGCTTCAGCCTTTTGACGCACATGGATATTTACTTTCAAATGGCGCCTTTAGATGTGAAACGAAAAATGCTTGGTTCGGTATTTCCTGGAAAATTGATTTATCAAGATGGAAAGTATCGAACCGAAGGAATGAATCCAGCTTTAATGCTTATCCTTCAGAAATCCAATGGCTTACAAAATAAAAAAGGACACTTTTCATATTGAAAAGTGTCCTACAATTGCCCAGAATAGGACTCGAACCTACACACCTTGCGGCACTAGATCCTAAGTCTAGCGTGTCTACCAATTCCACCATCTGGGCGAGATAGTAAAACTATGCCAGAACAGCTTTAAAAAGATCAAGGAAAAGATTCATCCTACATCAAATATTGTTCATAAATTACCTACGAATCTATTTTTCGCAAAACAAAATATAATTTATAGTACGGTCATGAAGAACACTGTTGTATTCCTATCCCTCATCTCTGCACTGCTACTATGCTTGGCGCTTCT
The DNA here is from genome assembly GCA_041671045.1 of Parachlamydiales bacterium. NCBI lineage: Bacteria > Pseudomonadati > Chlamydiota > Chlamydiia > Parachlamydiales > Parachlamydiales bacterium. Next base: position 236,565 of record JBAZCF010000003.1, read on the forward strand.
CCTTGGTTATTATTTCTTCACTGACCCTTGCCAGGGACAATGTTCAATTCCTCCTATCAAAGATGAAGCGCCCTTACCTGCCATTTCAAAGGCGGCTTTTGTTACCAAAAGCTATACTCTGCCTAACGGCATAAAGCTTTTTGTCCTTCCCACAACTTTTGAACCGGATGAAGTCAGCGTACGTGTCATAGCGTCCAGAGGATATGCTGACGAGTCACCCCGCGCACGCGCTTCCGCTGAACTCGCGATAGAAATGGCATGGGAGTCGGGTGTTAATGGGAAGACAAGCGACCAGATTTCCGCCACGCTATATGCAGAAGGCATTGAACTGACCTCCAAAGTATATCCTTTCTTTACTGTGATGGAGGCTACACTGCCTACAGAGAAGATGGACAAGTTCTTCACTTTAGCATCTACCTTTATTCAGAATGCACACATAACCTCCAAGGGTTCCGATGCAATCAAACAGAAGATATGGAAAAACCTGGAAGAGAAAGCCGATGCTAGGACTGTCGATCTGGATGATTTGTTGAAAGAGCAGCTATACCCCGCATTACCACAGTTGCAGTCTCTGAGATTAAGCGACTTGCAGATATTAAATCCTCATGATGCTAATATTTTTCTGCGAAAGACGATTTCAAATCCCAAGAATTATACTATTGTCGTTGTGGGTGACATAGAGCCTGAAACAGCTTATCAATTATTGAAAGAACATTTGGGTCAGTGGAAACCGCTGGCTCAAATAAACGCTTCCGAGTTTGAGGTGCCATCTCAAGAATCATTACCTATTAAAGGACAGACTCAAAAATCGTTTAACCTCCATCAGAAGGGCGATGGATTTACTAAGCTTGTTTTCCCGCTTAAGATTACCGTTACACAGGAAAGTATTAGAACAATAGATTTCCTTGCCAATCTTGTAGAAGAAAGGTTGCGCACATTGCTAAAAGAAAAGACGGGAAGTTATCAAGGGATTGATGTGAGCTATGAGTTTCCACTTTATCCACATTTGACACCCGTCGTTTTATCGATCCAATATCGTTCTGCTTTCAACATCAATCAAGAAATCATTGAGTTGATCTTAAAAAACCTTAGAGAGCTCACCACAAAGGGACCTTCTAAAGAAGAATACGAAATGGTCAACCTTTATTTAGGCCAAGCGGACGAATATTGGAGAAAAAATAATGAATACTGGCTGGAAATGTTAAGCAACTATGGTTTATGGAACTGGCCTGTTAACGACCTCACCAGTGATGTTACTCTGCAAGTGAATGAGAAAGACGTTAATGAGATGATATTCAATGTATTTGATATTAATGACTATTTAATGTTGTCTAGCTCGCTCGCACCTTAAATACTTCTTTACCTAATTTAGCTGGCTGCTTCAAGGATAGCGACATATTGGTGAAGTCAAACATACGGTCGTCAGTATCTAAACCATGTATTTCTAACAAAGTCAGCTGAGTCATTAGTCGGTAGATATTTGCAAGGATTTTAGGATCCAATTTTCCGGCAGAATCTACTCTAAGTACCTGCATCTGTCTGCATTTTAGCGTTAAATACTGCATATGCACGGTTTCAAGATCATTATGAGCAAAGCTAAGCTCTGTAATATTTTTAGGAACGACCTTTTCTAGAAATTCCTTTATGCCGATAAGAATCTGCAACTCTTGCGGCAGATGAAGTTTCTTTAAGGCTGTGCAGTTTTTTGATAGCGTGACGAGGGGATATTTTTCTCCAACGGTTCCTTCGATAGAAACTTTACCTTTAATTTCCAATTTTTCCAGTAACGGCGAGCTAATAGCTAGTTGCTTAATAATAGGGGAGACATTTGTATTTCCTTCAATTAAATTCTCGTGTGCTTGGCAGCTAAAGCCCTGGATTTTGCTTAATCCTTCTATAGAAAGAGCAACGGATTCAGCATCTTCAAAATCCATAAAAGTTACATGAGTGAGGAAAGGTAAGGTTTTTAAACCTTTATTAATCACATCCCCGGATACGCCTGCATTGCCTTGCAGTGTCAATCTCTGGACAAAGGGGGCATTACTTAGCTTTGTTGTCCAGTCAGCTTCTGTTGCAATGGTTGAAACATCGATATTATTAATGGAAGCAAAAGGGGAATACGTAACACTTGCCTGCTGATTATGGCTATTTATTAGGCTAAGAAATAATGGTTTTCCTACAATCGTACATCTAGGTAATTTACCCAAATTATCATTCATTAACTGAATGACGACTCTATTAAATTGATGGTTGACTCGAGAGACATTACATAAGTCATTGAAGTTTAGATATCTAAACGCAATAAGAAGAACATCGTTATTTAGGAATACAGAATTTTCACTGGACTCTGTATGACTAGACCCGTTTAATACTTTTGGTTCTTTAGAACAAAAACAACCAAAAAATTTCGATAATAATGTCATGTAAAACTCCAACGTAAACTATAGCATAAACAAAAACACCATATTTGTAAAGATATTATTTAAAATATTAAGTATAATATAATTATATATATGAGGTTAATATGGTCAATTTTTCAACCTCTTCTTCTTCTGCCGCCCCCACTGACGTCCAGCGCACAACAACACCCACTCTCCAGAGAAGTGGAAGCATGTCCAATATGATGAAACGCATTTCTGGTCGTTTCAATCGTGCAGATATTGACCAATCTTTTAAAACAAACTTCAACGCCTCTACTAAAGACTCCCTTCCACCGGAACAAAAAGCTAAAGCTGATGGCTTAGACAAAGCTGTCAAAATACGAGGGCTTTTATCCGCAGGCAAAAAAAATGTGGATGCTCTCGCTCACCAATCTTCCCATACTATAGATTCAGATGCCAAAGCGATAAATTCTATGGCAACTAAAGAACGTTTTAAACAAGCCCTGCCGGAGGGATTAAAAACCCCTAAAAAAACACAGCTTATACAATCTTCAACTGTTGAAGCAGCAAAAACAGAGATTGGTAAAATCCAAAAAGAGATGGGGGCATTAGCCACTGATGAGGGCAAATTAGCCAAACTAGAGGCCGATCTACAGAACACATCCGATCCGGCAGAGATAAATAAACTCAGTGCTGAGATAGACTCCCTTCATAATCATATCGAGAATAAAATCGAAGTATTGAAAACCCGTATGAATAATGTGGAAGGAACTTTTAAAGGTATGCGCTCAAATATGACAGCTTCGGTAGCACGCTTTTCGATGGCAAATCCAAAAAATAAAAAGCTGCTGGAGAGTAAAAACGAGACAGAGAAAAAATTTAACAAGGAAGTTAGCGATTCAGTCAAAGAATTTAAACAGATACTCACAGAGAATCACTATGTCCAAGACCCCTTCAATTATGAAGAAGCCATCTCATATATGGCTACACGCGCTGCTTATAAAGATTTAGATCTTCCCGAAGGCTCTTCGCCTCTAGTAAAACAATTTAGTTCAGAAGCTACCGAATTAAAACAAACGATCACAGGATTTCGCGATCTGATGAAGGATATTGATCCCAAAGCATCACTATCAGCTGATCAGATCAAAGACCTAAAAACAGAAGGCGGAAGAAAGCGTATGGCCGCAGATCTTGCCAATACCTATCTTTACGAAAACCGTTTACCCCCCAAGCCGGCTGGCGGAAGCTCCCAAGCTTTTCAGCTTGTTCTACAAAATATGGGCGAAAAAGTCATTGCCCATCCAAACAAAAGCACTTTTATTATTAGCGGTAGTACTACACCGATTCTTGTAGGACATATTCCAGGCAAAGAAAACGTCACTTTTGCTTTTAAATTCAGGATCGAAGATGGTTTTAACGGCCGTCAAGACGCCTCTAAGTTCTCTTATATGGAGCACCTAGGCTATGCCCACCCTCTAAGCAATGTCGGAAGCGCATTGGTAAGTATAGATCCCTCAAACTTACCTAAAACAACCTTCACACCCCAAGAAGGGGAAGATAGCCATAGTTACAATGATTTCGTCCAAGAAAATGGCGTCAAAAACGAGGCCGGACAGTGTGAATTTTTAGTGGAAGAATTTGTTCCCAATGATGGGACGGCGCAGAAATATACACTGACACTAGCTCTTGCCTTTGGTGCAGTAGAAGAAGGTCAAAAGCAAATAGGAAACAAAGGTCCTGAAAGAATGCTAGCAGTGTTCGGAAATGCAGACGAGAAGCAGCTCAGCCAGTATGTCAATAACATGACCATTAATCCCAAAGATATGGGTTCTTTAAAAGCGCATTTAAAATCCGAAGGCGACGGGAATAATTTTTCACGTTTAGCAGTCACTGTGAATGATACAGTAACACAAAATCAAATGCTTAGTTCTTTGAATCTAAATGAGCTTAGCCCAGAAGAAAAGAATCATTTAGCGAAGGCAATGGGCATAGACCTCAGTAAAGTTGCACCTACCATAAGCGAAACTATCACCAACTATGAAAAAGAACTAAAAACTGCTGATAAAGAAAAAAAATTAGGCACTGAGATTAATAAACTGCGAGATACCGCTCGTCAAAATGGTCTAGCAGCACTCAAAGAAACAATATTGCAGAAGCATGGTACGTTATCCAATGAACAAAAACTGGGATTAGCTCAATACATCCAGGAAAATGATCGTGCTGAATATAAGACTGAGATGGGACTTTCCGATGAGCAGTTTGAAAAATTGAAACTTACTCCTGAAGAACAGAAAACCCTGGAAGGCCATATTGCCCAAAGACATGAATCCATAGCTGCCGGGAATACATCTAAGCCTGAATTGGCAAAACAAAATAGCGAAGCGACTGATCCGATCCATAATAGGATAACAGACTCTATCATGGAACTAAAACACTCCAAGAGCCTAGCTATGTCCGCTGAGCTAGGCTTTGACCACACTAACAAAGACTTTTTACAACAATCATTCTTTACGGACAACTCGAAAAAAAGCGCTGCAGAGTCATGGACAATAAGATATTTAAACGATGATTTACGCAACCAGGATGACAATATTGGCGGTCTGCTTTTAAAGAAAAACGAGGACGGTACTTTTGCCCTTCACAGTATAGACTTTGAAGAATCACGCCCACGTATGGTATTGGCGGGCGCTGAATACACGCCAGGTGTAGAAGCTTCCCGTGCGCTCGTAGCGCATGAAAATGCTCCCAGACTGCCAACAGAAACAAAAAATCATTTACTGGAAGTCTATAGTAGTCCAAAGAAAATGATCGAAGACCTTAAATCAGAAGTCAAACATATCAACCCTCAGCTTTCTGCTAAAAAGGAAATTCACCCGGATGGTTATGAGATGGACCAACTGGTCAACTATGATTTCGAACGAGCAGGAAAACACGCTATCCGCGCACATCTCCTTAGTGAACCGGCGCATGACGATACTGGCTACGATAAATGGGCACAAATAAATGTACGATCTGCTGTTATTGATAAATTTGAAGGATTCTGGGTAAACAATAAGATGGCATCTATGACGCCTGAAGACAAAGAAAAAGCTTGGACAAAGTTCGAAGCAGAACTCACGGATAGCTTTAGAACATAATCTTATTAAGATCCCTTATCGTGGCGGGATCATAAATCTACCATTCAGGTCTATAATCTTAGATTCATCCTCTTTAGAAAGAGACTTTTTAAAGAATAGGCCTAAGTAGTCAAGGGCATCTTCAGGTGCAATACACCGATCTTGCAGGCTTTTCAAGATGAGTGGAGGGTTTGGAATCTTGACTGGATTAAGTAAATAGCTCTCGGCAAAGCTTAGAAAAGAAATATCGTATTCAGTGTTAAATCTAGTGCGAAAAATGTCCCAGTCAAAGTCGGCGCTAATCTGTGAATTGAGTAATGTATGCATCCTCCAATTATAGAATTGCTGAGACTTTTCCAGTTTCCTAAAAATTTTCGTCAGATAATTTTTTAAGGCTTGACTTAACTTAAATACCCTTACAGCACATCCTAGGCTTATAATATAAAGCGCACCCCCTCTCTCTGCTTTTATTACAAAATATCTCAGCGGGCGATAGATGTGATTTGACTGTTGGCAATCACATTGAAATTTTTGCAATACATCTCTGAATAGGAAGACTAAGCGATAACAATTCCTATGAGAGTCTTGAAACCGCAAACAACTTTCTCGAGACGATATTACATTTGTTGAGGAGTAATCACCAAAAGCCATTGCTTATCCATTAAAAAATTAATCTCATCCCCTAGATCAACTCATAGTTCCTAAAAGGCTCCCAAAGAATAATCTGTGAGGCCAGTAGTTATGTACCCATCTATAGTTTGCCGGTGCTCACTAGAACTACTATTATTATCCTTGTTTATCAACCTAAAATTCAAATGGGGTGGGCCATTCTAAGAAAGTTGTACTTGCATCAGCAGCGCCATCTCCTTCAAATTTACTGTCCAGAGAGTCCGGTGAAGAGGGTGAAAATTGCAATGATGTGTCCAATTTTGGGTAGGACATTCCATGAATTTCCTGGAACATTGACAAAAACTTGTCTGCAGTTATGGGGGCACTTTTATTAACGTCGTCCTTATAACTCATTTCAACAAAAGGTAAATGTTGAAATGGGGCAGTGCGATCACTGAAGCAATGAGAATTTTGATCTACAATCTCCGACAAGGGATTACCATCTAATAATTTTTCTGTCTCCGTTTGTGCAATGGGTTGTATATTTTGAACAATTTGATTTTGCATTAATGGGGCAGCGGCTGGTTTTTTGCTCAGTTTATTTTTTTTCGAATGCGTCTTTCTTCTCTTTTTTGAAAAGTCATTCAGTAAAGTAGGCATGAAGGTTTCGGATGTCAAATGATGCCATTTTGTGTACTCTTCTAACAGTTTTTTATCTTCGTCACAAGTAATGCCTCTGAAGAATAATCCAACATAGGATATCACTTTTTTATCTGAGATCAGGTCTTTAAGTCGGCTCGACAACATATAATAAGGATCCGGAATATGAGTGATGAAATTTGATTCGTCAGGATAGATCAAAAATTTAATCTTAGAATGTAATAATTCTTTATCCGCTATATAAAACTCAGCATCAAGTTTTTCATAAAGTTGATCAAAACACGTACTTTCAAACTTTAAAATGTCACGGAAAAAGTTGTGTAAGAAATTGAATTGTTTATCGGATAGATTAAATATTGACTTAGAAGGACCTATAGTTGCTATTTTTAATTTGGATTTATCCCTTCTCTTATATACAAAATGATTTATTCCTTTACATCCCTCTAGGCATTCACATAAATGAAGGTTTGAAATATTTTGGCGTTTACGAAAAACAAAGAGAAGTCGATATTCATGTCCCTTAGAAGATTTATAAATACCATTCACAGAGGAAGGATCAGCAACTGATGGGTTTATAATTAATGTACTCATGATTTTAGTCTCTTAACGCTGTTTGCATCCCTAATATTAGGGGGTAATTTCTATAGTAAGTTTCCCCACTACTGAAAATATTTCATCTAACTCATCTTGGAGTTTTCTATTATTTTCATTGACGACACCCGCAAGTTCAGAAAATGGATACACATCGCTGAAAGAATATACCGAATGATAATTCCCATCCTTAAGATCTGGATGTAAGTCCATTCCGATGGGGAGAGGTTCATATTTATTATTATCAAATGCTCAAAGAATTTTTAATTATCTAAGGGTACTTTTCTTCAATCATTATTTTGCATTTCAAATTCAAAAAGGAAGGGCCACTCCAAAAAAGTACTCCCCTCCACACCCGCTGTATCATATATACTTAAGGGATCTTCCAAAATATCCATCGATGTCGTCTGATCCCTTTGATCTTCATTTGCAGTAGGTAATGCTCTGCTCTCTTCCAAACCGTCAAGGTCAGTAGAAAATACAGAGTCAGATCCGTGGTAGGAGCTTTCAGAAGGTTGATATGATGAAGTGGATGCTTGGTAAGAATTATCTGAAGGAGGGTATGACGAATCTGAGGTTTGATAAGAACTATCTAAAGGTTGATATGATGAAGTGGATGCTTGGTAAGAACTATCTGAAGGAGGGTATGACGAATTTGATAAGTTATCGAAGACTTGTTCTACTGGTAGACTTTGTAGCGAATAGACAGGGACTCCAAAAAATGGATCATTATCGCATTCATCCTGAAAATTTTTAGCATCATCTGGATTTGTTACTTCATCATCACCAGTATCATCATCATTTGTTACATCATCATCAGAATCATCATCATTTGTTATGTCCTCATCATCAGTATCATCATCATTTGTTATGTCTTCATCATCACTATCATCATACATCTTCACAGCATCTTCGGTTATTGAAATCTCGGGAAGTTTTTGTATGCTGTTAGTAGTATTGAAGTTGGGTCTATTTTCTAGAGATCCACTTAAACTTGAATACCATTGATAGTATTCGCGAAAAAGAGCTCTATCTTCTTTCGTGTTAATGTCTCTAAAAAATAAGCCTATATAAGCAATGACCTTTTCATCAGTTATTAATTTAGCAAGTCTGCAGGATAATAAATGAAGTGGATCAGGAATTGTAAATTTATCTATTTTACTTGTATTACCATTGAGCACTAATTCAATTTTATAAAGATACTTTTTTAAGTTATCTAAACCGAAAACATCTTTTCCTGAATTGAAAACAAGTTGAGAATAACAACTTGTAGGATTACTAATGTTTTTCAAAAGATTATTCAATAAATTTTTTTGTTTTGGAGTTAACTCGAATTTCTTTCTGGCGCATCCAATAGAAAGTATGACTATTTCCGGCGAATTACTTTTTTTGAATACATACTGTCTTTTTGCACGATCATTTCTAGTGCATTCGCAAAAGGAAGGTTGATATACAGACTTTTCAAAGACAAAGAGCAGGCGATATTGTACGTTATTCGACATAAAAAAGAGACGGTCTGAATTGTAAATAGCAGACGAACCTAAGACAATTGGTCCACTCATAATTGATACTCCTAAAGTATTTTTAATATGCTGCGTGCAAAAATAATATTCCTCAAGGAAATTATGCAAATAAATAAAACAAGCAATAGCATAACATTAAAACACCTAGCAACACTTATTTACAACAGCTTACATTTAATTCATTTCGTTTTATTAATACACGAGCAGAAAAATAATAAGTACTTATTCATTTGTTGTTCCATCCTAATGTTGTATATTGCTCCAGAATACCCCCATTCTCGGATTTAAAAAACGTAGTAACTTGTGATAAGGAATAGGCCACTGCTGATGATGTTCAAGATCCACCAAGGCGATTTTTTTTCCATTTTTAGTAAAAGGAATATTGCGTGGCAGCACAGAGTCATCTAGACCTTCTATAGCTACGAGATGGTGTAAAGCGATTAACATCCTTTTATCCACTCTATCGTGCCAGATACGCAAGTTCTCGTATTTGCCGGTGATGTCAATTTCCTCTGCAATAACAATAAAGTTTTTCGGTAAGATAGCATTATCCGCAGGTGTTGATGATGCTGGGAGAGGGTAAATCCATTTTTTTGGAATAACAAAAATTGAATTATACCCCAGATTTTCAACAGTTTTACTAACACTTATTGAGGCATCTACACGTTTTTTTAAAGGCTCCCATTCTGAAAAGGCAACGTCATCTGTAAATAATTTCAGAACATAATCTCTTAACTTAGGGTGTTTTGCTACGGTGGTCTGGCTAATAGAGCCTATTTTCAAATGGGTAAACCCTGCCTTTAAAAGCGAGATTTTGTTGGCCGTCGGCCTACCTCTATTAAAAATTTTATCTAGTTTATTTCTTAAACTATGGTTTTCCGGCAGGAAAAGAGGCTGCATCACATCCCAAACTTCTTGTGCGACATGTGCAGGTTTAATGTAGGGTAGGGTGAAAAGAGTGTTCAGTGTAAGGAAAAATGCAAGTCCAAAGAAACAAATGATTTGTCCCATTTTCGCCTCATTTAGGGATGATCAAAACTGCATTCGAAACTAATTCCGATACGCTTCCGTGAGCTCCTTTGATTTCTTTATTTTCCACTACAAATGTTGAAGAACTGCCTCCATCTAGATTTAGGGCATATTGGCAGCCTAATTCTTTCATGTATTCTGCCAGCTCCTTAATTGTTGCACCTTTGCTTTGCCCTAACTTTCGCCCTTCCACTAGAACAAACAGCCAAGAACCGTTTTTTTTCACACCTAAAGCTGTACGGGGATGGCGTAGCTCTAAGAATGTACTATGGACATTCTCTTTGGATATATCCTCAACAATGATTCCATTTTCAATTAAAAGGGGAGCGCCCCCTAAAATATTCTTATATTTTCCCCAGACCTCATCGGAGTATTTCTCTATCAGCTCTGCTTTATCACCTTCTTTTAAATCTTCAATTTGAGCCAACTGATTTCTACCAAATGCGATAACGATAGAATTTTGAGGTATTTCAGCGCGTCTTCCTCCCTTTCGTACTTCTAGTATGATTCCGTCTTTGATGACTAGTTCTTTTGCCGCAGGTGTGGTTAAGGTAGAAAGCGCATATACCGGGGTATACATAACAACTTGCCCTTCTTCCAATGGAGTATTTAATGCATCGATGGGTATCTCCTTTCCCTTACTATGAAGGTGAAACCCTACTGTAAATCGTCCAAAGTGACAGTCTTTACCGCCTGCATTCCAAGCTACGGCGCCACGTTCATCCGCAGCTCCTGTATACCACTGCCCATCGATTTTTAAAGCTCCGGCTGGAGAACCATTACTTTTAAAAAATCCACCATTCACACCGGCCATACTTCCATATCTAGCTTGCATAGACTGCACTGTCTCTAAACCGGTACCAGATTCCTTTGCTTTAACAAGTAGGACTTGATATTTTTGAGGATCAATTTCGAGCACATGAACTGTTTGGTTCAGCGGCTTAGTCCACACTTTATAAGCAATAGCAGCTTCCAGTGGAAAAACACCCCATAGTAGGTAAATTAAAAAGTAGATTATCTTCACCGAACCTCATTAAAATATTTTTTCTAATTAGACTATTCGGAGAAAAAAGTCATCACGATTTGAATATCAAAGACTTAACCCTTCATCAGGAGTTAACATAGGACAGAAATGAAAATATATTTATCTTGGAACAACGAGTAATGCATCAGCTATACGCCTTTGCCCTAATTCATCATCCGATTCTATACCGTTGAACATAGGAGTATTGATTATCTTTCCTTCGACCATCATCAAGACTGAAGCACCGCCGTCCATATTCAGTGCGTGTTTGCACCCTATGGATTTTAAAAACGAAGCTACTTCCATAACATCCATTCCCTTACTTACACGTGGCTGCCTGCCTTCCACTGCAGCAAAAAGCCATTCATTATTTTCTGTCACTGCTATCACAGAACGCGGCTGCCTTGTATACATAACAGACTGTTTCAAAATATCCTTGTCGTAGTTTGAAGTTTCAACTCCATCTTTTATCAATATAGGACCACCACTCATCAGGTAATCTGCATTTTGCCAAAATGCTTCATATTCAGGAGCAACGTTAACGTCTTCAAAATTCTCATTAAAGAACACAAAACGGTGGTTCAGTTCTGCCTTCATCCCCACCTCAAAGTGACTGCCATAGTCCGCATGCCCCTTGTCCAATGCGTAAACCCATGCTCCGGAAGGAATTGCTGTGTCGCCACCCGGTTTGTGAACAGAGATAATGGTTCCGTCTTTGAATACAACCTCCAAAGTACCTTTAGGAGTTAACGTCGATCTATGCATCGCCCAAGAGAAAAGGCTTGCCATCTCTGGTCTAATAGGACTGTTAAAGTAATCGATGGGATAGAATCGATCACCTAGCTTAAGGGACCAAATTATCCCTCCCCTAGAACACTCCACCCGAGGGTCATGATCATTCCATGCTATCGTGCTCGCTTCACGGAAAGGGGAAGAGAACCATCTATCTAATATTTTGCACATACCGGACGATCTGCCATCATATGCTCCACCGATCGTGAAATACCCTCCATTGATAGCCCCTAAAGCATCATAACGGCCTGCGATAGTTGGCAGGCATTCTCTGCCAATGCCATTATTTAAACCTTTTGCGCAAACAATCCTGCATACATTAGGATCAGCCTTTAAGATATGCACAGAAAGAGGGGAGTCATCAGTATAATGCACATATTCAACGCCCGGATGAACTGTTTCCTTCCTTTGTGCATGCATAAAACTACTCCCCACGGAATGAATCAATCAACCAACGCAGCATCACATATGAAATCCATACCAATCCGCTAGTTAGAAGAGCCGCAGTGAAACTTTTAAATAGCATGGATGTATCACTGGTAAATAAAAACCACGAGACGAGCAACGTAACCAAAGCGATGATTCCACCATTTCTATCTAGGAAAATGCTCTGTTTCATAAAAATTCCTTTTGAATACTATCCAATTATAAAAACATAACTTAACATTTTTTTATCTGATATGATAACAAAAATGTAACATTAGCGAGAGTAGAATGGCATTTGAATCAATGTGGGCGCATATCCTGCGCGCAGTTATATCATTTGGAATGGGAAGCGACTCCCTTCCGCTGGGAGAACTCCCACCCGGCGTCCAATGGGACAGTACAGGACAGTACCGTTACGTTCTGGAACATGACGGTAAAAAATACCCCTTTAATTTAATGGATCCAGGCCAATCACCTGAAAATATACGCGCTCAAGTTGTCCAAGGGTATAAAATTTTCACCGATACCCCTACCAATGCCCCTGAGTTTGTTGGAAATGGCCTCACCTGCAACAACTGTCATTTTGTCGGGGGAAATACTCTAGGTGGGCTGAACGGTGGCATTTCACTAGTAGGTGTTACATCAACCTACCCTCGCTATATAAAACGCTTCGACCGGGAAATAACTATTGAAGAGCGTATTCAAAGCTGCTTTTTACGCAGCCTAAATGGAAAAGCGCCCCCGGTAGATTCTACAGTAATGCAAACTGTAGTTGCCTACCTTAAATGGATCTCTTCTGAAGCAGATCCGCTGCCTATTAAGCCTTGGCTTGGACTAAAAGCATTACCTGAAGGGATCAAAGGTAATAAAGTGCAAGGTGCAACCGATTATTGGAACAAATGTGCCTCCTGTCATAGGCCCGATGGACAAGGAACTACAGGTGTGCCCGCTGTCTGGGGAGATCAATCCTTTAATGACAGCGCAGGTATGCATTCCGTACCTACAATGGCATCATTTATTAAGGCCAATATGCCGCACGGAAATCCTATCCTGACCGATCAGCAAGCAATGAATATTGCAGAATTTATTTCAGAAAAGCTCCGACCCCACTTTAAGGAAAAGTAAAGCATGGAATTAACCTCTAAAAATATTACATTAGAACAACTAGTAAAATTTGTAGAGGATAATCAAGTCATGTTCTGGTCCCAGTTGGATGTGGAGCTGCATTACGATGCGTACGAAACTAAATTAATTACAGGAATACCGCATCCGCTTTTCAATGGCGTGCTCAGATCGCAATACCCCTCAAAGAATATCACTGAGCAATTAGAAATGACGATTGAACATTTCAAACGGCGTAAAGTGCCTTTCACGTGGTGGATATCCCAAAGGTCTACACCTAAAGACCTGAATAAAAAGCTTATCCAAAAGAATCTACTCCATATCGGCGTCATGCCTACCATGATCGGAATATTGAATAAAGAACATGAAACTGCAGTTGAAAGAGCTGATTTCTTAATCCGTTTAGTGGAAGATGACAGCACTATTGTAGAATGGGGCAAAGTCGTCGCACAATCCTTTGATATTGAAGGGGAGTCGATTACCCGTTATTGTCAGTTTTTCCCTAAAATTGGATCCACAACACAACTGCAACATTATATAGGTTATTATAAAGGAATGCCTGTGGCTGCAGCGACACTTTTCCTAAACGAATCCACCGGCGGTCTATATTCTGTTTGCGTCCTACCTGAGTTTCGATGCCAAGGATTAGGCACCCACCTTGTAAAAACTTTGTTAGCGCATGCCTACAAAAATAAGTGCAAGCTTATCGCTATGCAAAGCTATCCAATCGTAGTAGAGTCCTGTCAAAAATTAGGCTTTGTCAGAATCTGCGATTATAATGTGTTTATTTCTCCTGAAATTTAGATTTGTAATAATTCACCTGTTCATTTAGTATTTTCGTATTAAATTGAGATATAGGTGTATTATGCGTAAAATAATTTTATCAATCGTTCTAAGTTGTGTTTTTACCTCAGTAACGAATATCCAAGCTGCAGAAACTGCAAATAAAGTTTCCCAACCGCTGCCAGCTATTTCAAAACTCGTTAGAGAAGGCAAACCTGAGGACGCAATGAACGCCGTCAACACTTACATTAAAGCTATGCCCAACGATCCAAAAGGATACAAGGTTAGAGGCCATCTTAATTTTTCACAAAAAAAATATAATGAAGCGCTTGCAGATTTCAACCAAGTTATTGAACTGAAGCAAAAATCAGCAACTTCATTTGAAGATCGCGCCGGTACTTATCTAGCTTTGAAAGATTATGATCGCGCACTTGCCGATGTAGATTCTGCCCTAGAAATTAAGCCGAAAAGTGCCTTCGCTCTAGTCTTAAAACAAGCAATTTTAGAAGCAAAAAATCCTGTTATTGGACCGAACTTCCGCGTACGTAATAAAGGCGAAAGACTTAGATAAATTCTGTTTTATGCAGCGGCTTTTGTCGCTGCATCTTATCCCTCATTTTTTCTTCCTGTTCCTTCTTACTTGAAATATTTCTTTTACATCATTATGAGTTATGTATTCCACATAACTACGAAGGAGACATTTCATGTCCAATTCATGCCGACGTTCAGGCAGTGTATATTACCTGCTTACCGGTCTAGGTAAGATCATACAGCCTTTCTTGCTTCTAGCACTCCGCCTTTATTTTGGATTTCTACTTCTGCAAACCGGACTAGGAAAACTTGGCAACATCAGCCAAACAGCGGAAACTTTCCAATCGCTAAACATTCCCTTGCCTCACTTTAATGCATATCTTGTAGGTATTGTCGAGACCATCGGATCGCTAATGTTAATATTCGGTTTTGGGGCACGTTTCGCAGCCTTGGCAATCGCAATTGTCATGTCCGTAGCTTACGCAACAGCGCACCATGATGCAATCATCGATATAATCAACAAGCCTGAGCTTTTTGCACAGCAAGCTCCATTTAATTACTTATTAACAGCATTGATCGTTCTTGCTTTTGGTCCAGGTCTATTTTCTATTGATGCGATCATCAAAGGCATAAGATGCAGAGGTGATAGAGACGATGTAAATCAAATTACACCACCTCCGCCCCCGCCAAAATAGACTGAAACTTTCCTAGTATAGCAGTGCGGCGACTTGTCGCCGTTTTCATAGCCCTCGACTTGTCGAGGGCATCTTATACAATGTTTTTAAAAAGAGCGTTTCACCCAGATTAAGGATTCTCGGCAAAGTGTAGACGCTGCCTAAGCTACATCAGTCTTTGTACTGTCATCGGGACCTTTCGGAAGATCTTTCTTCCATTCGGGAGGGAGATAAGTCAACCCCTCAATAGCTGCAATACGCTTCCATAATGGAGGGTGTGTCGCAAACAACTCACTAAGTCCGCTTCTATCATCTAAATACAAATGCGAAAATGCCATTCCTCGTGTAGGCATATCGCTAACATGCTGACCGCCGATTTTTTTCAATGCATTTGCAATTCCTTCCGGATTACGCGTGAACTGAACTGCACAGGCATCAGCAAGGTATTCTCTTTCACGGCTTATGGCTGCTTTTAACAGGGAGCCAAAAAACCATGTCAGCACACCTGCAATGATAAAAATAAGCCCGGCGATAGCTACAGGGTTGCCGCCACGGCGATCTTCTCCATCTCTATCGGACGAAAAGCTCGCTATCTGAATAATTCTTAACCCTAAATAGAGAACGAAAAAAAATCCCATCACCATCGCAGCTAACTGCAGGGATATTTTCATATCGCCATTATATATATGGCCAAACTCATGACCGATCACACCTTGCAGTTCGTCCCGCGAAAGCAGCGCTAAACATCCGCTTGTAACTGCCACCGCTGCGTTCTCTTTCTTGAGCCCTGCAGCAAACGCATTAATCTGATTAACCGGAAGAACGTATACAGCAGGCATCGGCACTCCTGCCGAAACAGACATTTCTTCCACGATATTTAACAACTGGCGTTGCTTAAAATCCCTAGTCAAAGGATCGATTTTTATGCCGCCCAAAGATTCCGCTACATAGCCCCCGCCATTTTCCCTGTACATTGCATAGTTATACAACGCGACAAGAAATGTAATAGCAGCGACTCCCATTCCAAGAATAGGGGCTGGAGGGTCGTAGTCTGGGGCAGCTAAATAACGCATCAAAAATTCAGCGCAAACAGCAACAACCGTCACTAAAAAAATAAAAAGAAAGACATAAACTTTTGTTCTGCTCCTGGCTTTACGCTGGGCCTCCCAAAAATTAAAGGCCATTGCCTAGTCCTTTTTTATGAGGTAAAAGTTACTTTAGGGGCTTTTTTAGCCTCCACATCAGTCACTTCATACAATTCTGCCGGATGGTGGCCTAAAGCATTTGCAACTAACACTGCAGGGAATTCTTGCTGCGCAGTATTATAGATCATCGCCGTATCGTTATAAGCTTGGCGTGCAAAAGCAACTTTATTTTCTGTTGTTGCCAGCTCTTCCTGCAGTTGTTGCATGTTCTCACTTGCTTTAAGTTGGGGATAATTCTCTGCCAAGGCAAATATTTGACCTACAGCACCTTTTAGGGCTGTTTCTGCGCCGATCAAAGATTTCAAGGAACCTTCAGTAGGGCCGCCGCGGTCTTCTATGGCTTGGCGCGCAGCTGAAGCTTGATTTCTAGCCTCAATAACAGCCAAGAGGGTCCCTTTTTCATGGCCCATATAGCCTTTCACAGCTTCAACTAAATTAGGGATCAAGTCGTAACGTCTCTGTAGCTGCACATCAATTTGACTCCAAGCATTTTTCACTTGGTTTTTTAGGCTGACTAGACGGTTGTAAAGGGCAACTCCCCAGAAAATCAGCAATAGAATGATGGCGCCAATCACTAATAAAGCGGTACTCATGGCTTACTCCTTGTTAAATGATAATTTTATTTTAACAAAGGCGTCGAATTTTGCAAATTGCAATCGACCTAATTTTTTTAAAAGGAAAAATGAACTTTTTTAGATAATAATTTAGTCTGATTTAGATTTAGTACTAAATGATTTTTCATTATAAAAAACATGATAATTACAAAGTGCTTGCAGCACTTCCTGTCCTAAATGTGGTATGAGGTGCAAAGGAACAGTAAATGCACTTAAACATTACCAAATAGTCGGCGTATAGACTCATTGGGGGCTTAAGTGCGTTTACTGTTTTCATCGCATCTCAAGCCCAAGTCCAAGAAGTTTCGGAAGGCATTTCTTATGGCGCACACGAAACACGCAACGGCGTCAACTTGTCCTCAGCATCCCTATTGTTGACAAACATCCAATCATCGGAGCGCATAAGCCTTTGGTAAATATTCTTTATCATAAAAGATGATCGAAAAATGAGGATTTGACAGCAAATAAGGAAGCATAGGATCAAGCATAGAACGCGGAATTGTGCACTCAGAAAATGTGGCAAGTTCGATTTCTAATTTAATGGGTAGGGGAATATTAGCTTGCGGACATTTTTCCTTGATATGTAGGAATGCCTTTTCCCCTACGGAAATAGAAGCTACGGCCAGAGCTTTTGCTAAACTGGGAGGAGTATTTATTGGGTTGGTTGTAAATCCCATGCCACATCCAAAAATATTTTTAGGATCAATAATAATTTTAATTATTAAAGAGCCATTAACTGTTCTAGTTAAACACCTGATTGAATTATTGGAATAATTTAATATTGAACTTTTTAAAAATTCAGGCAGATATTGTTTTTTTAAATCTTCAGTTGGCCATTGCAAGCTCTCAAATAGTTTACAGACATCGTTCGTTACTAAGTTACGACAGCAACCTTCTACATCTTTAGCTAAATCAATAAAATTTGGTTGATTTTTTATTAAAAATGAAAATGCTTTTTTAACTTCTTCTATATCATTAGAATTACTAACTTTTAAAAGTTTTTCGTAAAGGTATTTTTTTAATTTTGTTTTTCGTTTTTCTTTTGTATTTGGATTATATAACTCATTCACAATTTCACTAATTGAAAGTAAGTAAAATCTTTCCCGTTGTTGTCTTTTTTTTTCTTGGATAGGCGAATAAAGAAGTTGTATTTTTTTTTCTCGGATAGAGCGTAGCTCCGATCCAATTTCTTCTCTAATCGAATCAAGAATTTGATCTCTATCAAAAATAAGATTTCCTATAAAACTTTTTATTGTTGTTATTATAAAAACAAAATAATTTTTATTATTAAGCAGTTCATTGGCATTCGAATCGAGTCTATAAATTTTTTCATCGATATCCTTTTCGATTTTGAGTATATCTTTATTTTTAGGAGAGTTTTGATGAATAGCTTTAAATTGTTTGACAATGTCATTCAAAGATAAGCTGCCACTTTCTCCTAATAGGACAAATCTTCTCCCGCCAAAAAAACGTCCAATATCTGGAGTTATCTTTTTATATAAAAAGGCTTGTAATTCGTTCGCTTGTTTGCATTCATAAAGCTGATTTAGTATAGGCATAATTATACAACAGTTTTTTTTAGATTAATTAATAAATTAATTTTTTATTATAAAGTAGTTTTGTATCTAAATCAAGCCTAAAATTTTAGATTCATCTCGGAAATGGCCTTGTTGCATTAATGCCTTGACAGTCGATGTTTATTTGAATAAAGATAATTTTACATAAGCTGTCCTTCCTCAGACCTTTTAAGCAGCTTCTTCCCAAAATCCAAATCGTTTCATGAGGCGGCTCTGTCAGTGTCTTGGTCGACCTGCAAGCTTGTCTCTTTTTAAAACTTTAATTCAACAGACTTTTGCAATAGATCAAATGTTGCATAAATGCCCCACAGGGTATTTATGCAACAAGGTCAAAAACATCTCTATATTTGTTATTCTAAGTAAATAGCTATTATTCTATCAGTTTAAAAGTTATCGACATTTAGAAACTTTTTGACCTCAGAGGGCATTGGAGAAGCTTGTGCCGGAACTATAGTATTTTCTATTGGATCGGGACCATTTCTAGTACACATTTCTGCAAAAATAATATGTTTATATTGAATAAGTCGCAAATGGATCTCTTCTAAAAAAGAGACTTCGAAACTATTTAAGGTAGTTTTATAGTATAGCTTTTGATACGCCTCAACCTCGTTTAAAGACAGTATTTGCTTTTCCTCCGCTAAAAAAAGTAATTGAAGAGAAACAAAATTCAAACTTACTTCAGACAAAGGAGAAATCACACTCGTACGGCTATCTACTAACTTATCATACCAATCCATTTGTTCGGCTAAATCACTATATGGATTACTTTTACAAAATTCGGTAAAGCTTAATAACATCTTTTTGTTAAGGGCAATTAGCCGCTCGACCACTTCATCGGATTTTGAAACCCTATAACGGCTTCTTAGATAGTCTAAAGCCTCTGGAACTTCAAGAATACCATACTGATTAGCCAAAACAACCAGTTGTGCAGAAGCTAGCTTTGAAATATTTTGTGAAAGCTCTTTTAGTGAATCTATAAGCGAATTATAAATTATATCTTGAGCAATTGTTAAAAGATTTTTTTCATCTGTGCGCGATAATTCTTCCTCACCGACTATTCCGGAAGCAACCCATTGACGTAGTATGCCTCTAGGAACAATAGAGACAAATTTTTTCTCGTTGCATCTTAATTCTGTGAAAAGATTCGTGAAATAGTTCCCTTTCCCTGAAGGAATGACTTTTGTACACAGATTACTATAATTATAACAATCAATGGTGTTAAAGGTTTGGTTCCACACGACATAAACGCGTGTATTTCTTTTATGCTCTTGCGCATCATGAAAAGGAATCAAATGGCAGTTATCAATGAAAGCAAGAATGACCTGCGAAACTCCATTCCAATTTTGAAAAGTAAAATCACTCTTCAATTTGTCGTCAAAAATAATTTTTCTTCTCTTTACAGAGATCTCATGGTCTATTCTATTGATTTTAGGGGTGTGAACAACTCTACGAGTACGCCGAGATACAGTGCTAGACGAGGATTCAGAATCTGAAGAACGTGACTCTGTATTTGATGATGATGATGAAGTGTTTGCCGAAGCTGTCACAGTAGTGGGCACTATTGGCCAGGTACCCGGCGTTTGTACATGTAAATTTGTATTAATAGACATTTTATACCTTAAATTATTATGGAGTTGGATTTTCAGTCTGTGCGAGAGATTCCATAAAATTCATTCTCACACTATTTAAAAATGCATTTTTCCATGAGTTATCCAAAGTTTTCCAATCCTCAACATTGAATTTTTCTATCAATGCATAGAAATTAAAAAATAGTTTTGCGTTATAATAAGTAATTTTGAGATGTTCATGCGCTTCTTCAGAAGTGTAAATATTTGTATTAGTTGACATTAGAACACCAGTTTTTAATTAATATATATAAATAAATTGCTACTATCATTGGAATAGTAAGTGATTATTTCAAACGATTTTATTTTTAGATATCTTTCAACCTAGATAATATTTGCAAAGCATCCTGATCTTCATCCGGACTAGGTGAAGCTGCGGATGTTCTAAATATGTATGAAGGATATGCTGCAGCTGGTGGTGAATCTTCTCGCTCAAACGGAATTTCCGTAGTAAAATCATATTCCATTGACGTTTGGCTAACTAGGGAACCCGCAGAAAAGAGGGGAGTATAGGTATTACTGGATGAGAATGCTTGACAGGGATTATATGCTAAAGGAGCAATCGGAGTAGTCAAAGGGGCAGGGAGAATAAAAGAGGGAATTGTATTGCTCGGCATCATGGCATAAATAGACGGCTGAGGTAAAGGTAAGAAATACCCAGGCCTGTATAAGTCAACAGCAGGTTGTATAGGCAAGGGCATCTGAGAAAACTGCGAAAAAACGTTCGGAATTTCTTGAGAACTATCAGAGCATACTGGTTTAGTAATATCTAAAGCCTGAGATGTTGATGTAAGCGGATCATTAATTGCGATAGGTGCAGGGGAAAGAGAAGGGGAGGTTTTAGTACGTTTTTCTGGACGAGGACTAGGTTTTATAGGAGAAGCTTGCGCAGATTCTTCAACAAAATTTTGCATTGGAGGAGAATGAATTTCTGAAGTCGCGTATAAATTATCTAATGAGTCATCTTGAACAAGTTCAATTATTCCTAGCTTATCTGACCATATGTCATGCGTAGTTATGCTTAAATTTTGGGAAGCTATCTTCTCGATTTCCTTTAAATAGTAACGCTTACTTATATCGGTGGTGGGGTTAGTTTTTTCACTGTCTAGAAAAAAATTTAAGATTTTATGGTTTATAAATACAAGCTCAGCATGAAGGGAAGCGGTCATCGTTTTCCTGAATCTCGTTCTAAGATAGAAAAGCGTTTCTATTGTATTTACCGCACCTTTCTGGTGTGCTAATGCTAAAAGTTGTGCTGACGCTAGATTTCTTATATCCAAAGCTAACTCCTTTAGGGAGCGTAATGGATTTAAGTACATTATGTTATTCCAAATGGTCATTAACCTTTTGTTTCCAACGGAACTTTTATCATTTTTGTGAAGTATCTCAGCATGTACCCATAAATCTAAATGATTTTTAGTATATTGACGAAACATTTGAACTAATTTTGCGTGCTGTTCTTTATTAAGATGTGCTTGAATACATTTAGTATCAAAACGCCGAATCAAATGCTCTGACTCTTCCAAAACAACGTAAATATATTGCAAATAGTTAGGGCCTTTATTTCTACGGCTTCCACAAATATCGCAAACTACATCAAAAGAATGATCTGAATATTGGAAAAGAACATTATATCTTTTATTACCGATATTGAAAATTAAGCCTTCAGGTAAATCGCCCTTTCTAGTGACGTTGGAGACTAATTCGTTTGTGGCTTTTCTTTTTCCTAAAGAAGAGCTAGTTGATCGGGTTGCATTAACCGTCTCTGAAGGAATAAATACCGCTGCTCTTTGAGAAGAAGTTTCTTGTTGGTTTATTGGATTCATTCATTCTCTTTAAAAACATATTAATCATAAAGTGTAGATTAATTAAAGTTTTATAACAATGTAAACTAATAGCTTTGTCCTAAGGTACCTTTAAGATAAGCGTATAATTCTTGACTATGATGTTTTAATATTCCTGGCTTTCTTCGGGCTAGAGGATCCGCTTCTTAGACTTGCTTTAATTTTCCCTGTGATGCATCCTTAAATTCATAATCTTAACATAACATACATTATCAGACGTTGTACTAATGAATAATACTACAAAAATCATTGCCCTCATTGGTCTTGTTTGCGTCCTTACTTTCACTGCTCTACCTACCGTTCTAGGGACAAAACCCGGCCTTAAACTCGTAAACTACTTTGCTTCCAAATCTGCACATGCAGATGTGTCTATTACAGATGCCTCCTTCTCTTGGTTTGGTCCCCAAGTTTTAGAACGTGTCATTCTTAAGGACAATTCGGCTAACGGAAAAATCACCGTAGATTCGATAAAAGTTGACGACTCACTTTTCAGCTTAATGTTTGGCAGGAAAACTACCGCTATCCTTTTGACAAATGGTAACATTCGCTGGGGTTTGCGCGCTCCTATCGAAGTACATGATCTCAATGTCAATTGGAATGATGCACATAAAACATTGGAGCTTTCAGGCGACACGGTCTTTCAAGAACAGAAAGGTACCATCGCCGTGAATATCCGTGATTTTGATCTAGGTTCTCTTTCTTCACCTGAAGATCTCGGCAAATCAAACTTCAATGTCAATATCCAAGACCTACCTGTTTCCCTGATCAGTTATCTCTATGCAATCTCTGGACATGGTACTATGCCTTTCGAAGAAATGCTAGGTAACTCCCTTAACCTTTCCATTGCACAGACTAGCGCAGGCCATTACGCTGTAAAAGCTTTTAGTTCCCAGTTAAATGCCAAAGCAGAAATTAATCATCACGAGCAAAAGCTTACCCTTACCCAGCCACTGTCTATCCTATGGAAAGGGCTACAAGCCACAGTTTATGGAAATTACGACCTTGCAACATCTAAAGGTGTATTTGAAACTAAAGAATTACCTCTTGGATTTGTTGAATTGATTAATCCAAATGCAGGCAAATACCTCCGGGGCGCATTAAGTCTCCTTGTAAATTTCGACCTTTCAAATAGCGAGACTGCTCATATCAGCGGATTGGTAACGTCTGATAATTTTTCCGATACGCCGCTCAACTTCAAACTCGATGTTCCCAGAGATATTAACACAAAAAGTCTGCTTTCCTTTAGTGCTGTTGCCAACCATCCCGACTTTCATTTTGAGACTAACGGAAAACTTTCTCCATTAAATAAAGACTCCCTCGTTGCTTCTATGGAAGGAACCGCAAAGATGAAAAACTTCCCTTTCGAAGCTTATCTTTCGCCCGATCTTTCTGCTTTGATGGGATCAAAAAATGATGTCGATCTAAAATTTCATTATGATTCTGGCTATAATCAAGCCGGACAAATTAATGTTGCCGTCAATGGAGAAAATGTTTCATTAACAGCCGATCTTTCCCTTGATGAACAAATGCGTCTACAGCAAGTAGGCAAAAAGGTCGAGCTGCAGG
This sequence comes from Parachlamydiales bacterium, assembly GCA_041671045.1. NCBI lineage: Bacteria > Pseudomonadati > Chlamydiota > Chlamydiia > Parachlamydiales > Parachlamydiales bacterium. The sequence goes on from JBAZCF010000003.1 coordinate 260,257, forward strand.
CCAACCTTCCTCCAGCTTTAATGCGCACTCTTTTAAGCGATACGTCATTAGCAGATTTGCAATGGGATCGTCCTGTTCCTGTCCACCTCTCAATCGACAGACTGATGATCCCCCCTTCCATTTGGCAAGGTGGATCGAATGTACATTTTCTTGATGCAATCCTAAGTCGTAGTGTAGAAGGTACTATTTCTTTAGGGCCTTTGGAGGCTTGGCTCCCTTCAAGAGAATCAAAGCTATTAATTGGCGTACTAGAAGGGTCTATTTCCACCACCGAAGATGGTACAGGTTTACACCTTGCTTTGAATAGCTCCGGGGGTGATACAAATATTCAGATCGATGGTAACTTTGGTCTAGTCAGAAGTCAGCCTATACAGCTTAACTTCCAAACAACTTCAGTGCCCACAGAGTTCATTGCCCTGTTTGCAGGTAATGATCGCTCCTTGGTGAATGTTTTAAAAGGCATCGTAGGCAATACGATGAACATTAATGGTGCAGTCAATTGGCAAGGTGACAAAGGGTCGATTGTTGCAAGTATAGCCAGCAGCAATGCGCAAGTACAGTTAGATGGTTATATCAATCAGGGCGTTCTTTTCCTCAATAAGCCCTTTCAGATGCAAGCTAGCATCACAAAACATGTGGTGGATAATTTCTTTAGCAAAACTCTGCCTATCATGGATGGAGTTATTTCAGCTGAAGGCCCTATCTTACTTTCACTCGATCCTGAAGGATTTTCCTGCCCTCTCACAAATTTTGAGATAGCAAAAGTAGCCATTCGCAGTGGAGTCATCAAGGCGGATAGGTTAAATTTCTCACCTGAAAGTGAACTTGGATCCATGCTTGCTGCATTAACGCCCATCGAAGAGACAGTCGTTTCCGTTCGTTCGACTCCCCTTTATTTTAAACTAGAAAATGGAACTGCTACAATTTATCGCTGGGATATGCTGTTGATGGATAAAATGCCCATAGCCTGCTGGGGCTATATTGATCTAGTTAAAGAGAAAATGTCGATGGTGTTAGGCCTTACACCACGAGCTGTTGAAGTGGCATTTAATGTTCCAGGTTTATCCCCTGACCATATGCTTCAAATACCTATCAAAGGCAAACTTGGGAATGTATCCGTAGATAAACGCGGGGCTGCCGCGCAGTTATCTAGATTAGTAGCAAAAAGCACGCGTGGACCTGAAGGTTTGATACTTAATACCTTCATGCAACTCACAAGTGGATTTGTTAAGGATATGCCAGCCCCACCGCCTACGACGACTCCCCTTCCCTGGGATACCAACTCATCCCGTCCTGCCGCTTCCCCTATTTTTGACGGTGTGGATAAAGGCATTGTACAGCCTGTTGAAACAGTGATAAAAAAGGGAACTAGGGGTGCAGGATCCCTTTTGAATCAGATTTTTAGATGATCTAATAATTAGATAAAAATATGTTTTTGGTTTTACTACTCAATCCGAAGATGGAGTTCGCTGGTTTGGTCATAGTGGAGGAGCACCAGGAATAAATTCAACACTTAGAATTTATCCAGAATCTGGATATGTAATCGCAGTCATGGGTAATTTTGATCCTCCTGCAGCAGATAGAGTAGCTGCTTTTATGGAAGCTAGATTGCCAGCTCCAGCCAAATAATTTCTAATTTTGATTGTTGACTTCTTAGCGCACATTTCGTTTGTAAAATGGCCGCTTGCTGAGCTGATGGGCTCCAATTTATGGACATCCATTCCTAGAAAAATAGAGTTACGCATGAAATATTCCATAGCAATTTTGCAATAGCAAAATATCGAATATTTGAAAATGATAATACTTTAACATATAAAAGTTAATTTTAGCTAAGTTGAAAAAGCAATTACATCCACTTTCACTTAAATTATTTGCTATACAATGTTAAACATAGTATAATAGTCATAATTTATCTAATTAACAATTTAATAATCATGAACTATTCAAGATAAAGGTTATAAATGGGCATTGCTCTATCAAATCTTCCACCTAAATTTAATCAACACCTTCTCGGCCATTCTGAATGTAAGGCTCCAGTAGGTCTAAAAGAAGAAATAGATCAAGTTTTCCAAGATTTTTTATGTAATAGCTGTTCAATCGAAGAAAAAAATAACATTCGAGAATGTGTCAATAGTATTATTAAAGGCCCGAGAGAAGATGATGATACATTTACTACTCCAGATACACATCTATATAGAGTGCGAAAAGCATTAAAAATTCAAAAATATATCTCTGAGAATGGTTTGAATGATGTCATGGAAGTTCCTGAAAAGTATATCTATTATCATTCACAAGAAGATAAGCTATATGTGATCAGCAAAAAAATTGAATTATCAAACGAAATTGCAAGTATTAACTCACCCCATCGGGAAGAAATTTTAAAAAAAAGCGAACGGATGGGCCAAGTACAAGCTTTAAGAGAAGGGAAGCCAAAACGAGACTTTACTCCAATTCAAGCTAGGGCTTTAGCAGAGCTTGCTTCACTGGGTTATACAGATCTTAATTACAATAATCTCTTTTTCACAAAAGATGGCAAGGTTGCTATTCTTGATACAGAACCTTTTACTAGAGCATGTAAGAAGTCCTTATGTGATGGTTTAATGGGCTATTTCATTGATAAAACTGCACTAATTGCCCAACAAGCTATTGAAGGCACTGCTAGACTTAAATTGTTTTGTAAGAATTCTAAAGCTTTAGAAGCGGTTGTTATGGTTGAAAGAAACAATGCGCTTTGGAGTATGGCAAAATTAACAGCCAAAATTATCCTCATAAGTCTATTTGTTTTTTATGCTCTTCCTGCTTTTAGTGGGACTTCCTTGGCTATGAATTCAATTTTGACTGCAGCAAAGATATTACTCTTTATTAAAACACTTGTCTTATTCAATAATCTTTTTAGTATTGGCCTCGCTTGGAATTTTAGTATAAAGGGAGATATGTACCGACTAAACAAATTGGATGATACAGCGCTTCTCATTAGTGAGATTTACAGAGAAATTGTAAGTTGCATTTGATGTGTGGTCAATAAATAAATAAATAAAGAAAGAAGACTCTATTCTGACGTATTATTATACTCGATCTTTACATCCTGATAGAATACACTTTAATCCGACATTTTCTCAAAATCATGGAGCAGAAGATAAAGCATGAGCTCTATAAAACCCCAATATTTACCACCGGCTTTTATAGAGTATCCTCGTATTGTCCAAGAGCATCCCTTAGATACGTATGCTCGCTCGATGATAGAAAGAGAAGAGTTTTTAGAAGTTGCAAAAATGATTGCACAATCAGTGGCGACTCAGTTCCAACAAAATAGCTTTTCGGAAATTTTTGCAAAGATATCCCAACAACGCGCATCTAATCAACAAGCTGCAAGACAGGAACTCACGTGGGAGCAGCAAGATGCTTTTTTCTTCCATAAGACATATTCTTCAGAAGTCTCAGCACAGGCAACTTGCTACCCCTCGTATATCACATCAAATGCAATTTTAGTTGTAGGCTCTCTCCTTGGCACTGGAGTGACCCGTGAAGTTCGCATGGGGGCTGAAATTCGTGCAGATGGAATACGAGCTTGTGCAATGAATTTTCTTAGAACTGATAACGCTCTTTATAGCCATGACATAACTCAAAAAAATTATGAGCATCTTCGAACTTTTCAAATGCAAGAGAGACTCCGTGAAATAGAACCCAGCCTGCCACAGATAACAAAAACTCTCTATCGGTTTCATGATTCTGACTCAAATTCAAAGCACAATACAGTGTGTATCCTTACAGAACTTTTTCAGGGCAGCCTTGAAGATCGAGCAAAACATCTTTCTCCTTCTACCGGATTCGATAAAATCCTAAGATTTCGCAGCTTTCAACAAATCAGTAAACAGCTGATGAAGCTGCATCAAGAAGGAATCGTGCATCGTGATTTACACGATAAGAACGTTCTTGTCAGATTAGAAAAAGGAAACGAAGACGGTTATTTTGATGTCCATATACAAGCAACACTTTGTGATTTTGAAACAGTAGGACCAATTTTTCCTCAAATACCCAGCGAACAAACGCCCTTACACGCATCTCTTACTGAAATTGGATATCTTAACAAAGCGCCTCGCTCCGATGGTCCTTGTCATCCGCCAGAACTGCGGAAGCTGGGCAGCGATTGGATCTACGACTATACTCGAGCCGCAGACATCTATGCCCTTGGCTTAATGGCATTAACGCAATTTGGCGGCCGGCAATTTCTTATGAGCAAAGCACCTCCTGAGCGTATTCTTCACGCACTTTCGGCGTATGGAGAACTTGCAGAGTTAGTTTTACGAGCCCTATCACCACAAACAGAGATACATCCTACACTTGCTGAAATTGAATATGTGCTCACAGAATCTTTAACAACTGCACATCCAGATGAATGTAATCGGCTATTAGAGAAGCTCAAAACCATGTCAGTGCCTGAATTTGCCGAGTGGATACTTAAAGAAAAAAAACTTGATCAATATCGATATTGGAATCCAGAATGCCTTACTACTGAATATATCCACAAAGCACTCGATTTTGTGCCTGGATTTGCATTGATTGTGCAGAAAGCGCTTGCTGAGGATCCTGAATCGCGGCCTTCTGCTAAAGATTTTGTAGATTTTTTTGAGAACGCAGAAGGATCTTTTCAAGAGATACTGAAACAATATTTAGAATAGGGAATTTGACTTATATATTTACCCAACATGCGTGTCACCAGCCCATTTTTCCCGTTTTCCCACGTGACCCCAAATTCAACTCGAAAATGAATCTGGACACGCTGCAAATTGTCAAAAACGTTTCTGCATACCATAGTATAATTGCATTTTAAGATTGAGATCTATATGCACTTCAACTTAATCCAAAATAGCTTGGTGTAAACTTGTGTATTCAAAAATATTCCTATTCCTACTTCTATTAAGCTTTTCAGCGAACAGATTGCAAGCAGCTGAGCGCTTGAAAGTCGATGTGCAAGTTTTTGAGCAATCTATAGCCATTATGGAGGGAGGAAATTTTTCCATTGATATTCGATGCAATCCGATCCCCCTTAAATCTCAAGCCATGCAAGATTATCTTACGAATGAAATTCCTGAAATTTCCCCTTGTCAAGGAGCCTATTTCGGCAATCAGAATCAATCCATTTCAGATAGGGATGCAGCAATGATAGAAATTAGCGGATTGAAAGTCTATGGCGTTGACACTCAGCAAGACACTATCATCGCAGGAGTTGAACCTATTGGGATCGGAATGGATGCTACTCTTAAAAAACTGCAAGAAATCTTATTACTGTCTTCTTCTCAGCGCCCAATTTTTATTGGATTTGATGTTGACGACACTCTTTTAGGTTTGAGAGAGGATCACACCAAAGAAGAATTCTTAAAGGAACGCCAAGACCTTGCCGAAGCTGTCGCACAACTTGCTCTTGAAGGTGTAAAAATCGTTATTTTCAGCGATGGAGATTCTCAAGTTACGTTGAAGAGGATTGGTTATCCCTTAATGCAAATTTTACAGAAAAAGAAATTGCAAGAACCTATGACGCTGACCTTTTATGTGAATGGAATGATTACGAAGTTGAAATTAACGAACTATCCCGATGCAGCACCAACAGTTGCTTTTGATGCAGACTATAATGCGGAATGCCGTTTGAAGGCTAATTGTGTGGCATTATTGTCGAATCTCATTGGAGGAGTTGCTGAAAACATAGACGGTTTGATGTTAGGTTCAGGAATTTTGGCTGACTACTACTTTGGCCATCTTACACAATTGAATGCAGATGGTCTTCATGTACGCAATCAAGATTTTTTTCCCGAATTTCTAACAATGCTAAGCCCTAAATGCAATGTTCTCCCACCTACCTTTAATTTAAGAGATTTCAATTCAAACACAGGAGATGTTTCCATGATGTCGATCACTGGCCTTCCTTCAGCGTATCGGCCTACACTCATCCATGCCATTGCTGCGCAACTAATGAATATGCCGCCCACATTCTGAGCTGACTCTCCTTAAGGTTAAGTAATACTGCTCCAAGATACATGCCGCACTTCAATTCCTGCGTTTTTGTAGTGTTGAAGTTTACTCTGAGAGGCAGCTTCTTTAGCGGCATCAGTTTTGTCAAGAAGTTCTAACACATCCCCGCTTTCATTCTCTAATGGCGCTGAAAGTAGGTTGAATGTGGTTTCTGCTTTGGGCCATTTTGGATCATTTTTTGTGAAGATCGCTATCTTCTCTATAGATGGAACCTTTTTAAGTGTATGTGGTAAAAAGGATTCGGCTGGAAAAGACCATAATAATTGATCCACAAATTTTGCAACATTATCATCTTCGACAATAAACTGAAGATTTTTCCCTTTTAAAGCATATTCACGAGCTATCGCACTGATGCACTCTTTTTTATGGGCTGTCGTAGTTACTGTAAAAAAGGTTACATTCATGTATGCCTACTTATGTTCATCTAATTTTACATCTTTTAAGACAGGCGCTACCCCTTCTTGAGGGTCTAATGGAACGGGTTTCTGCTGTTCACAGCGGTTGAATATAGGCAAGATGGATCCGCAAGAAATGATAAATTTCATGGCGTCTTCGACCTTCATATCTAGAAAAACTACATCTTTAGTTTTATAGATAGAGACAAATCCGGATGTCGGGTTAGGGGTTGTAGGGATGAAGACTGCGAGATATTCATTTTCATTTTCGGACAAACCTTGAATATCAGTTGTTGCGACCAAACCGATGGTCATTGCATCTTTATGCGGAAAAGGTGCTAGCACAACTTGTTTGAAAGAACGGCCGCCGGATGAAAAGATTGTATTAACAACTTCCTGCGAAGTTTTGTAAATGCTGTTGATAAATGGAATGCGTAAAATAATCGCATGCCAAAGCCGGATGAAGTAATTGAAAAAGAACCAACGCGCAATGAACCCAAGTGCAATGGTAAAGAAGAAAAGGCAAAATAAGATGATGACTTTGCTCAAAAGCAATTGTACCTGTTGTGCCGTTAAGAAAAACCACCCCCCTGCAAAAAGCTGGTACCTATCAAAAATGGATTGAAGGACACCCATGAAAGGATTAGTCAATAAGCTAACGATAAAATGGACCACAACTACCGTGAGCGCTAAAGGAAGCAAGATCACTAGCCCTGTCACAAAATATGTTTTGAAATTATTCTTTTTCACTTTTTTGATACCCATTTCGAGTTCTTAATATAAAACCGCCAGAGGAGGTGCGCGTCATCACCGGCATAATCTATACCAATACGTTTGGAGCTTACTATATCATGTGTGCCTTTAGTACGCGATTCAATCCAAATCGTAGGCGGCTGCAAATTGATTCCTGTATGCGCGAGTGTTATTCCTAGCGCCTGAGCTAGTTTTCCTGGTCCGGAAGTCAACGCGCGGTTGGTCGGCTCCATATGACGACGTTCAGCCATAACTTCAACCCCTTCACAGGGTTCTAATGCTCTTATAAGTACTGCGTGGGGAATATCTTGAATATTAGTCACAACATTGAAAAGCGCATGCAAACCGTAGCAGGAATAGACATAGCATACACCGCCTTCCGCATACATGATAGAGTTTCGTTTTGTTTTGCGGCCATTGTACGCATGCGAAGCGCGGTCTTCTGGGGCTCTGTAAGCTTCTGTCTCTACGATCATTCCACTGGTGAGTTTTCCGCCGATATGGGTACAAAGGTACTTCCCTAACAGCTGCTGACTAATGGTAATAACATCGTCCTGAATATAGAAAGACTTATCTAAAACCCTTCTTATGTCCTTTTTTCCCACGCCGTCTTTCATCTTTTCTATTATTATGGCTCTTCTTAGGAAAATTACTCTCTTTCATTAACTGGCGGACTCTTTCCTGATGTGTAATTTCACGATCACGGATAATATCCCAACGCGTTTCCAACATCACATAGTTGACTTCGAGAAGCAGTACTGAAAGCTTATCACCCACGCGATAGATCTCACCATTACGTTGACCGCGCAGTTGCATTTTATGTTCATCATAAATGTAGTAATCTTGGCCAATATTACTGATATGTAAAAAGCCTTCAACCATTACATCCATAGCTTCAAAATAGATGCCAAAGTTTTTTATCTTAGTGATGACGGCATCGTATTCTTTGAAAGGATCCTCTTTCTTGATCGAGTCTAACCACCGCAGCTTTTTAAGCAGGACAACGCTTTGTTCTGCACGTGAGCTTTTGCGCTCTTGTTCGGAACACTGTGTTGTGATCTTGGATAGTTCTTCTGAAGTGTAGCCTGCTTGAAAAATAGACCGGTGTATGACCAAGTCAATATAACGTCTAATAGGGCTGGTAAAATGGCAGTAATGCTGCAAACTTAGTCCATAGTGGCCAATATTTTCTTCTGAATACACAGCAAGGCGCATTTTACGGATATAGGCATTAGCTAGATATTCGCTAATGGGATTGTCGGAAATACTATCGAACATCTTCTGAAAGTCAGAGGGCTCCGGCTCATTAGCGATTTTCAAACCAAAGGCATGGCAAATTTGGACGAATTCGCGAATATTCTCGGCTGCAGGCTGATCGTGGACACGGTATGCGACTTCCTTACCTTGCTTGTGCAAGTGGATCGCAACGATCTCGTTCGCCTTAAGCATAAACTCTTCAACTAACTGGTGCGTGACATCGTACTCTATGCGCTTTGTACCTGTAGGCATTCCATTTTCATCGACGACAACCATTAGCTCTGAAAGAGAAAACTCGATACTTCCTCTAACATAGCGTTGTTTCTTTAAGAGCTTGCACAACTCCACCATCAGATGCAGCGTAGGAGCGTGTTTACTTCTTTTCTTGCCGTCTAGAACTTCTTTGGCCTCTTCATAAGAAAAGCGTTTGGCACTGCGGATAACGGATTTGACAATTTCATACTTAACAACATTCCCGACTTTATCCAATTCTATCACAACAGTGACAGTCAAACGATTAACATTAGCGCGTAGGCTGCATAGGTTATCGGAAAGAACTGAAGGCAGCATCGGAACACATCTGCCGGGAAAATACGTCGAATTACAACGTTGGTTCGCTTCTAAATCTAATGCTGTCCCGGGTTCGACGTAATGCGAAACGTCGGCAATGTGCACCATCAGCTGATAATGCCCTTTTTTATTCTTAGATAGGGATAGGGCATCGTCGAAGTCTTTAGCAGTAGTGGGGTCGATTGTAAAGGTTTCTACTTCTCTGAAATCTGCTCTACCGGCAATATCTGAGGCAGACACTTGCTTGCCGAATTTCTGCGCTTCCTCAATGGCCTGTATAGGAAAATGATCGCGGATCTCAAACTCTTCAATAGCTGCAGGGATATCGCACGAAGGATCTGTGATATGGCCCATTTTTTCTTTCAGCGTGCAAATGGTAGGGGTCTCTTTCTCTCCCCATTTTTTTACAGCCAGAATAACCCTGTCTCCAACCGTTAAGGAATTTCCCTCTTCATCTTCGACATAAACAGGACGGGTAGGCCCTAAAAGCGGAGCAAAGACCCAAGCTTTATGTTCGTGATCTATACGATTGACAATACCCGCTAAATGGGATCTTCCTCTCTGCAAGATAGTAACGATACGCCCTTCAGGACCTTTTTCAGATATAGCCAGGCGGTTTATCAAAACTTCAACCGTATCACCGTGCACAGCATCTAACGTCAAATGCTTAGGAATGAAAATATCTTGCTCCATTCCGAAGTGCTTTTCGGGCTGTAAAAAGGCGAATCCACGCGGATGCACGGATAGAACACCGCTGACAACATCGTCGCGCACTTTTTTGCAATGGTAACGCTGTTTCTCTACAAGTGCTACGCCTTCAGCAACAAGGCTTTTTAATATTTCGCGGAAAAGATCAAAATGTTGCTTTGGAATTGCTAATTTCTCTCTTAGCTCTTTAAAGGTAGAAGGTTGGAAATTTTTTCCTGAGATATACTGTCGAGTGCTTCTAAGTAGATTTTCAAAGAGCTTGTCCTGCTTAGGTGTCGCTTTGACTTCCGGAGCGGACACAGGAACGGGTTTTTTCTCTTTTTTAGCCTTTGCAGGCGCTTTATCTTTAAGCTCTGGCTTCTTTGCCGGCTTCTTTTTGGGGCTTGTCTGTGTCTTTTTTATCGAATCTGCCATCGTTTTATCTGAAACATGTGATTAAAATAGGATCATAGCATACCATATTACATAAAACATACATGAGATTATCAAAGTTATGGCATACGAACATCAACGCATCGAGAAAAAATGGCAATCCTTCTGGGAGAAACACAAGACGTTTAAGGCTGACAACTCCTCTACTAAGCCTAAATACTACGTCCTAGATATGTTCCCCTATCCTTCCGGCGCAGGACTTCACGTAGGACATGTCGAAGGCTACACAGCATCTGATATTATTTCCCGCTATAAAAGACAGAAAGGATTTGAAGTTTTACACCCCATGGGCTGGGATAGCTTCGGTCTTCCCGCAGAGCAATATGCCATCCGTACCGGAACCCACCCCGCTGTTACCACTAAGAAAAATATCGATACATACCGTCGCCAATTGCATTCTCTTGGATTTAGCTATGATTGGGAACGCGAATTCGCCACTAGCGATGCAAAATATTACAAATGGACACAGTGGATCTTTACTATTCTCTATAACAAAGGTCTAGCATACGAAGCAGAAATGTATGTTAACTACTGCCCCGTCTTAGGAACTGTTCTTTCCAATGAAGAAGTTGATAACGGGCGCGCCATCGAAGGTGGACACTTAGTCGAACGCCGTCCTTTGAAACAGTGGATCCTTAAAATTACGGAATACGCTGATCAATTATTGGAAGATCTTGCCGACTTAGATTGGCCCGATTACCTTAAAAGACTACAGATCAACTGGATAGGGAAAAGTGAAGGGGCCCATGTCCAATTCCGGATCAAAGACCACTCCGGCATCATTAAAGTCTTTACCACACGCCCCGATACTCTTTTCGGTGCAACTTATATGGTCCTAGCTCCGGAGCACCCCTTAATAGAAGAAATCACAACAGCTACACAAAAAGCGGAAGTGAATGCCTATAAACAAAAAGCCGCTAACGAAACTGATCTAGACCGTACCGCCCTCAACAAGGATAAAAGCGGTGTCTTCACCGGCGCCTACGCCCTACACCCCATAACTCAAGAACCTGTTCCTATCTGGATTTCCGACTACGTCCTCATGACCTACGGCACAGGTGCCATTATGGCCGTCCCTGCGCACGATGAAAGAGACTTTGAATTCGCACAAGCATTCCATCTTCCTATCCGCTGTGTATACGATGTCGATAGCAAAGACCTTGCTGACAACCCTAATCCGGAAGAACTTAAGAAAAAAATCCTTGCAGGAGAAGCCTGCTGGCCCGGTTCAGGTAAATCTATCAACAGCCAATTCAGCGGACTAGACCTTAATGGACTTTCTGTCGAAGAAGCTAAAAAGAAAATCATCGACTGGTTAGAAGCAAACAGTAGCGGCAAACGCGCCACAAGCTACAAACTACGCGACTGGCTCTTTGCACGCCAACGCTACTGGGGCGAACCATTTCCTATCCTCCATTTTGCTGACGGCACCAAACGCGTCCTCGACTTAGATGAGCTTCCCCTATGCCCTCCGGAGCTATCAAATTACGCACCCTCCCCAGAAGGTTTAAGCCCGCTAGGCCGTGCCAAAGAGTGGGTGGATATCACAGACCAGAAAACAGGCAAGCAGGCCAAAAGAGACCTCAACACTATGCCGCAATGGGCAGGATCGTGCTGGTACTACTTACGTTTCTGCGATCCTACAAATGACGAAGAAGCCTGGAGCCCTGCATCGGTAAAAAAATGGCTTCCTGTCGACCTTTACATCGGCGGAGTAGAACATGCCGTACTGCACCTACTCTATTCACGCTTCTGGCATAAAGTTCTCTATGACTGCGGACTAGTCCCTACAAAAGAACCTTTCAAATGCCTGCGTAATCCAGGAATGGTTACTGCACGCTCCTTCCAGCTAAGCACAGGCGCCTATGTAGAGCCAGTCGATACTCGCGAAGAAAACGGCGAATTCTTCCACGTCAAAACAGGCGAGAAATTGCGTTCGCAAATCGATAAGATGTCTAAATCTAAACTCAATGGCGTGACACCTGACGAAATTATCGAAGAATTCGGCGCAGATTCTCTACGCCTATACGAAATGTTCATGGGACCGCTAGAGAAAGAAAAAATTTGGAACACCGATGCTGTCAACGGCTGCTACCGCTTCCTCAATAGATTCTATGATATGGCAACTTCATCCAAAATAACCGATCAAGAAGATCCTGAAGCAATGCGTATCGTCCATAAGGCTGTCCACGGAATTGAAAAAGATATTCAAGATCTGCAATTCAATACCGCCATAGCCAAGATGATGGAATTCATCAACGAGTTCACTCGCCTGTCTGCATACCCGAAAAAAGGGATCTCTATGATGGTGCAAGTCCTCATGCCTTTCGCACCACATATGGCAGAGGAACTTTGGGAATCCCTAGGAAATAAAACTACCGTTTCCCTGGAAGCTTTCCCTGAAGTTGATCCTTCTCTCTTACATGAATCAAGCGCTACCTACGTTGTCCAAGTTAACGGTAAAGTACGCGCACGCTTTGACATGCCTATTGACCTTTCACAAGAAGAAGTCATGAAGCTTGCCCTCGATAACTCCTCTGTGCAAAAGTTCATCGACGGTAAAGACATTCAAAAGGTAGTGTTCGTCCCCAACCGCCTGCTAAACTTAGTGGTCTAATGCACTACGTCACAGCACCTTGGATAGATTTAAGAAGTAAGCCGGAACCTCACAGTTCCGGCTCTCTACGCGTCAAAGACCCCCTGCAAGAAACGCAGCTTCTCAAAGGCGAAAAAATCAATATCCTTCAAAACTGCGGACAATGGCTTTTTATCGAAGCCCTAGATCAGCCTGTCTATGAAAAAGACTCCTTAATCCCTTATAAAGGATGGATACTCAACGAAAACATTGCTGCAGAACCTCCGCTATTCGCACAAAAACCTATCATCCCTTACGACCAATTCATAAACCTAGCCCTCACCTTCACAAACGTCCCCTATCTATGGGGCGGCCTCACCTTCTGCTTTCCCGAAGATGACAACAGCCGCGGTATCGACTGCTCCGGCCTCATCCACTACCTCTACCGCCGCTGCGGCAAGGTTATCCCTCGCAACTCTGCGGACCAATATAAGTTCTCGCAGCATATCCAACTCAAAGACCTACAACCTAGAGACTTACTCTTCCTATCGCTTAATAAAATCTATCACGTTATGATCTACCTAGGCGGGGAAATTTGGTTCGAAGCCACCAGCGACTCCATGAATGTCCGACAAGCCACCACTACACAAAAGCTTGGAATACCTCTATCAGAAATGATCGAAGGTCTCCCACCCAAAGATAATATTCAAGCTTTCGCCGGAAAAATTAATTTATAAAAGGTATACCTCTCATGACAACTGCTCCAGGCTCCCACGAAGATAAAGTCAACATCCAAGGCGTCGAAATAGCCCTAGCCTTCCCCGACGAATTCCACTACCAATGGATCGGACAACACGATGTAATGGAACAGCTTCTCGCCTCCTGGCTTATCATCGATGAACACGACATTCCCCTCAACCCTCGCCTCATCGGTAAACCGGGCGTCGGCAAAACAACTCTCGCCTACGCCGCAGCAAAAAAACTCAATATGGATGTATACATCTACCAGTGCACTATGGACACCCGCCCCGAAGACCTTCTCATCACCCCCGTCATTGACAAAGGCGGCGGCATCCGCTACGTCGCCTCATCCCTCGTCACTGCCATGATACGCGGCGGCGTCTGCATCCTTGACGAAGCCAACCGCATGAGCGAAAAATCCTGGGCCTCCCTAGCCCCTCTCCTAGACACCCGCCGCTACGTCGAATCCATCGTCGCCGGACTAAAAATTCCCGCCCACCGTGACTTCAGAATTTGTGTCACAATGAACGACGACGCCTCAACCTATGAGATCCCCGAATACATCCACAGCCGCCTACAACCCCAAATATACCTAGACTTCCCCGAAGCCGAAGAAGAACGCCGCATCCTCAACGAAAACCTCCCCTTCGTCGATGCCGAAATTCTTGAATACGTCATCTCCTTCCTGCAAAAAGCCCACGCCCAAAATGAAAACTACACCGTAAGAGACGGCATAAACATCGCCCGCTACGCCGCCAAAAGAATCAAAGCCCTATCCCAACGCAAATTCGACAAGGAAAACCTCCTCCGGCAAGCCGTCATCATGACCCTCGGCGACAGCGCCCTCACATACCTCTAAGCGCAGGCGACGACGAAGCTACGGTAGCAGCAGGGCTTTGCCCTGCACCCAGCAGGACTTCGTCCTGCACCTACCAAAGGTCTGGCGACCTTTTGGAATCCGCGGGTTGTATCGCTAGCTTGGAAGTATGTTGTGTGAGAGTTTCGACACGAATCTCCGATTCGTGTCGCCGACGTTGACCTGCCCGCTGCGCGGTCACGTCAAAGATTGTAGACAACGATAATCCTTTCCTTAACGAATTAGTTTTTCACTAATAGACTCCGGTATCTTAATAAAATATAATTCAATTCAACTTAATTTTACTTAAATTATGGTTGAGTTACATTTATTATGTTTTATTTCGAGATTATTATAGCTGTTAGTTTAACCACGGGTTATCTGGCAATTATTGAAATTCAAGATAAAAATAATCATTCTTTATATAAGACACTACATACTTCTCCCTCACAGGTTGCGGAATTTAACTGATAACCTCAAAGATTTTTCTAAAGATTTATTTTTGCCTACTTTTGTGCATTACTCCTATTCAAATAGCACTGAAAGCAATGCCGGGAGGCATAAAAAAGCACTCGTCGGAAAATGAAGAAATCATTTCTTACATAGCAAGCAATGGAAAATGGCATTATAGGGGTTCTACTACAAATTCTTCTGCACACTATAGCTTTGCTTGTTAAGTTCTCTTTGGTGTGCCCCTGAATTTTGCCGGAACTTCTAGTAGTTCCGGCTCTCCACACATCAAAGTCTCTTTATTCCGTCAATCATCTCTGATTAGAAAAGCCAATTTGCAAAGAAGACGGAGTCAATTAGTGAAAACTTTTTCGTTAAGGAAAGGAATACGGTTCCGTACAATGTTTGACGTGACCGCGTAGCGGGCAGGTCAACGTCGGCGACGCGAATCGGAGATTCGCGTCGAAACTCTCCCACAACGCACCTTCAAGCTAGCGATACAACGCGCGGATTCCAAAGGTCGCCAGATCTTTGGTAGGTGCAGGACAAAGTCCTGCTGGGTGCAGGGTAAAACCCTGCCCCTCTGCCCTACTCGGGCCTGGCTAGATGTCGGCAGCGCAGCGGAAGCCATAGGTGGAGTTGACAGTGCCTGGGTTGTTGCGGTGGCGTTTAGCGCAGCGGAGGTCTTCTTTGAGGCTTTTCCAGCATCCGCCTTTTAAGACGCGGTAGTTACCTTGGAGAGGGCCTTTAGGGTTATCGGGTTCTTGCATAGAGGTTTCGTAGTAGTTGTATCCGTACCAGTCGAGGCACCATTCGTATACGTTGCCGGCCATGTCGTAGAGACCTTGGGGATTGGGGGCATAGCTCATGACGGGTGTGGTGTCGGAGCTGAAGAAGTTGGCTTCGGATTTCTCGATGTCGTGTCCGGTAGGGTATACGTGGCGTTCGGCGCCTGAGGCTGCGGCTATTTCCCATTCCGCTTCTGTAGGTAGGCGTTTGCTGACCCATTTAGCGTAGGCTGTTGCGCCGTACCAGGTGACGCCGACGACGGGGTGTTTTGAGTATCCCGATTCGATGCTGAGTTTACCGCCCATGCGTTTTATGCGGGAGTCGCGGAGTCTGATGATGTCGCGGTGGTAGCTGTCTTTTTCGCTACCTATGAATTCCAGGAAGCGGACGAATTGTTCGTTGGTGATGGGGTGTACATCCATAGCGAAGGAGTCGATGTGAACTTGGTGGCAGGGCATTTCGTCTCGGCTGCCTTCGGTGCTGCCGCGTGAGAATGTACCGCCTTGGATGATGATGTGGGGGGTGGGAAGAGCCTGGACGGTTTTTATTTCTTTTCTTTCGGGAGTGTAGTGTTTGACAGAAGATTCGGGGTTGCGTGCGAGTTGAGTTTCGGGTTCATCGGGCATGAGGTTTTCAACAGCTGAGCTGCCTGGGGCGATGAGGCCTTGGTCAATTTCCTTTTGGAGTTTTGATGCGCGTGCAGAGTGTTGTTCTGAGTGGGCATAGGAATAGTTAGGGAGGTCGATTCTGTAGTTGGAAAAGTCAGTGTGGCCTTCAGTTAGAGATTCTAGGAGGGGTGTGAGCTTTTCGGGACGAAGTTGCGGGCTGGGGCGCAGGCATTCGGCGATGATTTTGTCCCAAGAGTATTTAAGTGTAGGTCTCACTTCTGAAGGCATGGGGAAGAATCCTTCCGGGAAGCTGCCGGTGAGGATATAATATGTTAGGATACCGAAAGCGTAGACATCGGCTTTGAAAGATAGGGAGGAGATGCCGTCGATAGATTTTTGTTCCGGGGCTAAGAAGGCGAAAGTTTGCAGGAAAGAGTGTTGGAGGGGGCTGAGGTTTGGGATTTCGAGGGGTGGGAAAGGGTAACGCACTTCGTCTGTTGCTGCTTGCGACCACATGGACGCGGAACCTAGGGTGTCGGCGATTGCTTTGAACGATCTGGCTAAAACAGCGCCGCAGCCGATGATGCGTGAGAGTCCAAAGTCGCTGAGGTACCAAGTGGGTCCGTCTTTGTTATATCCAATGAGGATGTTGCTCAGTTTAATGCCGCGGTGGATGGTACCTTTGCTGACCCCTGAAGGTGCGTGGGAGTAATCTAATGCTTGCGCTAGCTGTTTCAAGTTATGGAGGATAGTTTCTTCATCTAGAGGTTCAGGCTGAGACTTCAGGTAGTGGTAAAGGTTTGTCGATTCCCCCATTTCATCTACGATGCAGTCTGTGACGAGGAAATATACGCCATCATGGAAGCATACATTATGTATAGTCACGATATTTGGATGTTGAAGGGCAGCAAGGCGGGAAACGTCTTCTTGGAACCGTTGAATAAAGGCTCTATCACAGGAGAGTTCTTCAGGAAGGATTTTTATGGCGAACTGCTTTTTCATGAATTTATGTTCGGCCAGATAGACAACGCCTAAGCTGCCTCTACCTAATTGTTTCAGTAGCAGGTAATCACCCAATTCACGTGTCATCAGTCCCTCCGATCAAAAAGTCTCATCATTAAATTTAGAAAAAGAGCAAGAGCAAAAGTCCATTCTATACCGAAACCTTGTGAGTTTACAAGAGCTTATGTTAGCATATTACTTACTCAACTTGGATTTGGAGAATTTTCACCTAGAAGCTCTTCTAGGGATTAAAATTCAAATTGTTCAATCAGATGGAAAAGAAGAATGGATAGACGTACATTATTGATGGTTTTCTTGTTTACAATGATTTTCCTCGGGGTACAGATGTACTTCGACAGTCAGAATCAGGATGAACTAAAGAAATGGAATACACAAAGAATAGCAAAATTAGAAGCTAAAGCTGAAGTTGTCACGCAAGAAATTGAGAATAAAACAGCGAAGCTAGAGTCGTTGCCCTACGTCAAATTATATTCTGACAGTGCAATGAATGAAAATATTGGGAGTGGCATACTTTCCGGCCAAGGGATAGTCACATTAGATGTTAATTTACCAGAAACAGTCTATGCCTTCAGCGATGCGACAAAGAAGGTTGTTCCTTTCAAACGCCGCTTTAGCTCTGAAGTAGCTCCTTTATTTAGCATATTTACTAGCAACGACAAAGGGTTAATCTCTTTAGGTCAACTTAACTACTTTGGCAGTTATGACTTACAGTTAATTGAAGGCGACCAGGTATTTTTGGGTGAAATTGTCGACGGTTCATTTGCTCTTCAAGCAACTAATCTGCTTAAGATCTATCGTCAGATGGATGAAAGTAAAAAATTGCCGGAAACTATTCAAGTACCCGATTCAAATGCTATCGTTTTATTCCAGCATGCGAAAGGCTACCTTCCTGTTGGCATTTACAATCCTCAGAACAAATCATTTTTCAATTTTGAAACGATTGAGAATATTGACCGTTACGCTTCATTAATTCCCTTTAAGCAATCTGAAAAAGTTGAAAATGCCAAAGAGAAGTTCTATGTTCTAGAAAACGAATATCAGCAGCTAGTGTTTTCTTCTCGCGGGGGTGCATTAGTTGAGATCAACCTTCCGCTCAAAGACAAGAATTTCCCTAATAGCGTTATCCTGCCTGTAAAGAATGATAAAGAGATGGTCTCTCAATATCCTTATAATGCACGCTTCCCCTCCCGTCCTTATTTCACTGCCGCAGAGAAAGCAGGCGGAGAATTGGTTGAACATACCAACGGCGCTTTAGGCGGTTATTACCCTTTGATCCGTAGAGATCTGATCGAATCTGCGCGCAAGCTATCCCGTAATGTGCCAGCCCAATTTTATAGCACTAACCTTGTTTCAGAGTTCCCTGAAGTTGCTGAACTTAACTACAAAGTTAAAGAATTCACTAAAGACAAGATTGTGTTGGAAGCGCAGCAATCTTTCCGTAAGATCACTAAAACCTACACCTTAGATTCATCGCAGGCTCCCTACACTTTCAAGCTAGACATCCAAGTCGATGGCGATACTCGTTCATTATGGTTATCTACCGGTGTACCTGAAGTTGAAATCATCTCTAGCTCCCCTGCTCCTGCATTGAAATATCGTATTTCAAGAGGGAAATCCGCTGAAGTTAAACAGATCGACCTTCCTTCTGAAGCTGTCAGCTATAGCCAAGTGCAGCCGGACTGGATCTGTAACTCCAATGGCTTCTTCGGTATCATCATGGACCCTCTTTCTAATATGGAAGGCGGCTTCAAGGTCCAAAAAGTCAATGGAGATGCTGATGTATCCCGTATGGTGGAATTAGGCTTTAAGGCAGAAGACCTCCCAGGTTATATGATGCTTATGCCGTTAAAAGGTTCGGCCGGGAAATATTCCTTCCGTTTCTTTACAGGCCCCTTT
Organism: Parachlamydiales bacterium; assembly: GCA_041671045.1. NCBI lineage: Bacteria > Pseudomonadati > Chlamydiota > Chlamydiia > Parachlamydiales > Parachlamydiales bacterium. The sequence goes on from JBAZCF010000003.1 coordinate 279,337, forward strand.
GCTACAGACCTGCTAAAAAATATCGATGCGCACTACACCGATGCGGCCACCGGTTATAACCCTGACTACATTGCCAGCCAGAGTTTCCACGGATGGTTCGAGATAATCTCCGGTCCTTTTGCTAAATTCTTATTCTTTTTGATGAATATCTTCCATACGATCACAGGATCATGGGGCTTTTCTATTATACTCTTGACAATTGCACTCAGGATCATGATGTATCCGCTGAATGCTTGGTCGATGAATTCATCGACGAAAATGCAGCAAGTGATGCCAAAGGTCCAAGCAATACAAGAAAAGTATAAAAAGGATCCGAAAAGAGCGCAGGCTGAGATTATCAATCTCTACCGTGAAAACAAGATCAATCCTGTTTCAGGATGCTTGCCGCTATTAATCCAGCTTCCGTTTTTGATCGGTATGTTCGACTTGTTAAAGTCTGCATTCGAATTGCGCGGCGCAAGCTTTGTTCCTGGCTGGATCGACGATTTAGCTGCTCCGGACGTTCTCTTTAGCTGGAACTATTCCTTGCCAATTATCGGCAACCAATTCCACCTGCTTCCTATTTTGACCGGTTTAGTCATGTTCTTCCAACAACGTTGGATGGCGCCTGCTCCTACCGGTGAAATTTCGGATAAGGACCGTCAGCAAAAAGCGATGGGAACTATTATGGCCGTGATGTTTACATTCATGTTCTATAACTTCCCTTCAGGTATAAATATTTATTGGATTTCAACCTCAATACTTGGCATGCTGCAGCAATGGTGGACTAAACGGCGTTTGGCCGCTTTAGGCGAGAAGCCTGTTGTGATACAAGGAACTACCAATAAGCGCTAAAACATATGCAAGCGTGGGAAAAGTTTTTAAAAGTCCAGGAGTCTAGCCTGGGCAAGGACGTAGTCGATAGTTGGCTACGTCCGCTAAAAGTAGTGAAGTTCGATGCCTGCAACCTTTTTTTGGAAGCGGCCGATTCTTTTCAGATGATGTGGTTTGAAGAACACATCCGACCCAAGCTTAAACATAGCCTTTTCAATCATAACCATGCCCCCATCAAAGTTCACCTTAGCGTGGGTGACCTTCAGCTTCCAAAACCTAAGAAAAGCTTCGGAAAATCTAATGAAGCTAAACAGCATACCTTCAATCCTGTCCCTTTTCAGCAATCCCTCACTTTCGACTATCCTGATAAGCTCAGTACTTTTGATAATTTCATCGCTAATGACGCTAACGCCTTAGCGCATAAACTTCTTAAGGAGCTATGTCAAATCGGCGTTCCTGAAAATAGTGAGAAATCCACTATTCAACATGGAACCTATAACCCGATCTATCTTTACGGAGATCACGGCAGCGGCAAAACTCATCTTCTGGCAGCTACTGTCCACGCATTAATGAAGCAAGGGTATCGCGTCATTTATGCGCGTTCTCAAACTTTTACTGAACATGTCGTCAGTGCTATCCGCGCAGGTGAAATGCACCTCTTCCGTCAGGCTTACAGAAATACTGACGTTTTGATCATTGATGATGTACAGGAATTTGGACGTAAATCAGCGACTCAAGAAGAGTTCTTCCACACTTTTAATACCCTCCATATGGCAGGAAAGCAGATTATCCTCGCCGGAAACAGGACACCCTCGGAACTACAGCATATTGAACCGCGTCTTATCAGCCGTTTTGAATGGGGTATTGTCTTGGAATTAAAAGCTCTGGTGCGCCAAGAATTGAGCGATCTCTTAAGCAACAAATGTTCTGTGATGCAGTTTCCGCTTAATCCACGCACTGCAGAATATATCCTTGAAACTTTCCCCAGCGGAGCGAAAGCACTTACAAAAGCTCTTGAAGCATTAGTCCTTCGCAGCCATATAGCGCCGGGAATGCATTCTCATGTTTCATCTACAGCTATCTCAGTCAATCAGGCCCGTCTTTATCTGTCCGACCTGACTAAAATTGAGATTCAGGAGCAGATTACTCCTGAGAAAATCATTAAGCATGTGGCTGAACATTTTGGCATCAAGTCAGAAGACATCTTAGGCAAGTCCCAGAGCAGAGAATGCTCCTTTCCCCGGCAGTTGGCAGCATTCCTTTGCCGTGATATCCTTAAAATGCCTTTTAAGAAAATCGGCGATCTCTTCAGCCGTGATCACTCCACCATCATGTCGAGTGTCAGACAAATTCAGAAGCAGCTTGACGAAAACCAAAAAGATATTTTATCCGCATATAAGTCGATCAAAACTGCCATAAAGAATCCGCTTGTTCCAACTGAGGAGACAGCAAATTATGACTCTATCCGCTGACTATGAAATCACTTCAAAACTAAGTATTGATAGCGAAGAAGGTAAGAGGCTTGTTGAATTTGGTAATAAGGAAATTGCCATTGCAGAAGGTGAAATGCCCGGCCTGATGGAGCTTAAACGTCGCTATTCCAAAACAAAGCCTCTTAAAGGTGCACGCATCGCCGGCTGTCTGCATATGACTATCGAAGCAGCAGTATTGATCAAAACACTCGTTGCCCTAGGGGCAGAAGTCCGCTGGTCATCATGCAATATATTTTCTACGCAAGACCAAGCCGCCGCTGCAATTGCTGCTGAGGGTATCCCCGTCTATGCATGGAAAGGTATGACAGAAGAGGAATATCTTTGGTGCATCTCTAAAACAATTTGGTTCGACGACAAACCTCTTAATATGATTTTGGATGATGGCGGAGACCTCACCAATTTTGTCCATGATAACCACCCCGAACTCCTTGCCGGTATTAAAGGTATCACGGAAGAAACAACGACCGGTGTGCGCAACCTCTACAAAAGATTGAAAGCAGGTACCCTTGGAATCCCTGCGATCAATGTTAACGATTCGATCACAAAAGCCAAATTCGACAATCTTTATGGCTGCCGCGAGTCTGTTATTGATGGGATCAAACGTGCGACCGACATTATGATCGCAGGTAAGATAGCTGTAATCGCGGGCTATGGCGATGTAGGAAAAGGCTGTGCTGAAGCTCTCTCCGGTTTAGGTGCCCGTGTCCTGATCACTGAAATCGATCCCATCTGTGCATATCAAGCTATGATGAATGGCCGCGAAGTGGTCACGATGGAGGAGGCTGCTCCGATAGCGGATATTTTCATTACGGCAACCGGATGCAAAGATATTATTCGTCCAGAACATATGGAAGTGATGAAAAATCATGCTGTCCTTTGTAATATTGGACATTTCGATATCGAAATTGATGTCGCCTGGTTAATGAACAATCCAAATATTGTTCGCGATAACGTCAAGCCTCAAGTGGATATTTTCCGTTGGAAGAATAAAGACAAGTCTCTCACGTTATTAGCAGAAGGACGTCTTGTCAATTTAGGCTGTGCAGACGGACATCCTTCTTTCGTCATGTCCAATTCTCTTTCTAATCAAGTCCTTGCACAAATGGAAATATGGAATGAGGCGCAGCGCCGTCCTATCGGTATTCATAAGTTGTCTAAAGAGCTGGATGAGATGATTGCGCGCTTGCATGTAGAATATTTGGGCGGCCGCCTTACAAAATTAACGTCAGAACAGGCAAAATATCTTGATGTGCCTGTAGATGGTCCTTATAAACCTGACGGTTATAATTATTAATTCCATTTTTCAAAAAAACGCTTCCTAGCCTAGGAGTGCGGTGACAAGTCACCTTACTCCTAGGCTAGGGAAGGTTTAGCCTGTCATTAAGCATAGATACATACAGCATAAATAATGAACGTGAAAAATCATTTTTTTCTTAGCAGATTAATTTTATCTACTCGAAGAGGATGGCTTTAGAGCTATCATAAACGCTATTTTCAATTATTTTACAATTTCGTTTTCAATAAAAATACCACCTCTGATAAGATACTTTTACAGTCTACAACGGAGTATAGCGCAGCTTGGCTAGCGCGGCTGCTTTGGGAGCAGTAGGTCGGGGGTTCGAATCCCTCTACTCCGAATCACAAAGTACGCGGATCACATCCGCGTACTTCTCTAATCCACAAAGATGTAAAAGCATGAATCTGCTGTCTATCTACTGGAATCCTAACCGAGACATCTTTACTATTCCTTATATTGATCGTCCTGTAGCATGGTACGGATTATTCTTTATCCTTGGTTTCATCATTGGATATTGGATCGTTGTCCCCATGTTCGTAAGACTGCTCAAGGATGCAGGCGATAACCGACCTGAAGCTGTAGACGAATGCCGTTTTCTAACTGACAAACTGACCTGGTTCGTAATCTTCGGAACTCTAATCGGAGCGCGACTGGGACACGTCTTCTTCTATTACTGGCCCTACTATCGCGCACACCCTTTAGATATCTTTAAAGTTTGGGAAGGGGGCCTCGCAAGCCACGGCGGCATTATAGGTATTCTGATCGCTATCTTTTTTTACACTTTAAGCGTCAGAAAGAAATATCCGACTTTGACTTTTTTCACCATTGTGGATGTTCTTTGCATCCCATCAGCTCTTGCGGGCTTCTTTATTCGCGTGGGTAATTTTATCAACCAAGAAATCCTTGGCACAGAAACCAATGCACCTTGGGCTGTTGTTTTCGGGGACCCAGCCGATGGATCCATTCCTGTACCACGGCACCCTGTTCAACTTTATGAAGGTCTTGCTGTCCTCTTTCTATTCTTTGTTCTATGGACTCTTTGGTGGCGGACTAACCTTCGCAAGTATGTAGGAGCAACGACCGGAATCTTCTTCATTCTTCTTTTCAGCTCCAGGATTCTATTCGAACATTTCAAGGAATCCCAAAGCATCATGCGCGATGAAAGCTGGATAACAACAGGTCAACTATTAAGCTTTCCTTTTATTTTGTTAGGCTTAGCCCTCGTCTACTGCTCACTCAAACAAAAGAAAAACTGCTATTAAGCTTGTTTTTTAAGAGGAGATTTTCCATAATACTATTATACTTAATAAGATAAACTTTGTTTTTTTGGTAAACTATGGCTACATTAAAATTTGATCACAATAATGAAGAAGTAGAACTTAATGAAGACTCCCCTATCGCTGAATATTGCGAAGAAGCGGGCGTCCCATTCGCTTGTACTGAAGGTGTTTGCGGAACTTGCGTCATTGAAGTTGTCGAAGGAATGGACAACATGAACCCACCCACACAAGAAGAAAAAGATTTCTTGGGCGATGATACCCAATGCGAACGTCTTGCATGTCAATGTATTCTTAAACGCGGCAAAGTCCGCATTTCATTCTAGAGGTTTATTATGTCCCACACCGAAACAGGCGAACAAGAAATCATTCATCGTCAAATGACGATTCAAGAAATCCTGTCTCTATTTCCTCAGAAATCCCAAAGACTAGCGCAAGAAATTACCAATGCCGGATTGCATTGCGTAGGCTGCCACGCTGCTACCTGGGAAACCTTAGAAGCTGGTATGCGCAGTCATGGATATGATGAAGCAGCTATCACTCGCCTTCTAAAAAAACTAAATGCTGTCATGAAAAGTGATTTCAAGGCAGATAAATCTACAGTGACTTTGACTCCTAAAGCAGCCGAGAAATTCCTCGAATTCTCTCAAGCGGAAGGTAAACAAGGATGTGCACTATTTTTCTCTGATAAGCTCGAAGGATGCAGTGGATTCACCTATATTTTAGATTTCTCAGATAAAGCCGGTCCGAATGACTCTATCTTCACTTCCCACGGGATTGAAATCCATGTACCTAACGACCGTTTAGACCGTCTTGTTGGCTCAGTGATTGACTTTGTTCAGACACTAAGCTCAACCGGCTTCTATGTAGAAAATCCAAATACTGCCAGCTCGTGCGGTTGTGGTTCTTCCCATAACTACAGTAAAGAAAGCCGTGGCGGCGGATGCTGCGGATCTTCTTCGAAGTCTTCTCAAGAGCAAGAACAGAGTAGTGGCGGCGGATGCTGCGGCTCCTCTCCTAAACCTTCCCAAGATAAGGGACACGGTGGCGGATGCTGTAGCCATTAGTCTTTAATTTCTGTATGCCCAGGGCCCTCGTCCTGGGTTTTTTCTAATTCAAGTTCCCCATAATCCCCTAGTAATGAATCCCACAGAGACTTGAGGTAGTTCGTGACAGTAAAAATTTTGTATCATTACTTACTAACTCTTGCGATTTAGCAACATCTGGCCGTAATTGAAGAGCAAATCGAATTGATTGTCTGTCTGAACAAAGGAACGACCACGCTTTGTACGGCCATCTAAGACCAATTTTTCAAGCATATCGTCTAAATTATCGTTCGTAATAATGCCCTTATCGATTCCCTCTTTAATATATGCTGCCACAACAAATGTTCCGGAGCGGCCTACACCTGCTTTACAGTGAACAAACTGTTCCTTTGATATATCTCCGAACGCAATGATAAGGTGATCTAAACTCTCAGGGGTGACTGCCTGATGATCCACCCATTGATTGTAGTGAAAACGGGTGATAGTTTTTTCAGTGCCCGTGTCTTCATTTTTGACGGTATAGATGTATTTCGTATAGGGAACACCTTCGGTTACTTCGCTTTTACTTTGAAGTATCACTAAAACAGGGGGAAACACACCTTTTTCACCTACCTCATTAGGGTAGACCAGAAAGGGATTTCTATTAAAAGTCAGGTCGTCAATAGAGGTCGTCAAATCGATGATATCCGAATTGTTATCTAAGACTGCAAGCCAAAATTTGTGTTCTTCACCATATACTGTCGCTTGCCCTACCATAAACTTAGATTCAAATTTATCCATCTTAATATGGTTAGCATGAACTTTGATATCTTTACCTCTAACTTCTACTGATACAAGTGTGTCAAATATGGGTTGAACATCTGGAAACCTATTGTGGGGTGCATGGTACATAGGTACCAAAAAGTCCTCGTCCTTCCGAGAGTAGGGTGTATTTGGTCCCATCGCAATCCGTACTCCCGCTGCCTTAAAGTATTCAGTCGTTTTGTTTTCAATGCGCGCAAACCAGTCTTGTGTGGGTAAATTAGCTTTTTCCTGCGACCCTTTTGTTTTTGGAACATTAATGGCATTTTCTTGAGTTTTGGTTCCTAAGACTTTTACTAGCTCTTCTAGCGAGGGAAATTCTCTATTTAACTCTCTGGCAAATAATCCTTTAGGGGTTAAGGACAATCCAACTCGTACCAAAGATCCTTTTCTACTAAACACCAGAGTGTAATTTTTCTTATCACTAGAAGGTCGGATGAAAATACCTGTATTTGTTTTGGAATCAATATGTTTATTAAAATTCTGAATATCATTCGCTGGAAGGTCGTCCACAAAATAGCTTTTGACATCTCTTTCATTTTTTGCTGTTTTAAGGATTTCTTGTACGTTCTGGCTAAAATCATTTAATGTCTCAAAATTGTCGATAGTCTGAGCCCCTTGTGTATTTTCTTTACCTTTCTGTTCTGTAAGCAGAATGGATACATTATTTTGTATCTTGCTCAATGTTTTAATGACTTTAGCTTTGTCTTTGTCAGATAAACCATTGAATTTTCTGAGGTCGCATATCTCCTTAAATTTACTTTTTATTTCTTCCAGCTTACTGTTTTCAGTATATCCTCTTTCAATTTTCGGACTTATTGAGGGGTCTAATCGTATATGTTTGCTTTTAGGGCTGGATCTTTCACCTTGTGACACAAGCAAATCGATTTCTTTATTCAGTTCTTTGACTTGAGAAACGTAATCTATTGATCTTACTTGAGATACCATAACTCACTCCTTGATAATAGAAATCTTAATTATAATTTTAATTATAATTTTAAAAATAGATTACCATCAACTTTCTAAATATTTAAAATTTTAAAATCATAGATATAAAGGGAAATAATATAAAGTATATTACTCTGGTCTTAAAATTTTACTAAAAATACCTGAACTTAGTTTTTCCCCTTGGAGAATGAAAAAGACGACAATGATTGTTAATCCTAAGGAGGGTGAGAAAACAGCAATGAAAAATCCTAGGCTTAATACAAAAAGTTTTTTCCACCAGTAAAAACACTTTGCAACCCAGTCATTTGCAGTTTTTGAATAACCGAGAGTTATTAAATTAATTAGAAAACAAAATATGGTTCCAATAAGCGCCCCTATTGCAGCAAAAAACATCATGATGGAAAATCCTAATGACATAACGCGTAAGGTAAAGGGGAAGTCAGTTTTTATGACATCTTCTAATGGGGGAAGGGGATTTTCTTCCCTTGAATAAGGATTGCTTTCAGCATGCGGCCGTTCCTTGTGTGTATCCTCTAAGAGGATAAATTCAGGTCGATGCGTGTGTTGCGAAATATTTTCGCCCGGAGGGTGATTTCTATCCATTACCCTCTCCTGTCTTTTTATTTTAATTATAACAGGTAAAATAAATACTTTAAATAAAGGCTAGATCCTCAAATTCTCGCGCGAAAGAAAAAAACAGGGTCGTCTTTTTATGTCTTTTTCTTCGTCTTGATTTTATTATATCCATTCAATGCTGCAACGCGATATCCCTCCGCAAAGGTAGGATAATTGAACACTTGGTCAATAAAATAGTCTATTTTCGCATGGAAACTCATAGCGACCTGACCGATATGTATAACTTCCGTCGCACCACGACCGATGACATGGATGCCTAGTAGCTCTAGTGTCTCTGAGTGAAAAAGGATTTTAAACATCCCAACATTGCTTCCGGTAATATGTCCGCGGGCTATTTCATAATAATAGGCCCTGCCTACTTCGTAATGATATCCCAAATCTCTCAGTTGATCTTCAGTGTATCCACAACTAGAAATCTCAGGAATCGTATAGATACCTATGGGGTAAAATGAAGGGAAATAATGTGTGTCTTCGCCACAGGCATGTCTTGCCGCTAAACGGCCTTGTTCCATACTGGTTGAGGCTAGGCACGGGCCTCCTATGAGGTCTCCTACACCATAAATATTCGGCACTACAGTTTGAAAAAGAGCATTTACTGGAACATATCCCCATCTATCTAAACTGATGCCGGCATTATCAATATGCAGCCCCTCGACATTAGCCTCTCTTCCAAGAGCATAAAGCAGTACATCACTATAAAACTCTGTGCCATCTTTGCATTTGACATAAGCCTTATTATCTACGCGTTTAATTTCCAGAGGCTCCTTATTTCCTACAAACTTTAAACCAATATTTGTTAATGCCGTCTGCAAATGAATACCGATTTCAAAGTCGAGCAGTGGAAGCAGGTGATCTCGTTTATCAATAATGGTAACTTCGGTCCCCAATGCTGCAAAGAAGCTTGCGTATTCGGATCCGATGATCCCACCCCCCAACACAGTCATGGTGTCGGGAACATTATGGATACCTAGTAAGCGTGAAGAGTCCAAAATAATTTCATCATCAAAAGGCACACCTGTAGGATTACGGGGTTTGGAACCGGTAGCCAGAATAATTTTGTCGGCTTGAATTTGGTAAATAATGCGGAAGTCATCATCCATGACTAAAAGCATATGCGGATTTTCAAAGCGTGCAGCTCCGCGCAATACACGGATGCCATTTTTCGCAAATTGTCGGTGAACCATTTTCCTTTCATCATCAATAACACGTGAAAGGCGGAAATTTAAGTCACCGATATTGACTTTTTTCAATTCAACTTCAGGACCATAGAACGATAAGTCATGGAAACCCGTTAGATCAATAATCGCTTCTCGTAGAGTTTTAGAAGGGATAGTTCCGCTGTATAAACAATTTCCTCCCGGGTCGGGTCTTCTTTCGATGACAGCAACTTTTTTATCTAATTTTGCTGCTTGGATTGCTGCCTTTTGCCCGGCAGGCCCTGTTCCTATGACAGCTACATCGACTTTGATCTCTTCCATATTATATTCTCCAGAGAGCTTGACACTAATCTCCCTGATGGAACAATAATTCAGAGAAGATTAAAATAAAAATAGAAAGTTGATAAATTTTTTGGTTTTTATATGAGCAAAGAAAACTACGATAAAGTTGAATCTGCAATGGACGAAACCATGCAGAAGCTTAAGGCGGAAAAATTAATCCATGATTCTGGGCAAAGCAGCAATTTCAGCAAATATCCTGAAAACTTACGCTCTACAAAGGAAAAACTAGCTGAACTGGAGTTGCAGCGTAAAAAAGATAGAAGATTATTAGCTACTTCCATGAAGTTAGATGTGGATAAATTTTTCAAGAAAAACAAACAGTTCTATAGCTATCTAGGGACGTTTCATGAAGAGTTTTTAGATCTGGTACACGCCGCAGATTCCATGGATGATCCTAAATGGAAAAGGCTGCTCGAGATCAAAGCAAAACTAGATGTTTATCGCGCCAATCAAAAAAAAATGGAGCCGCAGGTATCCAACGAAGCGTTAATTAAACAGCAGTTGAAGACACACATTAATAAAAGATATAAAGTCAAAGATGGATGGCTCCCCCTTTATTAGCCCTGCAGTGGACTTCAAAGCATCAATTGCATATTTCCCTTTACTTTTCTACATAATCAAATAATATCCGCTCTTAACAATGGGGGGAACATATGCTCACTTTTTTAGGGGGTGTATTAGAAATTCATCCAAAATCAAAATTCGAAGTTATTCAGCCTTCAAGTCGTATAAAATCCATCTCATCTTCAAGTTTAGTAGAAATATCCACAAAATACCTGAATAGAGATTTAACTGCCGAGGTAGCTGCTCGACGCCCTAACGAAATAGAAAAGCGGTATAGAAGATATCTGAGATGGAATATTTTTAATCTGTTATATAATAAATTCAAATATGTCAATTCCCCTCCTGAACTATGCACGGATGTTCTAATAGGAATTTTTTCCTATTTATCTCGTTATGACTTAGCAAGACTGCAACTCGTATGCCGCGATTTCAGAACGATTATTTGGAATGTCGGGAAATTCTCTACCTTAATGCTTAAATGCGCCGATGATTGGCAATTAGAGTGTAAAGAACACCTATTTGAACCGCAGATTGTAACCAATAGAAAGTTGATTCGATTTATCCTTTCACATCATCCTGCTTATAAATTCTATGAATCCGCTCCAATCCAGTTTAATCTGACGATTAAGGCAGCATCATTTAAAGCCTCTTGTATAAACCGCAAGTATTTCCATGTGGATCAACTACAAGACAGCTACACGCTTTCTATTAAATTCCACGGAGTGGTATCTAATCCGAGTGGCAATGAGCCTGTTAAGGATTTTTTTATTACTGTTGAAGATAAGGGAATTTTCCATACTAACATCTTCTCCTATCAGCAAAGACCGTTTGGTTTCAGTAACCGCTTTCTCTCTACTGAGGAATGCCCACGGATCATCAACTCATTCTTTAGGACACTAAATCCTCAAAAAAGCAAAATGTTGTAATGGGATTAAAAGGGTCTCTTTTGAAACTATAAACGAGTAAAGATAAATCTTTGTGATCAGGAACTTACGGAAGGCGTCTGCCTATTTAACCCACAGTGTCCTGAGAGAGAAGGAATAAAGCTCACAATAAGTACCTTCTTTAATTTTAAATAGTAATTTGTATCGTATTTCACAAAAATGAATACAATTGTTCGCAATTCGGCTCGGATTTACAACTAAACTGTTACCAAATGAACTTAATTCGATTGATCTTAGATCATGACTATTGTGGTGAAAATTTAATCAAAATCATCCCCTCTTTTTCTGTTTCATCTTGTACTCAATGGGCATCCTATGCTATCTTGTTCCCATAACATATGGATTCATGGAGCTAGTTTATGTCTAAGACATGTCAAGTTACAGGTAAGAAGCCTGCGAGCGGCTATAAGTACACCATTCGTGGTATCGCTAAGAAGAAAAAAGGTATCGGTCTAAAAGTTACAGGCAAAACAAAACGCCGTTTCCTTCCTAACTTAAAGAAAAAACGTCTTTGGTTGGCTGAAGAAAAACGTTTTGTTACTCTAAGACTATGTACAAGTGCTTTGCGCACATTGGATAAAGTCGGCCTCAACAAGACTGTTAAAGAACTACGTGAAAAAGGCGTTAAAGTATAACGAGCATTCGTTCTTCTTTCTCTGGATAAAGCATCGCTTTCGCGATGCTTTTTTTTATCTGCTCACTACTTTATTTTGCTCTAGTAAATCACTCGGCTCAGCCTTTTCCCAGTCACTTGAGAACTGTAAAAGCGCAGCAAGCGTGTTAGTATTATCATCTAAGTAGTTTCTTAAGACGCCCTCAGGAACTGTTACTGCACAAATCCCTCTTTTCGCACATTCAGTGATCAAGGAAGGCCCTCGTATTCCGGCAGCCATTATTTTTCCTTCAAATCCATAAAGTTCTTTGATAGCTTGTATCTCTTCAAGGACTTCTAAAGGATCTTTTCCTAAATCTTCAATTTTACCCAAATAGGGGGCTAAATAATTGGCTCCTGCGAGAAAAGCCAATAAGGCTTGACTTGGTTCAAAAATCGCTGTAGCAAGTGTGTTAACCCCACGCTGTGAAAGAGCTTTAATGGCTTTTAATCCTTCCTGAATCACCGGAATTTTCACTACAATTCTAGGGGAAATTGCATGCAAGATTTGCGCTTGTTGTACTATCCCTTCGTAATCATCCGCAATGACTTGCACTGCAACATACCCATCCTGTATTTGAAGCAGGATTGAAATAAGCTTCTCTAAAGGATAATTTGAGATAGATGCAATAGAAGGATTGGTGGTAACACCGGTCGTAATCCCCAGCTCAGCAATTTTTTCTATAAATTTATCGTTGGCGGTATCAATCCAAATTTCCATGAACTCTTCCTTGTTTAGTGAGGTGTATAAATATTAGTGCCGGCTTCGATTAATAATTATGCGTTTGTGAAGAAGTCTATTGCCTTCATAGAGAGATTTTGCTATGATTTTGCCATTATATACAAGAATATTGGAGAATAATCATGGCAAAAAAACGTGAACAAATAAAGTTGCAGAGCTCTGCAAGCAATCACCGTTATTATACTACAAAGAACAAAACTCAAACTCCTAACCGTTTAGTTTTAAAGAAGTATGATCCCACTGTTCGTCAACACGTAGAATACAAAGAAACGAAGTAAGTCACTCATTCATAGCGAGGAATTAACCCTCGCTATGCTTTCATTGGAGATACTATGTACGAGCTGTCTGTTGCTTTTAAATATCTCCTCCCCCGTTGGCGGCAGCTCTCAGTATCTATTATCAGTTTAATTTCCATTGTTGTCATTGCACTCGTCGTATGGCTCATTGTCGTCTTTTTTTCTGTGACGCATGGCTTGGAAAAAACATGGATACAAAAACTTGTGGCTGTTACAGCCCCTGTCCGAGTTATTCCTAACTCCCACTATTATAAGTCTTACTATTACCTTATTGACGGTATCAGCTCTGCTTCTAATTACTCGCTTAAAAATCTGGCTGAAAAACTCCAGGCTTCCTCTGCCGATCCCTACGACCCTGAATATGACGAAGAAGTCCCTAAAGGGTGGCTTCCGCTGGTAAAAAATACGGATGGCGAGCCTAAAGACATCGTAAAAGAAGCTTTTGCATCTGTGCAAACATTAAAAAATGTGGATGCCCTGTCAGCGCATGCTTATGAAATCGCCTATGCTGATCTTACCCTAAATTTACAAAGCCAGCCCGATAATGCGATCAGTCAACCCTCCTATGTGACAACGTTAGAGCCTTCCAATCCCGCCCTTTCCATCGCTATGATCAAAGGCGCTGATCTTGCCGCATATCCAAAAGATGGGATTTTATTACCTAAACTCTACAAAGACTCAGGAGCACGGATTGGCGATAAAGGTTGGCTAGCTTACCAAGCTCCTACAGCAACAGCAGTACAAGAGCAGCGTTTACCTATCACTGTGGCAGGATTTTACGATCCGGGTATCCTACCTATGGGCGGGAAATTTATTCTTGCTCCCCCAGCCATTACTTCCACTATTCGCGCAGCGCAAACAATGGACGATGGCTACCCTACAAATGGCATTGCAGTTACATTTGAAGATCCACGTTTAGCAGATGATATCAAGCTTCAGATCCAGCAAGAACTTGAAAAAAGAGGGATAGGGCAATACTGGACAGTTGAAAGCTACCGTGATTTCCCCCCGACACGCGATTTGCTGCAGCAGCTCAAAAGCGAACGTACACTATATAGCTTAATAGCCTCTATCGTGATTGTTGTAGCATGTTCAAATATCGTCTCCTTATTAATCATTCTTGTGAATGATAAAAAAGAAGAGATAGGTATTTTACGGGCGATGGGAGCATCCGTTCTAAGCATAACATTAATTTTCGGCCTTTGCGGCAGTGTCATGGGAGCTCTGGGAAGTTTTATCGGCATCTCCCTAGCATTATTTACCTTGGCCAATATTCAGCACCTCGTCAATTTTATCAGCGCAGTCCAGGGACATGAGCTATTGAATCCTATTTTCTACGGTGATCAGCTCCCGACGCATGTCAGCAATGACGCCCTGTTTTTTGTGCTGGTGGCTACAGCCGCCGTCTCCACCGTTGCGGGCATCGTTCCGGCGATCAAAGCATGCATAATGCAACCCTCTCAGCTTCTAAGGACAGAGTAAATGAATCTTCCCCTCATCAAAGCTCGGTCGCTGGTAAAGAATTTTACCAATCCTTTCTCAATTACCATCTTGAATGGAATTGACTTAGACATCTATGCAGGTGAAAGTGTTGCTATCGGCGGCAGGTCCGGCCAAGGAAAAAGCACCCTTCTTCAAATACTCGGCACCTTAGATACACCTACGTCCGGCTCTTTAGAGATTTTGGACACCTCTGTCAGCAAATTCAATGCAAGCTCACTGCGTTGTAAACATATTGGATTTGTCTTTCAATCTTACTATCTCCTCGCAGACTTTACAGCACTGGATAATGTCCTCATGGCAGCCCGCATAGCTCGGCAATCCACTGCTGAAGGAAGTCCAGCCTATCTGCGAGCTGTTTCCTTATTGGAACGTGTAGGATTAGGCGAACGCCTGCATCATAGTACAAAGTTATTGTCCGGTGGAGAGAAGCAGCGTGTTGCTATTGCCCGAGCTTTATGCAATAACCCTGACATTATCCTGGCTGATGAACCTACAGGTAACTTAGACAAAACTACAGCCGAAGATATCTATTCCATCCTTTTAGAAACTGTCCAAAAGGAAAATAAAGCTTTAGTCGTTGTCACTCATGACCCTATTCTTATGGAACGTTGCAGTAAGCGTTACACACTATCTCAGGGTACTCTGCAATCTTAGGGCTCAGGGATTTTATGTCCACGGCCCCTTCTTCAATGCAACGATTATTTTATTAGATGTTTTTGGGCAATTTCCAGGCCACGGTTGCGCAAAAAGCACGCAGGGCACTTGCCGCATCCTTGTTTCATTACGCCGTTATAGCAAGTGACAGTGTTTTCCCAGAGAAAGTCTAAAATGCCCAAACTATGTGCAAGCTGCAAAGTTTCAGCTTTTGACATATCGATGAGAGGTGTGCGGATCTCAAACAATGGGTTGCCTAGATCTAGACGTAGAATCTGTTGTTTTAGCTCAATATATGCTTTTGAACAATCACGATAGCCAATTTCTCTAGCTTCTTCTTCAATAACGCCCATATAAATACAGTCTGCGCCTAAACTATGGGCGTGGATTGCACCTAGCCGGGCCATCAGTCCATTTCTTCCGACTACCAGTGTGGATGGGGCGTGCTCTTTACCCCAAGAAATGGGCTGAGCTGAATTGGTTAATGCATCGGCTGTTAAGGCAGAGAGACATTCTAAGTTGACAGCGGCATGATCAACACCCCAAGCACTACATATATGCTTGGCAGCGTTGATCTCATTATTGTGCCTTTGAGAATAGTCAAAAGAAAGGCTCAAAACATGGTCAGCGCCAAACTCTTTGATTGCTAAAGCCAAACAAAGCGACGAGTCCATCCCGCCCGAGTGCACAACAACAGTCTTCTTATGCATTAGACGGTACTTCTTTAGGTTGCTTTGCAGGTTTTTGGACTGTTTCCCACATTGTTCTAAACTGCGGACATCTCTCTAGCAGTTCCATACGTGTACCGATATCGAGTATGATGCCATGTTCTAAGAAGATGATTTTATCCGCATCCTCAATCGTCGAAAGCCGATGAGCTATCACAATTTGCGTGATCTCACCATGAAGTTCATGCAATGCCATTTTAATGTGCTTTTCGCTAATGGAATCTAGAGAAGAGGTGGCTTCATCCAGAATTAGGATAGGAGCTTTTTTAATTAGCGCTCTAGCTATAGCTAGACGCTGCTGCTGCCCGCCCGACAAGTTGCTGCCAGCGTCAGTGAGCATTGTGTTATAACCTTTGGGAAGGTGTTCAATAAAATCAGTGGCATGCGCTTTACGCGCTGCTTCTCTGACTTCTTCATCGGTATAGGGCCTTCCAAACGAGATATTTGCAGCGACGGTATCCAGAAAAAGAAACGGCTTTTGCGGTACAAATCCCATGAGCTCACGCAGGGATTTCTGCTGGTAATAGTTGAGCGGTTGGCCATCTAATAGGATTTCGCCTTGTGTAACATCGTACAGACGGGGCAAAAGTTGCGCGATGGTCGATTTTCCGGCGCCGGTAGCGCCGACTAATGCGACCATTTCCCCTTTACGGATAGTAAAGTTAAGATTCTTAAGAACCCAATCATTTTCTCCGTAACGGAACCACACATTTTTAAATTCAATCTCCTTTTCAAAGGATTTGATGGTATGTGCGCCTTCACTGTCACGTATAAGCGGCTGTTGTTCTAGCACCTCGAACATTCTATCTGCGGCAGCTAAACCGCGCTGAATATGGGAGTTTTCTTCGGCAAACTTCTTGATCGGTTCGTAGAAAACATAGAGCAACCCGCAATAGACTAGGGCCTCTGATACACTCATATTTAGGATATAGAGTCCGTATAGAAGTGCTGTAGCTAAGAAGAACATCGCTATAGTATGGATGATGGGACGTGATGAAAGATCGTAGCGGGCACTTTTTCTTTCTAGCGCCATCATTTGGTCATTCTGATCGCGATATTTACGCATGGAGAAGTCTTCCATAGCGAACACTTTGACTGTTTGTATTCCAGCCAAGTAGTCCAACAGCACAGTAGCAAAGCGTTCCTGATTGGAGAGGAGCTGCTTAGAGATCCGGCGAACGCGCTGTGCCAGGTATATGATTGGATAGACTATCAGCGGAAAGCCAAAGAATATAATGAGCGATAGCTGCCAAGATGTCGCAAAACAGAGTGCCAAAGTGGAAACAATCGTAAACGGTGTTTGTAAATAGTTGACCATGCAGGAGTTTATTGCTTCAGCAATCGTCGCAGCATCGCTGACGACTCGTGATGAAAGCGTAGCAATATTGTACCTTTGATAAAACTCCATCGGCAGTGATTGAATATGCTCAAAATAGCGTTGGCGTAGATCAGCACTAATGCTGATTGCACCAAACCGGGTAGAATAGCGGTGAATAAAGAGAGAGATTGCCTTGAATACAGCTACAAAAATAATAAGCAGAGCTAAGCGGACAGGGTTGCCTGTGAGGTTAAGGTGCGTATCTAAGAGTGTAGCATATACTTCAAAGATGCTGAAATCCCTTTTCTGGGCTATGAAACTGTTAGCCTCTTGCTGAGTCATTGTAGAATCAGTAGAGCCCGTAATCTCTTTCCAGCGGGCGTCCCGTTCATCGATAGTGATATATTCTTTTTGCTGTAGTTTACCGTCTACTTCCGGAGCAAACAATACAAAGGCATCGGTGCCTTTTTTAGTCATAAATCCCAATGTAAATATTTCTAATTGGGATGCAATAGTCTGGGCAATCATTGAAAAGACAATAATGAAGACTAGCGTACGGTAGACCTTATTGCGCCAGGCTGTACTGATGAGTTTATACATGAATTAGCCTATGAGGAAAGCCTAGTGTGGGCGCCTATTTTTCTGAATTTATTATAACGCTGCCTCACCAAGGCTTGTGTAGAACTAGTTTTAAGTAGATCAATTTGCGAAATAATGTAATTTTTGACGCTTGTGTATACAATTTGCGGGTCTTTATGGGCTCCACCGATCGGTTCTGAAATGATGTGGTCGATAACGCCTTGTTTCAATAGATCTTCAGCATTTAGCTTTAGGGCTTTTGCTGCTTCATCTTTCTTAGAAGATTCTTTCCATAGGATGGACGCACAGCCCTCGGGGCTGATGACTGAATAGTAGGCATGTTCTAGCATTCCTATGACATCGCCTATACCTATTCCAAGGGCTCCACCGGAGCAGCCTTCACCAATAACGACAACCACAATAGGAGTTTCTAAGCGTGCCATTTCCATAATATTTAACGCGATAGCTCTTCCTTGGCCCCGTTCTTCTGCTTCTAAAGCGGGATATGCTCCGGGAGTATCGATAAGTGAAACAAGGGGGAGTTGAAATTTCTCTGCTAAATGCATTAAACGAAGCGCTTTGCGATATCCTTCCGGATGAAGCATCCCGAAATTGTGCTCTACACGGGTAGCAGTATCGTGGCCTTTTTCTTGACCGATGATAACGCAGCGTGTGTTGCCAATGGTCGCTAATCCGCCAATGATGGCTTTGTCATCTCTATAGGTCCTATCCCCTGCAAGTTCTTGGAAATGGTCGCAGATGTGCTCGATATAGTCGCTCGTATGGGGTCTTTTAGGGTGACGGCAAATTTGTACCCGTTCCCAGGGTGTCATCTTTTTGTAGACAGATTCTTTTAATTGTTCGAGCCGTTGTTCCAGTTTTTCAATTTCGGTGTGAAAAACCGTAGAATCTATTTCCTGTCTTTTTAGGCGTTCGATAGCCTGTATTATATCATGAATTTGTTGTTCACTAGCAAGCGAGTCCAAATTAATTACTCCTTTTTTGAGACTGCTACGGTATCTACCTTCGGGAAGACGGCTTCGTTGTAGTCGCGCACGATTTCTACGACGGTGGGTTTTGTGATCACTATTGCGTAGATTTCTTCCATGTCTTTCGTGGATAGACGTATGCAGCCATCGCTTAAATATTTTCCTAAGCTTGATGTATCTTCAGCTAGCTCACCTCTTTCATTTTCTTTCCAAGGCACGCCGTGTATACCGTATCCTTGGGCGGGAGCGGTGCTGGGACCAATTTCTTTAGCAAAGGGAATCCAACGCGTACCAAAAACGCGGACCATCTCTACTTTAGCGCCTTTATGAACATTGAATGCACCGGGAGCGAAAGTAAGGATCCTATCTCCGAGGAGGTATTGTCCTACCGGCGTTAAGATACCTGATTCGCTATTTGCTTCTGGACGGCCTGTTCCTATCGAATAGGCTTTGATCAGTTGGCGGTCATTATTGGTTAGATCGTTGTAGTATAACCAAAGTTTATTTCTTGATATATCTACAACTAAGTTAAATTGCAGAGCGATGTCGCTTCTGAAGACGTTGATTTTATCCCCTTCGGACAGTTCTTGCTTAAGATAGTCCGGTTTTCCATTTCGGCTCCGGGCGATAAAATGCCGTGAGGTATGGAAATGTGTGGCGTAGTCGACGAGCCAGGCGGGCTTACCTTTGCGCCAGGGAGCATTACTTTTGTAGACGATCGTTTCTACAATAGGGAGTTTTTTACCTGATGTCCGGAAAAGCTCCTCTACACGATCCACTTCGATGGTAGTATCGTTTGCAAAGGCTGCAGGCGCTGGAAGAGGAGCAGGCGCGTAAGCAGGTGCTTTTTCCTTATCAACGACTTTAACTGCAGGTTGCAGTGGTATTTCAATCGGTGCATAAGCAACTATTGCCTGTTGGGGGGAAGTAGGTGCGCTACTTTTCCACCAACCGGCAATAGCTATAGCTGCGAAAAGGACAAATGTAAAAAAAGCCAATAATTTTGGTACGGACATTCGGATAATTCCTTAGTCTTTTAAAACGAAAGCTATATTAACACAAAAAACATAAAAGTAATACGAATTGTTTCCAACTACAGGGAATTAATTCGCACAAGTTTCAATAACTTTTCTCATTTTCTTTCCGGGAGTAAATTTCACTGCGTTACGGGCCGGAATGACAATAGGAACACCTGCATTTTTAGGGTTACGGCCTATTTTTTGCTTTCTTTCAACGATTTCAAATACTCCGAAATCTCTGAACTCCAATCTTTCGCCATTTGCTAAACAATCGGTCATTTTATCTAAAAAAGACTGGATGACGTGGCGTACATCATTTGGATGGATCCCTTTTTCTTGCGCGATAGACTGAATCAGTCTTTTTTTAGTCATAGTCGCGTTTTTTGGATCATCTGCTTTCGTTGCCATAAGTCAACTTCTCCTTGCGTTTTGTGTCAGTCATTAATTTTTTGTATTTTGTATAAACTTCTCTAAGCCATTGTTGTAATGCGGCTAATTTCTATCAAGATATTCGTTTAATCTCTTAATAAATGTTGATTAATTTTTAAAATTATCTTGTTTTTCTTTCCAGCAGCAATCAATAAATATAGGCCTTCTACTACATCTTGATGAGTAATAATCGAATTTTCATCGGTTATTTTCTTATTATTCAGATAAAGTCCGCCGTTGCGTACCATTCTCTTTGCATCACCTTTAGATTCGAATAATTTTGCTTTGATGCAGATATCTAATAATTTGCGGTCAATTACTTCTTCAGGAGCTAGCTCAAGCGTAGGCATCTCGTTAGCGATAGCCTCAAAAGTAGCTCTAGAAAGGGTAGTTTCTTTGCCCGGAGATAAAGAATTTGTCAGGTTTCTGGCAAGTTCTACGCCTTCATCTCCGTGCACGAAACGAGTGACTTCTTCTGCGAGAATTTTTTGCAGTTCATTCGGCAGGCAAGAGCCATCGTTCAGTTTTTTTCCCAGTTCACGAATCTGCTCCATAGGAAGGAAGGTCAGCATACGCAGTAATTTGACAACGTCGTCATCATGTACGCGGTAGAGGTATTGATAGAAATCATAGGGGCTAAGCTTATCAGCTGACAGCCAGACAGCGCCTTTTTCTGATTTACCGAATTTGGTTCCGTCGCTTTTGGTCAATAGTGGAAAAGTCAGACCGTAGGCTTGTTCCCCTGTGAGCTTTTTAATCAGGTCGGTCCCGGCGGTAATATTTCCCCATTGATCGCTACCGCCTATCTGTAATGTGACTTTATCTTCTTTATAAAGGTGATAGAAGTCATACCCTTGAAGAAGCTGATAGCTGAATTCGGTAAAGCTCATCCCCTCTTCATTTTGAAGACGAGTTCTGACCATTTCTTTTGATAGCATGACACCTAAGCGGAAGTGTTTGCCTACTTCGCGCAGGAACTCTAGAAGTGAGAACTTAGAAAACCAGTCGTAGTTATTTTTCATGGGCAGTTTATCCGTCGTGTCCCTATTCAATAACCCATTTAATTGGCGTTCCAAAGAGGCCACGTTATGACTTAAAGCTTCGCGGGTAAGAAGGTTGCGTTCGGCGGATTTCCCTGAGGGGTCGCCGATCATACCTGTTGCTCCCCCGACAAGGGCAACGGGCTGATGTCCATAACGTTTGAACCAAGATAGGACAACAACACCTACTAGATGACCAAGATGCAGGCTGTCGCCAGTGGGATCAAACCCACAATAGAGTTTAAGAGGCTTTTTGGCTAATTCTTGTAATTCTTGAGCTGTTAGAGCTTCGATAAGTCCCCGATCTTGCAATAGGGCGATTATGTTATCCATGCAAATTCTCCACTGAATAAGTGGGCGATTTTTACCTTTAAGTATTTTCCTGTCAATGAATTAGATGTGAAATTCTTTAATATGTTAATCTATGAGTAGACAAACTGTTCAAAGAGGAGTTGGATCATGGTTTCCTTAGCAAAAGAAAGCTCCCAGGTGGAGCGCGCTAGAAAGAAAATCGAAAAACGACTCTCAGAGCAAAGCAGTCATGTCACCCCCGACTCCATCAAAGAATCGGCAAATGTGATACGTGGAATGATTGAGCGCCACCAAGAAGAGCGCATACCTCTTCATGACAAGGGAATAGCTCTCTTTGATGCTAACCACTCTTCTGCTACTGTCAAAAGTAGATATGTCTTGAAACTCATGAAAGAACTTACGACTTCCGGTTTGATGAGCAAAGCACCTACCTTGAAGAAAAGAGGCGCTTCACTCAAAGGAAGGATAAAAGTCGATACCTTCTAGAAAGGATTAGTTTCCTTTATAAAATGTGTCTTGACTTTGAGTTTTGTTTGTAGAAATTCTTCTAGGGCGTGTACCCCTATCTCCTCAGAAGGAGCATGACCTACAGCGCAAAAATTCACAGCATTTTCAAACGATTGATGCCATGTCGGCTCATCGCGGCTGCCGGTGATAAAACAGTCCACTTCTTCTCTTGCTGCATCCAAAATCATCTTATGCGCGCCGCCAGAAACTAAGGCGGCTGTTTTTATCTCGCGGGGCCCTCCAGCTACGAATTCCACATTCGATTTATAATACCCCTTCAATTTTTCAATGAAAGCCTCAAAATTCTGTGCGGGGACCTTTCCTTTGACGCCAATAGGTTGTTTATCCCCTGCGGGAAAGGAAGCTAAATCCGTCCATCCCATATCTAGAGCGGCCTTCCAATTATTTCCATAAACCTTGTGCGCATCCAAGGGAAGATGATAGGCTAGCAAAGAAATGTCATTTTCCAGAAGAAGCTTAAGTTTCTTTTTCGTCACACCTGTAATGTCATGTGAATCGCGGTTCCAGAAAATACCGTGGTGTACTAGGAGCACATCCGCCCCAAGCTTCACAGCCTCATTTATAACATTTAAACTTGCCGATACTGCTACACAAACAAAATTGACTTTTTCCTTCCCCTCGACCTGCAGTCCGTTAGTGCAAAAATCATTGAATAAGGCCGGTTGAAGCAACTCGTCTAAGCTAAGGCAGATTTCTTTTAACGTTCCCATTTTTAGTTCCCGAATTCATGAATAAACGGTAAGATGCCTTATAAAGAGTAAAAATTCTAGAGGTATTGTGGAAAAAACGACCAAAGGCAAAGAGGCTGCAGCCCTTGCTGCGGCTGAGCTAATACAAGAAGGGATGATCGTAGGGTTAGGTACGGGGTCAACCGTTGCATTCTTCCTTAAAAGACTGGGAGAGCGATGCCGGCAGGGCCTAACAATAAAGGCTGCTGCCAGTTCCATCCGTACTGAAAAGATTGCACAAGAGCTGGGCATACCTGTTATTGAACTCAAAGGCCTATTAGATATTGTTGTAGATGGCGCCGATGAGGTCGATCATCGCAAGAGATTGATCAAAGGAGGCGGAGGAGCACTTTTAAGAGAAAAAATGCTAGCTTTCCATTCCCGGCAAATGGTTGTCATCGTAGATGAAGAAAAGCTTGTCACCCGGCTGGGAAAGGCACTTCTTCCTATTGAAATTGTCTCTTTCGGCCACGAAGCAACGAGAAAATCCATTTTAGAGCAGAGAATCAGCGTAATGCTACGTTTAAATCGCGAAAATGTTCCCTACGTTACCGATAACGGGAATTACATTTTAGATGCAGACATCTCCAATTACAATGATCAGCTTGAAGAATTAGACATTCAATTAAGACAAATCCCCGGAGTAGTAGAAACAGGGTTGTTTTTAGGATTAGCGAACAAGATTATCGTAGGACATGAGGACGGCAGCACGCAAGAATTTGTGTAATCCACCATAGTCCATCCTATCATGCAATCACGACCTTGTCCTATCATAGAAGAAAAACGGCAACTTGTCGTCTTTCCGCTATGAGGACAAGCTAATTAATCAACATCTGAATAATTACGCTCGGTTACTTCATCACTATAAGATGAAGTCATTAGTGCTTTATCTAGTCCATTGTTTTTAAAAACATCCGCAATTTCTTTATAGGTACAATAGATGCTTGCATCTTTAAATTGGAAATTTTTAGATTTATATTCTTCCGATTTAAAGAGCGTGCTGAAACATTCCGCAAACTCTTTTCGGTGAATTGAACCAAGCAAAATTGCCATTTCAGGGGCTGTAATAAGATCCTTTGCAAGGAAAGCGTTGAGTATTTTAGTAACGGATTTTTTAAATACTTCAATATGATCCTTATCTTCCATTGAGCGGTAATCGATAAAACACAATAAATCAAACAATTCTAAGCTAAATTGTTGTTGTACATTCTCTAGGTAACTTTTTATTAGAGAGTCGAGCGCGTACTCATCTGTAAAAAAATACATGTACACATGATCATTTGTTTCCGATGTAAAGGCAGAAACACTATCTACTGATTTGAGATAATTCGGAGCGATAGCGTGGATTTCTTGGCTTGCCTTATACCAGGCTATGAAATAATGATAGGACGGCATAAAAGCGATAGGAGTTATCAGAGGCCAGAGTACAGGAACTTGAATTAATGTAGCTGTTATTGCGGCTAAAATAGGTGCAGTTACGAGAGCGATTCTTTTTAGCACACTAAAGACACTTACGGACATCGAATCCAGATCAATCAAGGGATTTACGCTAAAGGGGAGATGTCTTTTTCTTGTCCCCTCAACACTCTCTTCTTCAGAAATGCAGCTTAATTCATGGAAAATATGAACATAGTCAGATTTATCCACATCATCAGAAATTGAATAGGACACCCCCCAACGTACTGCTCTATAAAGCTCAATCAAGTCATGCGGACAAAATATTGTAATTGAGTTTCCTACTGTAATTTCTTCTTTCAAATTGAATTTCTTTTCTTTTAAGGATCGAATCAAATTTGGATGATATGGAAAATTTCTTAAATCAATAGATCTATTAACATCCTGGGGTACAATGAAACCTTCAGCTACTGCTAGTTCAGCAACGATTGGTTTACGTTCAAAACACTTTATGAGCTTAGTTTTAGGTGCAAGTGCCAGTAAAGTTTTCGCGGTGTTCAGTGTCTCAGTCGTATATACTCCTAGGGAGTGCTTTATAAGCTGTTTAATATGTTGGGATTCAAGTATCCCATTATCCCTGCAGGAAATGAGTAGAGAAGGTTGATTGATTAAATGATCCATCGCCTGAGTCACCAAGTATGAATTATCATTCTCTGTTTCTTTCTCTGTTTCTTTTAAGATTTTTATAGCTAATTCATTAATGTTCTTTTCTGCTCTCCAGGACTCAATTTCTCTGTAAATCTTAGTAGCTAGAGGTACAAAAATAAATGAAGCCATTCCCAGAGGTGACGAAGACGCTGTTAAAGCCACCAAAGCCAGAGTTCCGGAGAATACGATTCCGGTGCGTACGTTGATGCAGAACTCATCGCATTCGGCTAACATTTTAGGAAAGCTACGTATTGGAGGAGAAAAAAAATTAAGAGCTTTAGATATCGAAGTCATTATACCTTTCCAGGGTGAAGGATATTATTATTAATAAACAAATTATATCTTAGTTTCCAACTGTTCATGTTGAACAGCATCCCCAAGACCATTTCTTTTATAAGCGTTCACAATTTCTATATCATAAAAGGAAAAAGTTTTAGGTTCAAAGTTGAAATTTTTAGATTTAAACTCATCTGAACTTAAGAATGCATCAATACACTCTGACAATTTTTTGTCTCTAATATTATGTAAAATTACCTCTATTTCATTAATTGTAATATCTTTTGAAATAATAGCCTTTAGAATTTTAGAGAGTGCGGCTTTAAACAACTCGACGGAATCAGCATAACTCTCAAGGTTTTTAACAGTAATAAAATAAAATAAGTTAAATAATTCAAAACTGAATTGTTGTTCATGATTGTTAATATAGCTTTGGATCAAAAGATCAAGAGCAGACTCGTTTTTTATAAAGTACATATAGACATGATCTGGGCTGTATGAAGAAAAATCTTTTATGCTATCCACTGATTTTAAGTAATCTACAGCTATATTGCTTATTTCGCTGCTAGCTCTATACCCTTGATATCCATAATAAAGAGAAGGAATCAATGCCAAGGGTGCCAGGAAAGGTAAAATAGCAGGAGCATAGAAAAAAGTTGCTGTTAAAGAACCTATTAAAGGAATTGTAGTATAAGCAATGCGCTTTACTAGACTAGAGACTTTCACTGACATTGATTGCAAATCTACAAATTGGTTTGCTTTGAATGATTCACTTCTCTTCTCTTCCGCTCCTTCTTTTTCAAAAATGTGATTTAACTCGTGGTACATATGAGGGTAATTATTTTGATAGTATTCTTGAGCAATAAACTTAAATCCCCATCGAGCAAGGTTATAATGCATATTCAAATTATAAGCTTGAATCTCAGGTAATTTATTAACATAATTATACTCAGTAATAGTTCCCAGCTTGAAATTTCTCTCTTTCAAGGTTCTCATCAAATTAGGATTTGAACAAAAAAATTGAGCGTCTAGTTCGGACTCTAAATCTTCAGGAGAAATGATGCCTTCTTGAATTGCCACCTCAGCAATATCAGCATCAATATCGAACATTTTTTTGATTGCATCTATGTTAGTCAACATTATAAATGATTTTGCTTTAGAAGAGCCCATCTCTTGTATTTTGGAAATATAATCAACTAAATCAAACATTTCCGATTCATCAAGTTCACCTTTCTCTTTAAGCGCCTTCAAAAAATAGGGTTGTTTCGTTAAGTGGTTTTTTATATCCCATGACGACTGATAATATATTGCAGGAGCCCCTTCATATGTATAGTTCGTCTTTGAACTTTTAAAGGTCTCTAACGCTAAATTATTAATATTATTTTCAGCTCTGTTTTTTTCGAATCCATGATATAGTTTAGTGATAACCGGCGCTAAAATAACAGATGCAATTCCAAAGGGTGATGCAGAGGCTGCCAAAGCCACCCCGGCAAGAGTTCCGGCGAAAACAATTCCGGTGCGTACAGTAATGCAAAATTCATCGCGTTTTGCTAGATCTTTTGGTAATTCTCGTGTTATTGCGGGAGAAACGAAATTAAGTGCTTTTAGTATAGAACTCATAGAAATCCTTTCAAATTTTAAATTATCTTTAATTTTAAACTAAGATTGATTAAATGTCGATTAATTTCTTGACTTAAACGTAAGTAGTAAAATTAGACGCATGTTTTATTGAAAAGTCTTAATTAACTGGAAATACTTAGTATTCCCAGTTTTTTTGAAATATCTAGCTATAGAGATCTTTCTTAGCGTAAAGATAGAATGTCACGGCCTTTCCATCGATTTGAGGAAGGATGGCTTTTCTCCAAGTCACAACTTGCTGACAGATGACGGTTTGCTCTAAAGTTGTCAATTGTGAAGCAACACAAAGCCAAGTGTCTGGAGAAAGCACTTTAATGGCATCTTCCAGAAGGATTCTGTTCCGATGAGGCGCTTCAATAAACAGCTGAGTGGAGTTTTCTTCTAGAGAACGCTTTTCAAGTTGTTTAAGTGCGCTTTCGCGATCTTCTTTCTTTTTGGGCAAGTATCCGCTAAAGCCAAAAGATTGCGATGGCAGGCCTGAGAGCATTAGACCTAGCAGCAAAGCTGACGGGCCGACAAAGGCTTGCACGGTAATTCCGCGCTGACGCGCCCTAAATACAAGCTGGGAGCCTGGATCTGCTATGCAGGGTAGGCCTGCGTCGCTGACATAACCCCATCTCTCCCCATTAAGTATAGGTTCTAAAAAGAAATCTATATCTTTGTAGGCAGTCGATTTGTCTACGACAGCTATGGGAATGGTGCGCGTATCGCGGCTTTTAATAAACAGGTCTAAATAGCGTTTTCCGGCTGTCGGATTTTCTGCAATCAAGCCGTCTAGGCTGTTGACGGCTTTATTTACACTAGCCGGTAAAAAGAGCTCGGGGTGAGCGCCTGTAGCTAAAAGATTTGGCAGTAACAAGAGGGCGGGTTTACTTTTTTGTTCCATAATTCAATTGGGTTGGAATTCCATAAACAAGTTTTACGATAAGTTTTTCCATTAGAAGCTCGTCATTGCCGGCTGAATCTTTAGCTTCAAACTCAGATGTATCCAGGGCAATAATTGCTGAACGGAACTTTTCAAGGCCATAGTTTCGCGCAGATTGGATGTTTTTGTCTAAGATAAAACCTTTCATCTGGGGGAACTTGATGCTGATGTCGGCGGGAGAACCGCCATTAGTTAAAAGAGAAATGATCTCGAATCCGGTCTGAAAGCTGCGTCTAAATTGGCGGATCATAGCAATCAGGGCTGTCCCGCTTTGCATGAGGAGGTGGCAAAGGCGCAGGGCTTCGGATGGATTGCCTTGCAAAATGGCGTCGGCAGCTTGCCAAGCCGTTGCTTGGGGGATGGCTTGGACTAAGGCTGCGATATCTTCTTCTCTGATTTCCTTCCGATCACCTGTGTATACAGACAGCTTATCAATTTCATTGTTCAGACCGATGTAATCTGCACTTAAGTGACGGTATAGAAGTTGTGCGTTGGAAGGAGTTATGGTTTTATTTAAGGCTGTGCTTTTCTTGATTATCCATTCCACGCATAAAGATTCAAAATCTTTAGGTTTGGGCTGGTCGGGGGAAAATACGACGCCGAACTTTTCTGTTTTCTTATAAAAATTAGTGCTGGCATTGACTGTAGAAGCTATTAAAAGGAGGGATACGTCGTCATTGGCCTTGGAGAAGTAACTTTGTAGTACTTCAGATGCATTCTTTTGCAATTTATCGCAATCTTGAATGATAAGCAGCCTTTTGCCGGAGAACATGTCAAAACCGTTCAGCTCATTATCAAGGGTTTTGTCATCGACCAAGGCACCTTCAAAGCGAATAATGGAACGTTTTTGTTGTTTTAGCAGCGATAAAAGGAGTTCTTCAGCAATGTGCGTCAAAAACTCCACTTTCCCTATCAATAAGTAGATAGGCGACAGTTGTATGGAGGCTGCGCTAAGTAGGTGCTTTTCGAAAGATTTCCAATCAGAGTATTTCATGTAAGATAATTTAGCTTAGTACTTACATATTTTCAATTGAAAGGGACGCAAAGGTTAATTATATTATTCGATTCATATTCCGGAATAGATACTCGGGTAGTATTGGTTCCATTCCGCTGCCTAATAGAGGTTGCTCCTTAATTCTTTTTTCCCATTTAACAGCAGAAGC
The DNA here is from genome assembly GCA_041671045.1 of Parachlamydiales bacterium. Taxonomy (NCBI): domain Bacteria; kingdom Pseudomonadati; phylum Chlamydiota; class Chlamydiia; order Parachlamydiales; species Parachlamydiales bacterium. The sequence continues at coordinate 308,277 of JBAZCF010000003.1, forward strand.
TCGGGCTTTTTCAGCTGTCATCCAAATAGGTGTAACTTCCTTAAGAGTAAAGACACTTTGTATTTTACCCTCTTTCTTTTCGGCTAGTATTTCTGAACTACGATAACCACTCGCAACGGTTATTACATCCACAGGCTCACGTTTAAATACTTCAAACAATACTTGATACAAGATTTTCCTATCTTGCTTACCCTCAAAGGAGCAGTGTTTAAGTTCTAGATGGCGCATTTTGTTTTTTTTATGCCATGCGTCTTTATCATCCCTATCCTGATAATTGTAAAAAGTCTCTTCGCCCTCTCCCCATAACGTAACTCTATTTCTACGCGACGCCCCCAATAATCTAGTCCAAAGTCTTTCAAGCAAAAAAGATCCCATTGAATGGGGTTCTTCGTTTTGTTTTCCGCATAGGACGTTAAATCGAATGGAATCACTATAGTTCCGACCATTCATAGTAAGTTTTGCTTCGACTTTAATTTTTGTAAGTTGTCCTTCTATCTCCCTCTCTTGTTCGCTTATTGTGACAGAGGTGGTATTCACATATTCGCTTAGTGACATAGGTAGTGGTGGGAAGGCATAAGGTGCATCTACATCAAAGCAAGGATTAAAAAAGGAATGTATAAAGGAAATTGTTTTGTACAGACATTTCTCAACAAAACTTTGTTTTCTGAGGTAACTATGAAAGCATTTAATGCTCTTTTCGTAAGCCTTTATAAGTACTGACTGTTCAATCTCAATTGATAAAATACGCCGTGCGTGATGACGAAGGTCTTGTATTGTACTTGGAAAGGAGAATTCTTTTGATTTAAGTTCTTGAAGAATGGATGCGTGGCGAGTAAATTTTTTCGAGATGATCTCTAAATTCCTTTCATGATCGAGTCCTCGAAAGAAATCATAACGTTCTTTCAACAGCTGAAAAATATTAATGCTTTGGAGGAACGTTCTATCCTTATTAAAGAGGTCATCTTCATGAATGATAGAAGGAAACTCCTCTTGGTCGAATGCCAACATGTAATTACCGTATCGGGGACCGAAAAGCCCGGGCAAGGTATCTGGTAGGGTTGCGGTAGAATAGGTCCGTTCAAAAAGTGTTTTTATGGGGGTGTCTTGCTCACAGGGAGAAATTGCGCCGAAAATTTCGGTAAACTTATCTAAATTTTCATTAGCCAAGAGTTTAAATTTATCAAAAGCAAGGGTGGTATTAAAGTGAAGTTGCTTATTTGCTAATCTTAGTGATTGAAGTTCTTGGTAACTCAAATGGGGACAAATATCATTTGTAAAAATTTCCATCGGAAGATTTAAAATAGAAGTCATCATCTTACTTGAAGTATAAAAAGAAAAATTATACACAATTTATTTTATAAATCAACCGAAATAAATTATATCGTAATAAAAGAGCGCTACTTTTTTTTATTCAAAGTTATATTTTTCCAAAAAGCGAAACTAAAAGGCAGCCATAATTGTGGGGTGTGACTGAAGCTCTGTTCGATTTGCTCAGCGTTGAGCCAATGTAATTCACTATATTCGTCTTGGGGTGGGTGAATGATGTCGGTATTTTCTTGAAGGGTTATTTTTACACAGAGTTCGAGAGTCCCCTCTTTGATATCTTCAATTGCTGTGATAAGCTGGATAGTGGAAATATTATCAGACGTTAGACCTGTCTCCTCTAAGAGTTCCCTCTGTGTCAATTCTTTATAGTTTATTTCCCCGTCGTATTCGCATTCCGAATCGACTCCGCCTGAGGGTGCAAACTCTAAAAGATTCGGGTATTGCGCCATGTGAACAGCGCGTTTACCTACAAGGATATGATTTCCGGCAAAAGTCATGCATGAAAGAGACAGGGGTTTAAGGGTAAAGGCTTCCCTTAATGGGGAGTAGCGCCAGGCTAAAAAAGTACGGTAATGGATAAAATGTCCGCGAATGATATCTTCAGAAATATGGGTAACATTGAATAGTTTGCCGTCAAAAAGGAAAACTCCGGAGTCAATTTTAGATTGCCAGAAGTGATCTATCTCGTTTTGGATTTCTTGGGAATATCTTTCTGTAGGGTTATTCTCAACTAATATTTTTGTTTCGGAAGTGATCTTATGTATTAGGTAGTTATCATTTTCCATAAACTAGCTCAAGCACAGATTTCCAGTCTTTGACTTGGCAAATATCGCCTCTCCATTCCACAGTGTTGCCATCGCTGGGTACTAGCCAGAAGGTTTTAATGCCTGCGCCTGTTGCAGAAGCTACTCCGCTGGAGCTATCTTCTATTGCGATTGTCTCCTGCGGCTCAAACGTGGACATCTGCAAGGCGCGTTGGTATGGCGCCGGATGAGGTTTGGAAAACTGGGTATCTTCCATCGTGATGGTATCGGCAAAAAAACTTTCCAGTTGGTGCACGTGCAAAAATTTAGCAACGTAGGCTTTGCTAGCAGCTGTAACGATATAGAATACCGTTCCTTTGGATTTTCCATGATTTAGAAAATCTAGTGCTCCGGGCATTAAGGGGATCTTGTGGGAATACTCTTTAAAGAGGGCGACGTATTGGGCGTAAAGCTCTTTGGTATTCAATGTCAGGTTGTAGCGGGTTTGCAGGATCTCCACAACTTCGCTGATAGGAGGTCCGACAAGACCGGTGAACTCTTCGGGAGTAGGTTCCAAGTTATTTTTCCGCATAAAATCGGCGTAGACGTTATATAAAAAAGTCATACTGTCAGCTAAAGTACCGTCAAGATCACAGAATACTGCTTTAGGTACAAATTGGAGGCGTGCTGTTTGGAAATTACTCATTAGTCAGATCTTCCGGTTGTATACCACTCCCTAAGGAAATAGCTTTATTTAATCTTTTGCCTTCATAGTCTTTTAAAAAGCGAGGGGGCATACCTTGCTTTTGTTTTCCGGGCCTAAGGAAATCCACATTGAGTCCTTCCTGCAGAGGCTCTCCTTTAGCGATAGGACGGATGGCTTGCACCCCTCTTTTGGCATAATGCTGCAGCTCGTTCTCAAGAGGATCGATAGCTTTTACACGCTTGCCTAGCATTTTATAGGTAGACCTTACGGCCGCTACCATATTTTTAAGCTCGTCAGGTGTGACGGCAAAAAAATGGTCTGGTCCTGGTATAGCATTGTGGAGGGTAAAATGTTTCTCGATGACAACGCCCCCTAAAGCTGTTGCAGCAACAGGCGCTAGCAATGGGTCGCGGCTATGGTCGGAAAGACCTGCCTGAACACGAAATCGTTCCTTCAGCCAAGGTATTGCTGCCAGGTGCAGGGACTCATTAGGTGTTGGATATGCGGCAGTACATTGGAGTAGAATTAGTTGTGAGCCGCCTAGGGAATAGAAGTAGTCGACTGCCCACGCGATCTCCCCTTCCGTGGCTGCACCTGTAGAGAGTAGCAAGGGTTTGCCGCTTGCAGCGGCCTTTTCGATCAAGCGTGGATGCCCTATTTCATAGGATGCGATTTTATGCAGTTTAACGTAGGGGTCTATCTGCTCAAAATCTGCTACTGAAAATGATGTTGCTAGAAAGTCTACGCGGCATTTATTGCAATAATCCGCAAGCTCAGCGATCATTTCATAAGGCATTGCCAAGTCTTTAAAGATATCGGTGATGTCTTCTTGAATGCCGGCCTCTTGAAGGTAGTCGCTTGATCCTGCATTCGGAACATAGATAGTTTCGGGACGATAGACTTGGAATTTCACCGCGTCCACTTGGGCTTCCACTGCTGCGTCTATGAGGGCTTTTGCCATAGCCATATCCCGTTTGGGATTGCCTAAGCGCCAGTTGGAGCCTGCCTCAGCGATGATATATACGGATTCAGGGAAGACGATATTTGGGGTAAGCTCTACACCGAACAATGAGACTGTGCTGGAAAATTTTTCTTCTTCGGATAGGAGGATGAAACCTGCATTTTGAAAGGCTTTAATAGAGGCTACATTTTCCAATTTAACTTCTGCTAAGAGCGTATCATATCCCCTTTCCCTCACAACAGATTGGACTTCTTTAAGGATAAGCGAGCCGAGACCTTTTGATCTGCTTTCAGGTGGAATATTAATAGAGAGTAAACAGCAGCGCCGCTTAGCATTTATGGGATGGTTGCAGTATTCGAAAAAAATGAAAGCGACTCTTTCCCCTTTGTACATAACAAAAAGCGGGGGAAGGTCCTGCATAGCAAAATATCGACTGAGATAGGTTGGATAGAATTCTTCCCAAGTACGTAATTCCGAATGAAATGACATTTCCCGCGTAATGGGATCATTTCTCCAGTTAAGGACAAAGGCTGCATCTTTTTCGTTGGGGCGGGCTAATTCCCAATGTAATTGTTCTGATTGAATTGTCATTATGTTTTTTCTGTCGTCAAATTTTTCTGTTGAATATGGGCGTTGATGGAATGCCATTCTGGGTGCGCTGCGTAGACAGCATTTAACTCTTTCAAAGAGAAGTTCGGATTACTAGGATAAATAGCGGCTAAGAGTTTGGAAATCAACCTAAAATCATCGAGCGTATCTACTGTCCATCGGTAATAAGACTGATCAGGGTTTTGCGTAAGTTGTACCGTACTAAATTTTTCCGGATGAGTATATAGGTAGGGGGTCACATGTTCTCTTTCATAAGGCAAGGTTGCATTTTGCCAGGCTTCTTCTAAAGCTTTAAAGGAGAACACTTCTGTATCCATGCCTCGGGGGAAAGTACGCGTAAGCGTATTTGAAGCAAAGAGATTTTCGTCGTTTAGGCTTTTAAAAAGGTCTATCAACTGCGTGACTAAGATAGGATCTATGAGGGGGCAATCTGCAGTAATACGGACAATAACATCTGCATGCGCCCCTTTTGCAGCCTGGTAATAACGATCTAGCACATCCCCTTCACTTCCTTTAAAAACTTCAACCCCATTGCTTAATGCCGCCTCTGCAATGAGTATGTCGCGGGGATGTGTTGAAGTTGCCACAATAATTTTGTCAGCGTTAGAAACACGCTTTAATCTTTCTAAAAGATAGCTTAGAAGGGGGCGCCCTAGAACTTTGAAGAGAGGCTTTCCTGGGAGCCGCGAGGCTCCCATTCTAGCCTGTATTAAGATTAAGGTAGTCATAACAACTACCTTAGTAGATTAGTCTCCTAAATTTCATCCTTTTTTGCAGGTGGAGGCTCTTTTTTTGCAGACTCTTTTTGGAAACGCCGTTTCCAGCCTTCAGCGGTTAATCGTTTGGCTTTTGGTTTGATTTCAATTTTCTTTTTGGCCGGGCCATCACCATCAGTGGATTTTTTTGCTCCGGTCGACGCCTTTTTTGCCGTTTTTGAGGCTGTGGGCTTTTTAACTTTTGATTTTATTGCTGCTTTTTTTGGAACTGCTTTTTTTGCTGTCAGGACTGCTTTTTTGGGAGCAGCTTTGGTAACGGCTTTCTTTACGACAGCTTTTCTTGGAGCTACTACAGCTTTTTTTACTACGGCTTTCTTAACAACTGATTTTTTTGGTACAGCTTTTGTGGTTTTCACCACGGGCTTTTTAGGTGCCGCTTTTACTACAGCTTTTTTTGGCGCTGCTTTTATCACCTTCTTAGTAGCTTTTCCTTTTTTCAATACGGTTGGCATAACTACCTCCATTTATTTTTGGCAACTAATCAACTCCTAATTTAACAAGTTCTATGCCAACAACGCCTAAAGTTAATAAATAATTTAAATAGTTTACATCATTTACTAAAAAAATCAATTTTATTTGATAATATGAATAGTCTACTAAACTGTTTATGAATTGTTAGTAATAACTGTGAGGTGGTCTATGATGAAATTAATAACCGTCTTTGTCGCTGCCCTGTTTACAGTGGGCCAAAGCAATTACGCCCAAACCGCAACGCCCCCAGCACCTTCTGTTAATGTAGATCAAAATACGGAGAGTCCTACTAAGCCTCAGTTCCAATGGCCGCCGCGTAATCAAGGAGGAAATGGAACAGCCCAGCCGGTGCGCCCCCGCCCCCCTGTGCATCCAGCACCCGGAGTTCCCTCGCAAGGTCCAAAAGCTTTGATTTTTGTGGGACCAGAAAGTATTCATGTCTCCGTAAGTACTTTTAATTTTAGACAACCTGAGAAAAATAAAATCCTCTTTGAACAAACATATCCTTTTGAAGTCAGAGATATCTTTGGTGATAACGGCCAACCTATCAATGATCAGCAAAAAGAAGCATTTGAAGCTAAGCTTAAAGAGGTCATAGCTGCCGCCAGAGGAGCTGGAGCTAAACACCCCTGGATACTTGTATCCGAATCTTTTAAAACGGCTCCAAATGCCAGGGAAATCATTCGTTCCATAAGACAGAATGATCGTGTTCTCATCTTTATTTTACCTTCTCACAAAGAAACACGTTTAGCATTCCATGCATTAAAAGTTGCTAAGCCCGATTTGAAAGGAGAAAAATTTGTTTTATGGTACGGAGATACCAATAGGCTAAGCTTGGCTACTGAGGGCGCTGATGGCTTTGTAGGCTATCAAGGGGCTCATTATGGCACTCCTCAAAAACCGTCAGAAGACGGTGATGATGATGTAGCTCCAGACACCGGAGCAGATGTAAAAGACCATGATGATAGTGCAGCGACACCCGCAGGACCTGCGGATGATGCACAAGCAGATCGCAGTAAGTCTTGGAGAGAAAGAATTGCTGAAAGAATGGGAGACGGAGAAGTACGTCCATTACCCCCTATTTTTAAAGAGACCATCTCAGAAAATGCGGGTAAAGTTTATGGCGTCGGTGACCGTTTCCTTGCGCTGAGTAAAGACAGTGGTCATGTAATCAATGCAGAATCACTGCAAGCAATTATTAGCGGTGATGATGCAAACAAAGCTAAGGCTGCGACAATAGTACTTGATAATATGAAGGAACTAGGGGTGACTAGTATAGAAGTTGTCCCTGTCGATATGTCTCAAAGCTTTAGAGATATACATAGATAAGGAATGCAGTGCGGCGGTTTGAACCGCCGCACTCGCAATAATGAAACTCAGCTAACATTCTCTAGCAAGCTCAAACTTAGAAGGGTATATCTTCTTCGTTATGATTTGAATTTGATAACCCGCCGACCTGGTCAAAGCGATAGTCATCATGAGCAGGAGCCTGCTGTTGTTGCTGATAATTTTGTTGCGGATAGTTCTGCTGAAGAGTGGATTGTTGTTGTGTATATCCTGTACGGTTATACTGTCCACCTTCCTGTTGAGCGCCGCCTTCACGTTCTGATTTTCCAAACGGACTGAACTGGATCATCTCTGCAGTAATATCAAGAGATACTTGCGGACGGCCTTCTTTGTCTGTGTAGATTTCAGGCTTATGGAGTGTTCCCACGATGATAACTGCGCTGCCTTTCTTTAGATAAGGCATCATCTTATCAAATCGATCGCCCCACACTGTAATACGGTACCAAGAGGTTTCCTCTTTGCCAGCACGACGACCGTTAACTGCAACGCGGAATGATGTAACTTTTTGTCCGGAAGGAGTGAAACGTGTTTCGGGATCAGCGCCTAAATGACCAGCAATTTGAATGATATTCATGATGTTTCGGTATATTTAAGTTTTGAGAAAAGTAGGAACTGCCTGCGGCAGTTCCTACAGAATATAATGGATTATCCGCGAATAATGCCGGCCTGGCCATAACCTGGGCGACCGCCTAATTGTTGTTGAGGGGATGCTGAAGGTGTATCTTTACGGGAGCCTTCATCGCGTCCTTCGGAAATTTCAGCGCATTTTTTGCGCCATTTTTCCACAGTTTCAACATATAGAGGAGCGAAAGCGCGAAGAGCTGATGAGAGAGCATGCTCCATATCAATGGTGCAATGCATCAAGATAAGTTCTTCTTTCACCGCTACACCTACACCACCGCCGGCCATTTGACCGCCAAGCATTGAACCTTCAAGAAGAGATTCATAGAGGCGTAGGCGCGTTTTATCGTCTCTTGGAAGACCGTCTAGGAGAGGAGAATATAGATATAGGCGTTTCGAGTTAGGTTCATAAGTTAGGTGTAACGAAAATTCATCGTCGATTCCTAAAATACACGTGTTGTTTTCGTCGAACTCAAGACCTTCGAGTCCAAGTTCTTTTCCGAACTCTTTTAAGTTATCTTTAGCGTTTTCAAATGACATAGGAGAACCTCCTGAAATAATTAACTTATTTGGTTTTGTTGTACCACATTAAACAATGAGAGTAAAGATGCAGTAAACAGTAGAAAAAGTAAACAGGTTTTAACGCTCTCATATCATTTTACTTCCTTAATGCAATTTGTATGCCAATTTTTTGATGTTGCAAAAAGCCGAGATAATGCGTAGAAAAGACTTGAATCAAGTTCTTAGGAAGCGCGATGGACATTTCAACGGGAGTTCCTTATCCATTTGGTACTCAACTGACTAAATCAGGGATAAATTTTGCGCTCACCAGTAAGCCCGCAACCAACGTTACTTTGTGCCTTTTTGAGGTCAATTCCTTCCAACAAATAGCAACTATTACCTTAGATCCTAAAGTCAATAAAACAGGGAATATTTGGCATGTCGAGGTAGGAGGGATCCCTTTGCCTGTCGTTTATGGGTGGCGAATCAATGGACCGGTAGGACCCGGAAAAAGATATCGTTTTGATTACAGTAAAGTTTTATTAGATCCGTATGCCAAAGCAGTCTACAACAGAAATGCCTGGGGCCAGTCCGCAGAAGAACCCCTATTGGGAGTCGTCACGGAAGCCAAGCCCTATGACTGGGAAGGAGATAAACCTTTAAATATACCTTCCGAAAAGCTCATTATTTATGAGATGTATTTAAGAGGTTTTACTCAAGACACTTCGAGCGGTGTACAGGAAAAAGGGACATACCGCGGGTTAATTGATAAAATCCCCTATTTAAAAGATCTAGGGATAAATGCTGTGGAGTTTTTACCTATTCATGTGTTTGATGAATGTCTTAATCCTTTCTGCGATCCGGTGACAAAAAAACCGCTTTTAAATGTCTGGGGCTATTCTTCCTTAAACTATTTTTCTCCCATGCAAAAATTTGCCTTCGACCAAAGTCCTGGCGGTGCGTTAAATGAATTTAAGGATATGGTCAAAGCCTTGCACAAGGCAGGAATAGAAGTTATTTTGGATGTGGTTTACAACCACACAGGCGAAGGTGCTTATGGAGATCCTCCCCTCACCTTTAAAGGTATCGATTATTCCGCCTATTATATGCTTGACGCCAACAACGAACCTTTGGATTACACAGGATGCGGCAATTCCGTATCCAGTAATCACCCTGTCACTAAAGAGATGATTATCGAGAGTTTACGTTATTGGGTCAGAGAGATGCATGTAGATGGTTTTCGTTTTGACTTGGCATCGGTGTTATACCGTGGAAGATATGGCGCGATCATGAGCAATCCCCCGGTGATCGATGGAATTTCCGAAGACCCCCTGCTGGGGCAGACAAAGCTTATTGCTGAGCCCTGGGATGCTGTAGGGATGTATCAAGTGGGAGAGTTTTATCCTAAAGAACCTAGATGGAGCGAATGGAATGGACGTTATAGAGATTGCGTGAGGGGATTCCTTAACGGGTTCCATACAAATAAAGGCGAATTTGCCACACGTATCAGCGGATCGCAGGATCTATATAACCACCGTAAGCCCTATTGCAGTTTAAACTTTGTCACCTGTCATGACGGCTTTACCCTGAAAGATTTAGTAAGTTACGGGCAAAAACATAATCTTGCCAACGGAGAAGACAATAGAGATGGGACAAATGATAACTTGAGCAATAATTATGGGGTGGAGGGCCCTACTGAAAATCCGGAGATTGCGGAGATCCGCCTTAAACAACGTAAAAATTTCATAACCATCCTTTTATTATCGCAAGGTATTCCCATGCTCTACATGGGAGATGAATATGGCCATACAAAAAAGGGCAATAACAACACCTATCCGCAAGATAATGAGCTCAATTGGTTTGAATGGGATGTCTTAGAAAAAGAAAAAGGATTTTATCGTTTTGTAAAACAAATGATTTCATTTAGGAAAAGGCATTCCCGGTTGCAAAAAGAAGCTTTCCTTACAGATAAAGATATTTCCTGGCATGGCATAAAACCGATGTATCAGGCATGGGATTCCCCTGACCCCTTGATAGCATTTACACTGTACAACCACCTAACGCAAGAGCATATTTACGTCGCGATCAATATGCGCACGGAGAAAGCCCTTATCACGCTACCTGAGCCTCCTGAGGACTTTCAATGGCATCTATTGGTTGACACATCCCTAGATTCCCCGCAGGATATTATCGAAGAAGATACCTCCGTCCCTTACGAAAAACTACAGTATGTAATTGATGCAATGACCATTATCATTTTAAAATCCAAAAAAGCAAAAACAAAAGCTCATGCCTAAACCTGCACAAACCGTGTCCTAGTAGCGGAGACACGATTTGTGCAGTTTTAGGTGTGAGCTTCTTCAAGAGGGTTTGGTCTCAAAGCTTGAAGTTTTAAGTTGGCTTCTTTAAATGCTTCTGTTAACTGTTTTAACTGTTCATCCGCTGCAGTTAATTCCGCATGCTTAGTGTCAATATCTTGGCAGTATATGGCAATGAAATAACTTCTCATATCACTACGTAAACCTTTGATATTTTCATCATCAAAAGTCATCCAGTTAAAGAATTCTAGTACTGAAGCTACAAAATTTTGTATTCTCACCCAAATAGAATCTAGTATGCCGGTCCCCTCTTTACGAAAGAGATAGAGATCACGCCCATTCCACACCCCCAATCGGGATGGAATATTATTTTTTTCATTAGCTGAAAACTCTTGATAGACTGCGCTATTACGGTGCAGGGTATGAATTTCTTGCGTTGTATGGGTCATGACTTCTCCAGCTCAAATAATTAAATGATGAGCATAGCGTCACCGTATGAATAGAAGCGATATTTATTTTCGACTGCATGTTGATAGGCTTTTTTGATAAGATCATAGCCGCCAAAGGCGGATACTAACATCAAAAGAGTAGATTTGGGCCAGTGGAAATTTGTTAGCAAGGCGTCGGCGGCTTTGAATTGATATCCGGGATAGATAAATAAATTGGTGTGTTCTTTTCCGGCTTTAACAGTCCCGCAATCCATAGTCATGGATTCCAAGGTACGCATACTGGTTGTTCCTACACAAATACGTTTGCCTGCAGTCTTTCTTGCGTTTAGACGTAGAGTGGATTCGTCGTCGATAGAACAGGTTTCAAAATGCATGACGTGCTGGCGGATATCTTCGACTGCTACGGGCTGAAATGTGCCGATTCCCACATGCAAAGTCACATGAATACAGTCTGTACCTTTACTTTTGATTTCATCCAACAGCGGGGTTGTAAAATGAAGTCCTGCCGTAGGAGCTGCTACTGCACCGGGATGGCGTGCGAATACAGTCTGGTAGCGTTCCTTATCGGCATTTTCCTCTTTACGTTTGATATATAAGGGTAAAGGGATCTCTCCATAAAGTTCCAACTGGTCATCTAAAGGGATGTCGGTTTGGAAGCTAATTCTTCTTTGGCCTGCGTCGCCTACTTCTAAGACCTCAAAAGAAAATCCGGGAGCAATCTCAGCAACTTGTCCCAGAGGGAGTTTTCGGGCCGGTTTGGCCAAAGCCCACCAGGAGCCATCTCCACAGGGAGTATGTATCAGTATTTCTATTTCCGCACCTGAAGGGCGGCGTGCACGCAAGCGTGCAGGTATGACTTTTGTGTCGTTAAAGACAAGCTGGTCTTCCGATTGGATATACTGCGGTAGCTGGGATATCGTTGTATCGGTAAAGGTTTGAGTTTGCCGATCAACAACCAGCAGCCTTGCCTGCTCGCGGCAGGGCAAGGGATGCTGGGCAACAAGCTCTTCAGGGAGCTCAAAGTCATAGGCTGCTGTATTCAGCAGTGCTTCGTTGGATATGCTTCCTTGCATGATAAACTCAGGGTGTAGCTAACATGATCATGGTATTGGGGTAAGCCTTACCAAGAATTTGCGCTGCGTTTTCTCCACGTTTTGCCAATGCTTCTACGTCATACAATGTGATGCGTGCAAAGACAATGTCATCTGTTTGGCTTTTTCCACCGTTTTGTGAACCCCACTGAGCGCCAAAGGGAGTGACGCCTTCATAAAAACCGGTTTTGCTCATAACCATGTTTTTTGTTGAGAGGATGGCTTGTGCAACCGGACCGTTCTGTATGTTTCCGATGCCTTCATAACCGACTTTTGTTGCATCCACAGACCAAAAACGGTTTTTAGGATGTTGCGAATAGTACAATGCTTGGGTACGGGCAGCAATAGAAAGGGCTGCCAAGGATTCTGGAGGAAGCTCCGGATCGATGGCTGGTGTCATTGTCGCCATTAGATAATCTTCGATGGGCAATTCATTGACGATGCTTATGGAACCGCCGATATCATATACATAGAGGTTGCCCTTGTAGACTTTACCGTCGATGATAGTAGCTGTATTGGAGTCATCGGGTACTATTTGCAACTGGTGGATGCCAGGAAATTCTTCGCCCCATTTTATACCGCTGTGGGTAGGTTGCAGATATTGTCTTCTGCCCATAAGACGACTTGTGAGGTGATTCGTATTAGCAGGGTCATAGACCTGGTATTTACCGCGAACTTCGATGAGGGCGCCGGGCTGGTCATGCATGATGAGTACTTTAATCACATGCGGAGGCGCTTCTTGCTTCCAGAAAATGTTTTTTACGTTGTCAAAAAATCCGGCTTGCAAAGGCTGTAATAAGCTAGCTGTCGCCAGTCCTATAGCTAAGATGAAATGACGTATGTTCATTGTATATTCTCCGTGGTGTTAATTCTTTGAGCCGCTGGTTCGCGTTTTAGATGTCTGTAGGCGGCCGGTGTGACTTCTCGGCCTCGGGGTGTGCGGCAGATAAGTCCTTGTAAAATCAAATAGGGTTCGTAGACCTCTTCGATGGTGCTGGCGTCTTCTCCGACAGATGCGGCGATGGCATTAATGCCGACGTGGCGGCCATTATAGTGGTCTATCATAACAGTAAGGATACGAAGATCCATTTCATCAAGTCCTAGCTCATCTATAGAGAGCATATTTAAGGCCTTCAAGGCAACTTTTTCACAGACTTGATCGGCTTTATGGACTGTAGCATAGTCGCGAGCCCAGCGGACGAGGTTATTGGCGATTCGGGGCGTTCCTCGTGAACGGCGGGCAATTTCCCACGCTGCTTGATCGGTGAGATCGATTTTAAGTAATGCTGCTGTACGCTGGATGATGGATTGCAGCTCTTCTGGCGGATAGTATTCTAAGCGGCACTGGAGAGAAAAGCGGCTGCGCAGCGGGGCTGTCAAAGACCCTACGCGTGTGGTAGCACCTATCAGGGTGAAAGGATGCAATTTTAGGCGTACACTGGAGGCGTTTGGACCGCTGTCAATGAAAATATCAAGATTATAGTCTTCCATTGCAGGATAGAGATATTCTTCGATTGCTCTATTTAGCCTGTGGATTTCATCAATAAACAGGACATCGCCAGGTTGCAGTTTGGTCAAAATACCTGCGAGGTCACCGGCTTTTTCCATGGCGGGCCCGGACGTTACCACAAGCTGGGTGCCCATTGCTTTAGCTATGATATGTGCTAGGGTGGTTTTACCTAATCCGGGAGGACCGCATAATAGGCAATGACCGAGCGCTTCGCCCCGGTGCTTTGCAGCGGAGATGAGTATGTCAAGCCTGTCGCATACGGAGGCTTGCCCGGTAAAATCTTTCAAATTCTCCGGGCGGATGGGCACTTCAAACGTAAGGTCAGCCTGACACAGCGATGATTCGATAAAACTTTTGGTCATTGCTATCTGAATAATCCAAGTGCATCTAAAAATACTATAACCATTAAAAACGGAGCAGCAATTTTAAAGCAAAACCAAAAATATCCTCTTATCCAAACAGGAGTTCCTTCCGGTAAAAGTTCTTTGAGGGATGAAGCGGTTCCCCATCTCCATCCGACGAGAACAACGGCGAAAAAACCGCCTAGGGGAATAAGGATATCGCTAGCAAAAGAGCTGACGGCATCCAAAATATCCATGCCAAAAATCTGCACATCCTGTAGTAATCCTGCTGCTAATGCACAGGGAATCCCTACGATAAAAGCTGCACTTCCGCAAAGAAGGGTTGCCGGATGGCGTTTAAAATTCCAGTTTTCTATTAAATAAGCTATTGTCGGTTCCATCGCCGAGATTTGGGAAGTGATTGCCGCTAAGACGACTAACAAAAAGAATAGGATGGCTAAAAATTGTCCTCCGCCTAAATGTGTGAACACAGTGGGTAGAGTATGAAAGACAAGTCCTGGCCCTGCGTTAGGCTCATGCCCTGCACCGAAAACAATGGTAAACACCACAGCTGCAGCCATTAATGAAACGACTGTATCCATGATGACAGCAGGAATACAGGTAGTGACAAGATTATCCTTCCCTTTAATATAGCTGCCGTATGTGACCATTGTTCCTTGCCCTAGGCTCAGAGTAAAAAATGCGTGGCCTAAGGCAGTAATCGCAGCTGCGGGAGTGATGGCGCTCCAATTTGGTCTTAATAGAAATTCCAATGCTTCCTCTGCACCCGGTAAAGTCAAACCACGAATGAGGAGGATCGTCATCACGATAAAAAGCATGGGCAATAGGATTTTATTACTTTTTTCAATCCCGTGACGGACGCCGAAGTATAAGATGGCAGTGCTCATCAACATGAATAAGGCGTGGTTAGCTAGAGACCACCAAGGGTGGCTGACTAATCCGGTAAAATATTCAGCTGCCAAGGCGGTTGATTGAAGGGAAGCTACTGAGCCGCCAATTGAAAGAAAAAGATAGCCTAGCATCCAGCCCGCGACGACGCTATAGAAACAACTCACAATAAAGCCGGTTGCAATGGTCATTTTTCCCGCGCCGCCCCACAACTTGCTTCGCCCTAATTTCTCAAAGGCTCCGCTTGGGCTAGCTTGAGCCGTACGTCCGATCAATACTTCAGCAATGAATACCGGAATGCCAATCATAATTAAAAATAAAAGGTAAATCAGAATAAATGCAGCTCCACCATAGTGACCTACGATGTAGGGAAATCGCCAGATATTTGCCAGTCCAATGGCTGATCCTGCCGCAGCAATAATAAATCCTAATCTTGAACCCCAACTCGCCCTTGCCATTACATCCTCAAAAAAAAATACAAAGTCTCGTACAGGATACCGTACAATAAGGAATAATTGCTAAGAAAAAAGTTACAAGAGAGTCTTGCTTTTAAACTTTTTAATGAATTAATATAATTAATTAAATTTCTTAACACAGTATTAACAATAAAAGTGTTAAATAGAATTTCAAGAGTTATAAATAGAGGATGGTATGTCAGATTTAGTCCAAGATGAAGTTACCAGAGTTACGCGCTCTACAACTACTAAACATGAGCATCAGCCTTCATTAGAAGGAATACTGATCGGCGTACACAACCAGAACCTTAAAAATATTAAAGATAAGTCTGTAGCAGAATATGCTGCTGTCAGTAAACGCCAGGCTGAAGTCACCTTCCTACATAAACTTATTGCGGCTATGAACATGGCCACGAATAAAGACGGCGAGATCGACTTCGAGAATAATACCGAATTAAACGAAATGATGGATAAAGCCAAGAAAATGGGCGTGAAAATTCCTGAAGGCGCTAAGGGTAAGTTTACAAATAGCCAACGCGAAAGTTTTGTCAGCTCCATCCGTGATACGATTAAAGATGAAACGACACTTATTGAAATGATCATGCAGAAAATCACTAACTTAAACTACGAATTGCATGAATCTTATCAGTGGATGCGTTCGCACAGTAAGACCCTATTTGATATTATGCGTAGTATAGCATCGAAATTGGTAAACAGGTAAAAGCATGGAAGAAGTTAGGACACAGCCTATAGTCTCCCCTTTTTCACCCGAAGCTGAAAGTGCCCTTTATGCGGTTGCCTTTGACAACTATAATAATGGACATTACGACCAATCACTTTACCTTTTTAAGTTGTTGACTTGGCAAAATAAAGAGCATCGCGCAGGATGGATGGGATATGCCGCCTCACTGCAGATGACCAAGCAATATGAGGATGCGATTGCAGCTTATGGTTATGCTGCTCTATTAGATCCAAACGATCCCTATGTGCATTTTCATGCGGCAGAATGTTATTTTGCCTTAAAAAATTTAGAGAAGGCTATGCAAGCTTTGAATTCAGCCCTTGCATACTCAAAAAATAAAGAATTTAGCGACCAACTGAGTCTCTTAAAACTTTTATGGGCTCAAGGAGGAATATAATGCCTGATATTAATGTAAATACATTCGTCAATCCACTTTATCATGACAGCATTGGCGATGCGAATAACCCCTTGCCTCATATCACGTTCAAACGCACCCCGAACAAACAGCCTACTCCTTTAGATATTGAGGAAGATCAAACAAATGCGACCAGCGAGCTTGTTCAGCACCTGCAAGATCTGAAGAAAACATCTAAACAGCTTAGCTTGTTTGAAGCGCGCTACCGTGAAAGTTCATCCTCTTATGCAGATGAAAAAGTTGCTGTTTCCGAAGGCAAATTCGCTGTTTCATCATCTACCGATAAAGCCGAGGAAGAGTCATGGGGACGCAAACTCCTCAATACAGTGAGCAATTTTTGGAATAGCCTTTTTAGTAAGTCCACTCCTCCGGCAACTACAGAGGAGATTGCTGAAGAAACTCCCGCTGTGCAGCCTTTGCCCGGCAGGCCCCTTTTAGCAGCGTCTCCTGCGGAGATTAAACAAATTCAACTGGACAAGCTCATCGAAGCGATGGCGCTCGCCCTGCAGCAAATCGACAATGCAGCAAGGGAAGCCGAAGAAATCATCATGAGAGGTCCGGCCGATGTTGCTCTTGAAAGAGGCTTGAAAGCTCTTATCGATAAGGAAACTCTCTCTTCAAAAGATTTGACGCATAGAATTATCGAACTCCAAAACATTACCTCTGATCAGCTTAAGCAACTTAGAGAACAACTTATGGATGTGCGTCAACGCCTAGACAGAAATGTGGACGTATCCAATACCTTGGGTTGGATCAATATGGGTACAACGGCTGTTGTCCTACTTTCCGGTGCAGCTATATTCCTTACAGGCGGCGGTTCTGCGGTGCTTTCCTCCATTAGTTTATTTGGAGGCGCTGCTGATGGTGTGGGCACAATCTATAAAAGCTCCGTCGACACCAATGTCAATAAGCAAAAAGGCGAAATTCAATATATCGCCACATCAAAACACCTTTTGAATACCAAGGTTGATACCAACCTTAATGATATGGAATTGTTTTCAAAGGCAATCCATAGCAATAACGAGAAACTTATTGAACTTGCTGCTATCAAGCGGGATGCTTGCAGGCAATTTCTGCAGCAGTAAAGGAGAAAAATTATGCCGGATAATACTACTAAAGCATCAACACACGCTTATATTCCCCAGGGGCAATCGAATGGGCCCACATTATATCATAAAAACAGCGATGTGGAATTCAATGATCCAGTAAAACCCATAAAAATTAAGATTCGTGGCGAAGAATACGTTCTGCCTACTAAAACGAACGAGCAAAAACAAGAGATGCGCAACAATGCGACTTTCATAAGCAATATTACTGATAATGATGAATTTACTGCAAAAGAGCAGATCGACCACCTAATTAAAACGTATATGGAAAAGATTTTCTCATATGGTAATCATGATCATGCGGATTTTGAGAGTATGTCGCGAGATGTTCACATCCTACTTTTGTTAAATGCCAGTAAGGATGGAGCTTCAGCTAAAGATCTGCAAGATATCGCTGAGCTGAATGTGTTGGTTTACCGTGAGAAGAACAAGGACCTGCATAACAGTAATATTAAACTGTTTCTGGGCGGTGCTGCTGGCGTTGCCATGTTGGGAGGGTCAGTTTATGGTATACAAGCCATTGCGAGGGGCCTAGTAAATTCAAAACAAATAGTACAGACAGCTAACTTAATCATCCAAGGTTCAAGTGGAGTGAAGTCTATTGAAGCTATCCACGATTCGCGTAATGAAGGCGAGAAAGTCTGGGTGAATGCAACTCAACGTATTGACCAAGAGAAGGAAGCGCAGCATCGCGACGACGTGAAGCAGGCATTAAATATGCAGCAAGGCACGATTCAAAAACTTTCACAGTTGCGCCAGAACGAATTCCAAACAAAACAGGGATTCGTCCGCAACAACTTCTAATCAGTACGGCAAGGTTATTTCGCGATAATCTTGCCGTCTTTGTTTTCTTTCTTATTTTTCACAAAAATATTGGCTTCCGAGATTCCCCACGGAAAATCCGTATCGAAAGATGCCAACTTTTTCCACTGCGATCTTTCGGAGGGGTAATCCCCTGTTAAAGTCATATTAATCGCGATGACTTTGGTATTTTCCGGCAGCTGATCAAAAAGCCGTATAAGCTGCGCAATTTCATGGTTTTCTGAAAGTGTTGCATCAATATAGTATACAGTACCTTCAGGCCATTTTTCCACTAGGAAATCCTGACAGACGAACTCTATATTCTTTAAGTTCTGTTTTTGAACGATCCTATTTGCTATCTCAATAAAGGGAGGAACAATATCCAAGCCGATCGTACGACATTTTTTGAAGGCGTAAGCCCAGAAACACGTCCTTCCCCTTCCACACCCTAACTCTACGTAAACGTCTTGAGGTGTAACACCTGCGGTATTCAACAACATTTCAAAAGCTGTCAAATATGTTTCGCCATATTGATAAATATCTGTAGCGTTTTGATCTTTCATAAACTGCTTATGGATTCTGAAGGCGCTTTTGAAGAAATAGGCTTTGACTATAGCTAAATCTGCTTTTCTGAATACGTTATTGGAATAGTAGCGGTAGGCGACTTTAATGAACTCTTTCGCATTCTTGTACGAGATATAGAGATTAAGCAGCAAAAGCTGCGGGATTTCTAGTATCTTCATAAGAGTAGACTGTAAACGATCCAGGAAACCAAAAAGAAGATCATTGTCGAAAGCACATCGTTAAATGCAGTGACAATAGGACCTGAAGCAATTGCAGGGTCGATACGGCACCGTGCAAAGAAGAACGGAAGGAAAGAACCTAGCGAAGTTGCCGTCATGCAGGCACCGAAGAGTCCAAAGGCGATTGTAATGGCTATACGTATAGGATTTTCGAGTGTGTGATGTACAAATCCCATCAAAAAGAAAACAATAATACCGCAAAAAAGTCCGAAGACAGTCGCGATCATTAGTCCAATACCTAATTCACGCCGGATCGCTTCATTGACCGACCTTTTAGAAAACTCACCGGTTGAAATACCACGGACAAGGATTGTACTGCACTGCAAACCGACATTCCCTGACATGCCTGTGATTAGGGGCACGAAGAATGGTAGGATTGCAAACCATACCTTATCCGCTAATGTATGCATTGCTGTAGAGCTGATCAAGCCTGCAAAAAGGGTAACGATAAGCCAGGGAGCACGCCAGAGAAATCTTTTAAAATTAGGCTCTCTTTCACTGACATCCTCCGCAGTACCTGCAAACGTCGCTATGGTATCGTCAGCAATATCTTCCATTGCTTCTACCACGTCTTCATAGGTGATGACACCCAAAATATGGTGCGTCAGAGGATCAACAACAGGAAGTGCGGGATCTTTATAGCGAACTACCGTATCAACCACTTCATCCCGTGATGTGTCGGATGTGACAGTATGCAAAATAGGACGCATTACCTGGCGGATCGGTAAATCGGGAGGGTTGACAATAAGATTACGCGCCGGAACATAGCCTATCAACTCGTTATCATTATTTAGGACGAAGATTCTGCGTGTTAGCTCTATGCCGGGATGGGAACGGATATGGGTAGAGACTTCACCAATAGTTGTATTCAAATTAAAGGAGAAATACTCGTTTGTCATAATACGCCCGGCGCTATGGCGGTCATGCGCTTGCAATTCGCGGATGCGCTGTGCTTTTTTGGGCTCAAGTAGTTCTAAGATACGTTTAAGGCGTTTGTTTGTTAAATCATCCAGCATGGATACGGCCTCATCAGGAGGCATGTGCTCCACTAGCTTTTTAATCTCTTCATCATCTATTTCCCTAAAAATAGCGGTACGAGTGCTGGATCCCGTATTGATCATAAAAATTATCTTTGCGTGCTGGTCGGGTAAATTTTCATAAACAACGGCACGGGCTTGCGATGGCAAACGAGTAACTGCATAAGCTAAGTCAATAGGATCATGCTCGCTGGCAATTTTGGCGACGTTATGTAGAAAGACTTGAGATGTTTGCTTATGAAAAGCACGCTCTAGTTTTTCGTTTAGCTCGTCATCCAACAAGGAAGTCCTTGAATCCAGGAGGTTGCTCACTATGGGTTGGACTTCTACTATTTGATCTTCCTTATTCCATTGTGATTCCAAAGCAACCTCTTTATCTCATTTGATTACAGTATGCAGTAGAGCAGACAAAATTTCCAGGATTGACAAAGTCCTAGTGAAGATATATAATGAGCGCTTACTTAATGAGTGAATACTTAACACCTATGAGCAAGCGCAGCCAGCAAAAGTCAGATACCCGACACCTTATTATTGATAATGCACATATGCTTTTTTCTGCCTATGGTTTCACCGCGACACCGACCTTAGATATCGCAAAACAGGCAGGAATATCACATGGAAGTATCTTTGCTCATTTTAATACTCGTGAAGATCTGATTGTTTCAGTAGTGGATGCATTTGCGTTTAAGCTGAAAGAAAAATTCGAAGAGCTGCAAATACAACACCCCTCCTTTAGTGCATTTTTAGAAGCTCATCTGCATGTCATGGAAGAATTCGAGCCCTTATACTCTCGCTTAATAGCTGAAGAGGCTATACTTCCTAAGGAAATTTCCCAACAGCTTGTTTTGTTACAGGGCGGAATTGCCAAATATTTTCATGCATCCCTTCAGGAAGATCCTTCTATACTCAAAGACCGACTTCCCCCCTCCTCATTTATTTTCAACTTGTGGATCGGACTTTTACATTATTATCTCACACGTAAATCATATTTTATTGAGGAAGGGTCCTTATTCAAAATAAAAGGCCCTGAAATCATACATCACTTTCTCCAACTTATAAGGAAATAATATGGACAACCAAAAATGTAGTTCTTGTCAATCCTGTGGCATGCCGCTTATGGATTCTAAAGATTATAGAGTAAAGTCGGACGGCATAAAATTTTGCCTCCACTGCTTGAATGAAGACGAGTCTTTAAAAACATTTGAAGAAGTAGTTCAAGGAACAGCCGGATATTTAGAATCAAGTCAAGGTCTTAGTAAATCTGCTGCCTACGATACAGCTAAAAGTATGATCACTAAAATGCCCGCATGGAAAGACAAAAAACACGTGAATTGATTCACCATTCTGATATAGTAAAATTATTATTTGGATTTATACTATGTCGGATACGAGTCAAGAGACTGCTCTCCCCCTTTCTGAACGCATTGCAGAGTTGGCAGACCATTATCCTATGGATGCGGCTCAGGAGCTGGAACAGCACCCCTTGGATGAGCAGCTGCTTGCTATCAAGCTGCTGCCTCACGCAAAAGCAGTCAGCGTTTTTGAATATCTTCCCTTCACAATCCAACAAGACATACTCAATCACTTAGGCTCTGACTATGCAGCCAGCATATTAAATGACCTTTCTCCGGACGATAGAACTGCATTTTTAGAAGAATTATCCATAGAAGTCAGTTCTAAACTCCTAAAATATCTTTCGCGGGATGAACGCGCAATGGCAATCAAGCTCCTGGGCTATCCGGAAGGTAGTGTAGGAAGATTGATGACCCCTGATTATTTAGCTGTAGAGCCTAACTGGTCTGTCCGCAAAGTGATGGAGTTTATCCGTGAGAATGGAAAGGATACTGAAACGTTAAACGTTATTTACGTCGTTGATAAAGAGGGTAAGCTTATTGACGATCTGAGGATAAGGGAGTTATTGTTAGCTCCTCTGGATAGTAGTGTCAAGGATATCTCTGATGATAAATATGTCGCCTTGTCCGTTTATGAAACAGAAGAAGATGTTGTTAAAACCTTCAGAAAATATAACCGTACGGCTTTACCTGTTGTCAACGAGTCAGAAAAAATCTTAGGCATTGTTACCTTGGATGACATCCTCCAAGTTGTTGAAGAAGTCGACACTGAAGACATTCAGAAAATCGGGGGTACCTCCGCACTCGATGATCCCTATATGCAAATCTCCTTTTTTGACTTGATGAAGAAAAGAGCAGGCTGGCTTACACTACTATTCATGGGAGAAATGCTGACAGCTTCGGCGATGGGATATTTTGAGGAGGAGATCTCTAAGGCTGTTGTTTTGGCTCTATTCCTTCCACTTATCATCTCCAGTGGAGGCAATGCAGGCTCTCAAGCCTCTACCCTGGTAATTCGAGCCTTAGCTCTGGGAGAAGTCACATTCAAAAATGCGTGGCAGATCATCCGAAGGGAATTCTTCGCAGGATTATTCCTAGGTTCGATTTTAGGTATCATCGGCTTCCTAAGGATAGCCTCTTGGGCCCTGTTTACCGATATGTATGGTCCACACTGGGCACTCATTGGATTTACGGTGTGCTTTTCTTTAATAGGTGTAGTTTTATGGGGATCTTTAAGCGGGGTGTTATTCCCGCTCGTTCTAGAAAAATTAGGATTTGACCCGGCCGCATCGTCGGCACCGTTCGTGGCTACGATGGTCGATGTGACCGGAGTCATTATTTATTTCACTTTAGCGATACTATTTCTCCAGGGAACATTGCTCTAAGCCCCTATATAATAATATCGATACTTGCCCTAAATGAGGGATCCTTGCGGTCGTATTGGGGACCTTCAAATTTAGAGCGTATATATAAGTTTGCCGGGTCTAAAACCTCCCTTGTTAAAGTATAAACATCCACGTTAGGAGACATTGCGTCTCTGAAATCTTTAGATTGAGCTTCGGCAATGGTATTATCCTGGAATTTCTCCAGATTTTTAGTTGTGTCAGAGATAATTCTTACAATAGATGTCGGCGTTGAGTCTAGGCTGATCTGATCCAGATTAGTTGTTGGCTGTCGACCTACCACTTTTAATGCAATATCATCAGATATTGACTTTGCTTTGTCTGCAGGGAGAGTCTTGCTGAGCTCTCTCGTGGCGACATTGACTAGGCTTTCTGCAAGATCTGTGGGTGAAAGCAGTGAATTGGCACCTATGCCATTTAATAGCTGTTCGCCTGTCTGATTAATTTTGAAATCTGCATTTAATGCAGCCCGAGCAGCGACATCATTCTGTATTCCAAACTTGTCAACAAGTTCCTTTTGAATAAAGGCTCTTGCCTCCTGTTCACTTTGAACTTGGCCTAAATTATCGGCTAAATTCTGTGATACTTGTATGGAAGTCGTATTAGCTGCTTCTTTGCTTAATTGCGCTTGCAGCAATGTTTGTTCCAATGATTGTTTGAGAATACTAGAGTTAATGTTGTCGAAATTCTGACGGGCACTGTTCACACTTGCGTCTATGACCTCTTCAGACAACCTATTCCCTACTAATATTGACTGGCCAATAGAATTGCCTTGGATCAAAGACTGCTGTATGACGGAATCACGTATTCCTCTTATCGTAGTAGAAGTCGCTAGATCGGAGGCTGAATTTAAGATTGCCCTTAAATCCCCTGCATCTAAACCTGACGAACTGAGAACCCTTTGACCTGTTTGTGAGGCAAGGAAACTTGTTCCATTGACTTCGACTCCTGACGTACGGTCCAACTCTGTGGCAGACGTCGTAGGAGATGGAAGCTGATTATTCACGGAGATTACTGCATTGTTGATAGCTTCCCGTAGCTGATCTTCTCTAATGCCTTCGCTAACTAACCGGTCTTTCAGATCTGAGAAAAACTTATCCACATTATCTACAGGACCTGAGGTCTGGTCTACAGCATTATTTGCAGCCCTTGTGATATCCCGTCTATTGGCGCCTTCTGTCTTTAAAAGGCTGTCAATAAGAGAGTTTTTCAAATCTTGTTGAACAGTTCCTTCGCGCAGAGATTGATTAAGAAGGTCTGCTGTGCTTGGAGATGTAAGAGAGCTAGCAAATTGGGGTACAGCATTTCCTATGACCTGTGGCACTAAGCCGGGTGAATTTAGCGCGATTGAAAGAGCCTGTAAAGCGAAAGTAGCTAGGGATGATTGTAGTAAACCCGCCACAACCTGAGCTGCAGCAGCCTGATCCTCAGGCGACAACTGCCCTAGCAGATCGGAGCCCCCTACTAATTCAGCAGCAATAGCATTGATTATTTCGCTCCCTTTATCTTTAAAATTATTGGCCACGTTGACCAATTCAGAGGCTAACAGCACATTAGCGGTGTCTCCCCCAGGGCGAAGCTTTCCTAACTCATTATCAAATCGTACTGTTGTTGCCACGCCTGCTTGCTTTGCTGCGAGGAAAAAAAGGCTAATTCCGGCTTCAATGACATCTTGCTTAAAGGATTCCTGAGCAAATGTAGCGTCCCCTTGATTGACAAAAGGAGGCAGTCCTATTTTGGAAAGGGCTGCTTGCATGACCTGCAGCGAGACTTGCCCCTCTAATAAAGGTGAATTCAAACCAAACATAGTCGAACCTAAACCTACAGCAGCGGCATTTCCACCTCCACTTTTGGGCTCAGGATGTTTATCGACATACGAATCTACTATTTGCGGCTTAGTTCCCCGCAAGAAATAGTTGATAAAGTCCACATTATTCTGTTTGCTGTCGAGCATCTTTCTTGAAAAAATAATTCTGTCTATCCCTTTAATTTGATCCCCTTCCAATGTAGTATCCTGAGTATTGAGGATAGGTGGTGGTGGTTCAGGAATCGTCGGAATCGTAGCAATGACATTTCTATCCACTGTAGGATCAGCAACAGGAATTGTATAAGGACCTGCGGGAAATGGAGTTAC
Organism: Parachlamydiales bacterium; assembly: GCA_041671045.1. Taxonomy (NCBI): domain Bacteria; kingdom Pseudomonadati; phylum Chlamydiota; class Chlamydiia; order Parachlamydiales; species Parachlamydiales bacterium. The sequence continues at coordinate 333,204 of JBAZCF010000003.1, forward strand.
GGGCTCTTCTACCAGAACATAGGCCTGATGAGGAATAGGAGTTAAAGGTGGAACGAATTTAGCCCGTGTTTCATTTAGATCATCTATTTTTAAATTGTTCTGATCGACCTGTTCATTATAGAGCAAAGCCGCATCTTTGTAGGTTTGTATTCCCGGGTTGGCCGTGGCAAAATGGCCATTATAAGCTGCAACAGCAGCATCAAATGCCACTTGATCTCCCGTTAAGTTGTAGTTTTGTATAGCCGTTCTGAATGCATCTACAGCTGCCTGATCTGCAGGGACTTGGGGATTATAAACAGTACTCGCAGAGTTCATGATAGTCCCCTGCTCGTTCTGCTTCTCTACAAGTTTCTTCCAATCTTGGTAGTTATCTTTTAAACGTGTACGCTGCTTCCTACTTAATTTGCACATTTCTACGACTTGAGCATAATAATCGCGTGTCAGACTAGGATTTTCGACATCATTTGCCCTATCCTGTTTCTTAAAATCATTTAGTGACTTACTGATTGTCTGTGCATAAATATTTAAGGGGATTTCCAAATCAGGTTGATCGAATAATAATAGCAATGATTGGGAAGAAGAAGGACCGCCGGAAGACTCTATGACATCTTGTTCGCCTAAAGCTGAACTAGAGGATGGAGGTGGGGTAGGTGAAGTTGTCGTTACTGGAGTATCATTAGCTTCACTACCGGAAGGGATAGAGGGCGGCGTGTAACTTGGATCTAAATATGGGTCACTCATGTTAAACACTCCTTTCGAATTCTATCCTCATTAAATGAAGATAGTTAACTTAGGTACTGCATTCTGAAATTAAAATCACTCATTCAGTTACCTAATATTATTATAACAATCTATTTTTTAAATTAGAACATTCTATGCTAAGTTATTTTTATCCTGGTAAGAAACTGTTAAAACTTATATTATTATAGATACTTGCTTAGAGACGACAAACCTGACTTTAGCAAGATTTCTTATTTAAAAATATGGACTCTCATGTATCACCCCAAAAAAATCCGTAATGTCGCTATTATTGCACACATTGACCATGGTAAAACCACTTTAGTCGATTGCCTTCTCAAACAAGGGAATATTTTCCGCGATAACGCCAAAGTTCTAGAACGTGTCATGGACAGCAATGCCCAGGAGCGTGAGCGTGGCATCACCATCTACTCCAAACAAACTTGTATTCATATCGACGACTACAAAATTAACATCATCGACACCCCTGGACACGCGGACTTCTCCGGCGAGGTAGAACGTATCCTTGGCACCGTCAACTCAGTCTTGCTCCTTGTCGACGCCCAAGAAGGCCCAATGCCTCAAACGCGCTTCGTCCTTATGAAATCTCTTCGTATGGGACTTAATCCTATTGTTATTATCAACAAAATCGATAGACCTCACGCAGATCCCGACCGCGTTCTTAATGAAACCTTTGATCTATTTACAGAACTTGGCGCAACAGACGAACAGCTCGACTTCTCTTACTGCTACGCTTCCGGTTTGGGCGGCTACGCTGTATTGGATCCAGCAGAAAAACCTGTGGATATGCGTCCTCTCCTTCAGCTTATCATCGATAAAGTTCCTGCACCATCGGGCGATCCAGATGAACCTTTCCTTATGCAGATCACAACCGTCGGTTTCGACGAGTATGTGGGCCGCCTAGTTTGCGGAAGAGTCCGTCAAGGAAAAATTTCCAAAGGCCAACCCCTGCTTCATATTTCCGCCACCGATCAAAAACGCAGCAACGTCACTCGTATCGAAGTAGCTCACGGCCTAGAAATGGTAGAAATGAACGAAGCGGGAGTAGGCGATATTATTACTCTAGCAGGATTCCCTACAGCAACTATTGGCGATACGCTCTGCGATCCAAACAACCCGATCCAACTTCCCCCTATCACTTTGGACGCCCCTACCGTTTCCGTCGACATCTGCGTCAACAATAGCCCCTTTGTCGGCAAGTCCGGTCAACACGTCACGATGAATAAAATCCGTGACCGTCTTGAAAAAGAAAAACGTTCTAATATTTCGTTAAATATTAGTGCAGATACTAGCGACCAAGATAAAATTACTGTAGCAGGACGCGGCGAACTTCACCTGGCTGTTCTAATCGAGCAAATGCGCCGTGAAGGTTATGAATTCAGCCTTTCCAAACCTAAAGTTATTACGCGCGAAGAAGATGGCGTTCTCATGGAACCTATGGAACGCGTACATGTGGACGTTCCCGAAGAATACTCCGGTTCCATCATCGAGCAGTTGTCCAAACGTAAAGGGGAAATGCAAAGCCTTGAAACAACGGCAGAAGGTATGACACGTATGATATTCGTCATTCCAATGCGCGGACTGATCGGCTACCGCAATGAGTTCCTTACGATGACGCGCGGTCTCGGCGTTTTAACATCACTTTTCGAAGGCTATGCTCCATGGAAAGGCAACATTGGTGGTAAAAACCGCGGAGCTCTTATTGCAGGCTCAGGCGGACCATCTACAGCTTACTCTCTATGGAACCTTCAAGATCGCGGAACCCTATTCGTAGGTCCAGGCGACGATGTTTACGAAGGTATGGTTGTAGGTGAGCATTCACGCGAAAATGACCTCATTGTCAATACGACAAAAGGTAAACAGCTAACGAACGTGCGTGCTGCAGGCAGTGATGAGAACATCATGCTCATCCCGCCTCTCAGACTTACGTTAGAGCAAGCCATCGACTATATCCGTGAAGATGAATATGTTGAGGTCACTCCTGATGCAGTCCGTCTCAGAAAGAAATACCTTACTGAGAATGAGCGCAAGCGTTTAGACCGCAAAAAATAATTCTGAGTTGTAATTAGAATTATCTTCAGTTTATTGCAGTCCTTCGAGGCTGCATATAGAGGCATTTTATTACCTAGGGCGGATGCCCTAGGTTCTGAGTTGTCTTTAGAATTTTCTTCAGTTTATTGCAGTCCTTCAGACTACATATAGAGGCATTTTATTACCTAGGGCGGATGCCCTAGGCTATTATAATTACGGGCTTTCAGCCCTAGTCGTCAAGTTCAGCATATGTATATAAAACGGATTTTGGGCTGAAGGCCCAAAACTAGTCTAGCCTTGGGCATCGCCCCAGGTATCGTTAGGACTGCAATATCATTTTCAAGGGCTAAAAAAAGATGTGTCCAGCTGCAAGGACAAGTCGCAGTTTTCCAATACTTAGAGCAAGGTCTAATCTTAGCTAAGGCCAAACTAGCGATAAAAGACGCGGTTTCCAAAGAGCTTTGCCCTTTGGTGGGGGTCTAGGGGGCAAAGCCCCCTAGGCGACGACTATTGTTTTATGTTGGAGTTCTGTGCGGAGGTCGGGTCCGCCTTTCATGGAGATTTCGTTAGCGATGGATTCGAAGCGAGTGTTAATTTGCGGGTCTTCGAGGGGGCCGCAGTAGACGCCCCATTTTTTGGCGACGACTTGGTTGGCTTGTGGAGCGTCAATACCGATGCAGGCAACACCTTGGGAAGTAACGACAAAATAGGTGGCGCCGCAGAAGTCTGGGTTCATCTCGGTATTTAGTTCGTGTGGGAATAAGGTCGTTGGGGGGTCTTGCAGTTCTGATATAAAAGTCTGTTGCTGCTCGGGGGTACGTTTCCCTAGGCCGCCTTGCGAATATATGATAAGAACTTTTGAGTTAGGGATTGTAAGAATTTGGCGGATTGTTATCGTCCTTGTTTGAACAGTAAGGACATTGTTCATATTGGATAGGAGGTCCTTAGCAAGGAGTTTTGTTAAGTTAGGGTCGTCGCATTTCGTGCATAAGGGGGTTGCGGGCATAGGGGTGTGGATGGACATGAGCAAAGTGAACTTTTCGAGGATTGCCAAGACTTTCATTACATTTTCTAGAATGGCTTGTAATGAAACAATAATTTCGCGATGGTCTCCGCCAACCTCTATAAAAGAATTATCCGTCTTAATTTGTTCAATGGATCTTAAGATACCTTCTCTCAATTTAAAGTCATTGCCGTTGAATTTTGCAGTTTCCTCAGCAAGATGGAGAATACGATTCTTCAAGTATTCATTTTCCCTAGCCTTACTTTCCTTAAGAGCCTCTTCGCGACCTGAATTTTTAGCCTCTTCAAGCTGAGATTGGAGCGTTTTAGCTTCTTGAGCTTCTAGAATACTCTTTTTGGCAAAAGCGGCGATAGTAAGCAGAGCTGCTGCAGTCGCAGTCCATGGGGTGGCATAATATAAGCTTGCTAAAGAAATAGTGGCGAAGCTTGTAGCTAAGTTACCGTAAAACTGGGAGTTGAGGGTGGGAGTAAATTGATTTAATGAGATAGGAAAGGCTGTCATCTAGATCCTCCAAAAATAAAAGGCAATATAGCAGTAATGGAGATAGAAGCGAAATAAAATCAAGATAAGCGCTTTAGAGGGGTTATTTCTCCAAAGCGCTATAAATAGTGAGGGGTTTTATTGTTTGAATATCAAATAACCTGAAATGCCATCCGGAAGTGAAACGACTGCTACGCTATAGTTTTGGCCGTCGAGATTGCGGGCTATGATATCCATTACATCGCTCTGTGAATATGCATAGTGAACAAAAGTAGTATCCTCAATATGTTCATAGGTGCAATTTGTTTTTTCTGCTGTCCAAAGAGTGAAGACAACCATACGCTTAGCTACTCTAAACATTTCTGAAACAGGTTTTTCTATGGATGGCAGGTGGCCAAACACTTCAAATGCTGCGACGACATCAAAAGAATTATCATTTAAGGTTAGATTAAAAAGGTCATCCTTGCGGAAATCTCCTTTTAGATACCTCATACGAGAAATTGCTAGCATGTTTTTTGAACTGTCGATACCGGTATATTTATCATTGGAGATAAAACGTGGCACAATCTCTTTGTAGATAAGCCCGGAACCGCTGCCAATCTCTAAAAAACTCTCATTGCCTTGATATATATTGCCTACGAAATTAGCGATATATTTACGGCGCACTGCTTCTAATGGGGATTCTAACCAGTAGCTATCGATATTTATTGCCACATTGGTGTTATCCCAAAGGCTGTTATCCTTATGCTGTGTTAGATCACATTCAATAGGATTTGACATTGTGGAGGCTAAGAGGAGGGTTGGTAGTAAAAATTGTTTGAGCATTATTTCTCCATTGTTTGTAAAAAAGGGCCTAGTCTATATAATCTCGCATAAATTCAATTTATAACTATCAAACGACAAAGTAAAATTATGCAACTTTTTTTACCAAAATACGAAGTGGAAGAATGCGTAGATGCAATCCGCAAAGTTCTAGAGTCGGGCTGGACAGGATGCGGACCTGTTTGTCGCCAATTTGAACAAGATTGGTCATCATTTACAGGCGCATCACATTGCCACTATATGAGCAGTGCTACAGCAGCCCTACATGTAGCCCTCAGACTATGCAATCTACCGCCAGAATCGCATGTGTTGACAACGCCACTGACGTTCGTCTCAACAAATGCAGTTATCCTGTATGAAAATCACATCCCTGTCTTTGTTGACATCAACGAAGACGACCTCTCATTGGATGCTGACGACTTTTTATTGAAAAAAGAAAGATACAAATCCAAAGCAGCAATGTGGGTACATTATGGCGGCAACATTTCCGATCATTTCTACAAAGTTGCAGAAGCCCTCAAGTCTGAATTAGGAAAAAGTTTTACATTGATTGAAGACTGTGCTCATGCTTCAGGAGCACGCTATAAAGATGGAAAAGCTCTGGGTTCATCCCCTTCCACTTACTCATGCTTCAGCTTCCATTCCGTAAAGAACCTACCGACGTTTGACTCAGGAATGCTTTGTGTCAATTCCGAAGCGGTAAATCAACGTGCTAGAAAGCTTTCTTGGCTAGGTATTGACAAGGACACCTTTGCACGGACGAACTCCACGCAAACCGATCTATATAAATGGCGTTATGATGTGCCGGAGCTAGGCTGGAAATATAACGGCAATGATGTCGCCGCTTCTATTGCCTGTGTTCAGCTGAAATACCTTGATAGGGACAACAAAAAAAGACATCAGATGTTCCAATGGTATAAGGACAACCTCGAATCCAACAAAAACCTTAAGATCATGAAGCATTCTCCCCACAGTTCACACCACCTATTTGTGCTGCGTGTAAAAAATAGGGACGAGATGATTAAGATCTTAAAAGATAACGGAATAGCTGCAGGTGTCCATTATTTGCCGAACAATGATTTCCCCATTTTCCAAAAGTATTACACACCGGGCGAATGCCCTGTATTGGAGAAAATCAGTGGTGAGCTAATCAGTTTGCCTAACCACTTGACTCTTACTAAAGAAGATATCGACCGCGTATCAGAGGTTGTAAATGCAGCTGCAAAAAGCTAGTCTTACTCCACTAGACTTGAATAATCCCGACCATATCGGGTGCATGTTTTTAGTTAGATCGCATCCTGCAGTGTCGCAATTTATGCCGGGCTCGCCCCCGGCAAATTTTTTGCAGCACACTCAGTATCTGTACAATGTGAAAAACAAACTGTTTTTTATAGTGTATGAAGAGGAAACTCCCTGCGGTTATGCCCAGTGTACTTTCAGTGGCGAAGAGATAGAACTCGGCTGGGCCCTTCACCCTGACTACTGGGGTAAAGGTATAGGAACAACAGCAGTACAGCAATTAGTCGATGTCATTGCAGCACACAATAAGCGCATCGTCCTTTATGTCCAAAAAAACAATCCGCGCGCTTTAGCTATTTACCAAAAGCAAGGATTTAGTTTATTGGAAAAGGGAACTGACGAAAAGCAATATAAAATGGAACTTGTTCATGCTAATCGCTCCTGAGATATCTGTTGTCATTTCAACCTATAATAGAAACCATCCCTCTCGCGACTGCGCTTCCCTATTCCAACGAGCAGTAGATTCCATCTTAAATCAAACATTTTTTGATTTTGAGCTTATCCTTATTAATGACGCTTCCCATGATGGTACGCATGATCTCTGCTTAAAATATGCCGCTCAAGACTGCCGTGTCAAATATGTTTGCCATGAAAAAAACACCCAATTGCCCGCAAGGTGCTATAATGAAGGGATGGGTTTAAGCCGCGGCCGTTATATTGCTTTTATGTTTGATGATGATATGTGGTTGCCTACGACATTGCATGATCTTTATACCTTCTTTGAATCTAGCCTCAAAGAACTGCCTAACTTAGGAATGGTCTACGGTCAGACACAATTCAATGATACCGCTACGAACACAATTTTAAACCCTCAATTCGGATTAGCCTGGGATTTAAACCTTCTACATACTCATAACTTACTAGCTAACTGTGCTGTGCTTCTGAAAAAAGAGGTTATTGAGGTTGTCGGAGGTTATGACGAAGATCCTGTCATGCGTAGAATTTGTGATTGGGATCTTTGGCAAAGGATAGGTAGAATGTATTCCGTCCTCTTCTTACCTAAACTTGTGGCTAGTGTCTATCAAAATCAACCTGATTCCATAGGTTCATTGGTAGTGCTAGATAGAAAGCAGGTACGTAAGCGGCAAAAATCAAACCGTAAGCTTCCTCTTCAGATAAGAAATCCTACTATCTGGCAGCGTATTAGAAGTGCACTCACCTTTTTCCATATACATTTTCCCGTATCTAAAAAGTATAAGCATTATGAAGCCTTGTGCGTTCCTAAAATGAAATATTACACAAAAAAATTCCTACAGACAATCGGCTGCTGGAAACTTGCAAAGACAGTTTATGACCGCATCAAAACCTAAAGCTTTATTTGTATATTCTGACAGATTCTGCACTTGTACAATGAAAAGATGCTTTGAAGTTGTCAACGGCTTATGGAGATATCAAAACCATGCTGTGGAAGCTGCAGCGATACACATTAAAAATTTGGATGAACAGCATTTCCAGACTCATCAAGTGATACTTTTTCAGCGCCTAGGAGCCAATGGTGAGTTTTTATCAGAGGAAACAAAGAGTAATTTAGAAAATTGGATTTGCCGCTATAAAGATCGATGCCGTTTTGTATATGACATCGATGACTTTCTTTTTAATTCGCAAAGCGGATATCCGGCAACTTTGGCAAAACTTTGCCACTATGGTTTAGTGCCGAATGACTATCTAAAAGAGCAGATGTCAAAATATCAGAAATGCCATGTCATCAGAACACATGTAGACACTGATAGTATTCTACAAACCCCAAAAAAAGTCCATTCTCCGGTGAGTGATATTCACATAGGATGGTTTTCCTGTTCAGCTAATGGTATAGAAACAATTAAATCCGCTATAGATCAAATCCCCTTAAAATTAAAAAGCCGATTAAAATTTCATCTCTTTTGCGATGTGGTATTCCATGATTTAGTAAAAAAAGTCATTCCAGATACATGTTTAAATATATACCCCATGGTTTCCCCTTCCGAGATGTATTCAAACATGCTTTCGATGCAAATATTGATAAATCCATTGACGTTACATTGTCTTCATGAAGAACGCATCGGAGTGAAACAAGACGACTTTCCCTCCTTAATGCAAGGAAAATCAGAAGTCAAATATGCTTTAGCGGGAGCCTGCTCTATCCCCCTTATTGTTACACCTGTAGATTCCTATCAAAAGGTTATTAAGCATAAAGTTAATGGATTATTCGCCGATACTCCACAAGAATGGGCTGAAGGAATAATTTATCTTGCAGAACAACCCCAAAGTGCTCAAGAGATAGGTAGAAAAAGTTTTGAGGATGTTATTAAAAACTATAGTCTACAAAGGGCATCTAAGGATTACGCTGATTTTTTTCTTCAGATTACCGGTTAATACTTCCTCTACTGGAATTCCAACAGATTCTTCACTCTTTCAACTTTAACAATAATGACTTCTTCATTTCCTTATCTATTAGACAAAAAACCATTTGTCGATCCAGCCTATTGGACCGGTTTGATTCAATGTGAAAACAGATGGTTTCAGCGCGAGAGCGTCATAAAAAACTTAGGGAAGGCGGTAATACTTACCGGATTAACAAGTGTTTCTGCGGGGGGATTTTATTTATCTGCTGTTCCTATTGCTGCCGGGGCAATAGCCGCATTTGTAGGTTACCGTTTGTATCACAAAAAAGACTTCCCAGAAGACACTAGTGTACAAATCCGTCTTGCGCAAAACAACTTAAGAGCACTCTTCACACAATCATACAATGATCTACACTGTATTTCCGTCCAAATCAAATTACATGGCGAACCAGTTGCATTAGCCTATCTGCAACATAACTCAAACCTAACATTTTCAGATATTCTACATACATTGCAAGACGATGAAAACTACTCAGAAAATTATCGGCAACAACTGAGAGTAAGGCTAAGAGAAACTTTCAACTGCAAAAATGCCTTAATAGCTTCTAAAATAGGCCTGGAAGTGCACTTATTAGCAAAGTATTTTTCTGATGACAACTTTGCTGATTTCTATGAATTCATGTCGCAGTGCAAGGTAGACAAAATTAGAGAAGGACTTTTAACCACAATAGATAAAGGAAGGCTTCAAAAGGCCTGTGTGAAAGCACTGGGCTTTATAGCCCCTAAGTATAGTTATGACTGGAATGAAATAGTTTGCAAGCTTCTCGAATGGGGTATTTTTGAAGAGGATTCAGACGTCTATCAGGACTTAATTTTTTATCTAACTCATTTAGGTTTAGAAAGCAGAATTGCAAACTTAAGCTATCAGGTAAAAGAGATTCTCAGATTAATTATGCTTTATATGCCCAAAAATTTGCGTGAAAGAGATAGAAATAAATATTTAAATGAAAGATTCGAAAATATGGGCTACCATGAAAGAAACGATGAGTTAGAGTCCTTAAAAAAGGACCTTGCAAAATACAAAGACTGTTCGCTGCGTTTATTTAATATGCACTGATATTGTTTTTTTACGCTGAACCTTGTTCTTAGTATAAGAGTGCGACGACTTGTCCTTGCGGTTGAGTCGCGGGCTAGGCCAATCTTATGGATTCCTCTAAAGAGTGTTCATTAGTTCAAGTAGATCAATAGTATGTTGGTTGTTCACAAGATTTCCGCAATAGGATCTAAAATAGGATATGAGTTTTTGCTTGTTAGGTTGAGCATTCAACCAGGCGGCAATGATCCCCCTATCACTCTGGGATAGAGGTGCAAGACCAAATGCAAGCTTTGCAAGTGCGGTTTCGGTTCTAAATTGATCGAAATTTTCTGGAGCTACACCATATTCTTCAAGAGGGGTGGTGCTATATAGGTTATAATGTACGCACACAATTTTGCCGTTGGTTTTCTCTTGCACTACACTATATCGTTGCATATCAGAATAAGATCCCATTAAAGTCCTGCATTCTCCTGTTGCTACCTCTTTCATAAAGATAACTTCATGAAAAAGAAGGGCGTGTTGGTTTACAACGCCATGCATCCAATTTTGACAGCTATTCTTACGTGTCATAGCGGCAAAGTCATGTGTGATACGGATAGGAAGAGTACCATAAACACGATCGAATTCATCAAACTGCTTCACAAAAGATAAGCCGATCATTCGTTTTCTATCCTTAAAGTGATAAAGTTGGTGCGAATAATTTTTATTAAATCCGCTTATCATTGAATCTAATGTAGATATTCCAGAGTTAGTTGTTATCCAAGGGTTTACCGCTCTTCCGATTTTCCTCTTACGCCTTTTGTCTTCTTCAAAGCCTGTTTCGTCTACAGTTTTACTAATACTTGAATCCACATCAATCGATTGATCTAGATCCAGGTCAACATCCACTTCTCCATCTGCATCAGCTTCAGTATCTTTTGCAATCTCTATGGAAGCTACATTTTCGTCATCTTCCGTTCCGTCTGTAAAATCTAAAAGGTATTTTTGCTGCTCGATGCGGTCATCATCTTGAAGTAATTTAATGGCGTCTTTGACAATGTTCGCCGGGGTGCCTTGAAGTGAAGGAAGCAGTCTTTCCAGGCGTAGGCATTCAGCCTTAGCAGCTTTGAGCAAGGTTTTACGTCCTTTGATTTTTTTATTCGGCCGTGCACGTTTAATTAGGGGGGCATGACAAGATTTTTCCAGCCACTCAGAGTAGACTGCTAAAGCGGCATCACGGATTTCGAAATATTGTTTTTGATTTTCTATGGACGCGTCTAAAGCCCTGATTAGCGCTACAAAACTTAAGGCTTGGATACTTTGCTTATGTGTGGCGAAAACGAGCTTTTTTTGTTTTGCCACTTCGTTTTCAATCATCACGATCACATAGCGTGCGGCTAATGGAATGCCTTTGAATTTCTTCTCATCTTGGACTTTCGCTTGCAAGCCTTCGTCTTGGATAAAATGATAGCTTGATCCTTGCCCCCACTTTCTATCGCGCATTCCCGCTTGTCCAAAATTAGTGACATCCGTGTCGGAAGATAAGCCCATCTTATTTACACGGTTGGATAAGAGTGAGATATTTGTTCCGCGTGTATCTTTTAAGGAGAAGATGGTGTTGGTAGTTAGAAGGTCCGTATATTCCGAGTCATCTCTTAGTTTACTCTCATGATTTAGCAGCAAAACCTTATCTTCTTCGCCTTGAAAACGCACTATACGCTCTTCGGGAAGGTAGGGTGATAATCCTTTCGCTATAGCTAGGTTAGTCTTCCCATCGAAGTAAGGGCCTACGTCAACAAAGGCGCTTCCCGGGGTCAGCCTACTTGCAAGGAAAGAGTCAAAAGGAACAGTGTAGTCGAATGTTTCAACCGGATGTTTTGCAAGATCTAAAGCAAAATTAGCGAAAACGAAGCCGGAAGCCCCTTTTTGGCGTAAAAGTTCAGGATGACGTTGAACTAAAGACGGTAAGGAGCGTGCGCTCTCTGTATTACCTGAGGATCCCCATAGTTCCTTCATGCTGAAAGAAGCTAAAACTGCATTGCCTTCAATACGCTTGGGTTTATAAAAATAGTTTTCAAAATTCACAAAGGTGATCACTTCTATCAGCCATTCCTCATGACTATTGACTGCGCTCAGTATTACCGGGAAATCTTTCTCGGTTATCGTAGAGAGTGCTAAACCAAAGCGATTGAAAAATTCTTTAGCAGAAGGGGTTTCCTCGACAGAACTTAATTCACTTTGTTCACTCTTGAGGAGTTCGTCTTGGACTTTTTTCTTCCAATAATTGACATAACCCGGCATCGCTTGGATGTAGGCTTTATTACGCATATAGTCTACGCAGGTATCCCAAACGGTCATTTCAAGGGAAGCTGTTTCCCCATTTTCATTAGGTTTTGAAGCGTAAAAACAAGGTTTAGTATGAATGCCGTCTTCGGAACGGATAAATTTAACCCCCTGATCACGGTCATAGGTATGATTAATGATTTGCGATAGGAAAATATGGTATTCCATAATTTGATCGGCTTTTGGATGTCCTATAATTTTTTGATCAAAAAAGTCGATGATTTTTTGTTTTTTGGCTCCTCTGAGGTAGCCTTGTAAAAGGTCTTGATCAAGGTCATGACAAGCCAGGGATTCGCAAATCACCCGTGCAAAATCCTTAAGGAACTCTTTCCTTTGCACCTCATTCATGTCCTTGGGCTTTTTCAAGACATAATAGGATTTGTACTTGGCTAGGTCTTTATGCGTTAAAATGAGTCGCATACAATTCAATCCGGGAAGATAGACGGAGCTTTGCAGCTTAATATCCCTGCCGTTTGCAAAGTTATGGTATTGTTGAGAGTTCCCTACCTGATCCAATTCATCACTGCCGGTAACATGTCTTTCTTTTATTATTGTTCGGTATGCTGTGAGGGCACGTATTTGTTCAAATTCTTTTTCACTCTTACTATCAGCATCCAAAACTAATAGTGTATGGGCATGCTGTAAACTTAGGAATGAGTGCATTGTTTGGTCTATGCGTCCCCTATTTTTTATAAGGGAAAGGTATTTACGGTGTTCACGATAGATTGTCACCAGGTCTAGCTGGACATCGCGTGAAAAGCCATCCAGATATGCCATATGGCCGTAGGCAGCAGTAGCTTGCTTTAACAGGCGATGGTGCGGCCTGACTAAAGGAGCGTGGGTTAGAACGCCGGCCATAAAGTAGCCATTAGCTCTTGCACGCAGAATGATATTACGGATAACGGTCGTTTTTCCTCCTCCCCAACGTTCTTGCTTGAATGAGCTAGGGTGAGTAAGCATATCCATGTAATGCTTAAACTGGGAAGGGGCTTGAATGATCTTCTGCTCTTCATCGATGAGGAGTAGGATTTTTGCCAAAGGATGTGTTTTTGAGCAGTAGGGTCGTTTTGCTTGCAGTCTTAGGGCGAGGAGTTGATGGTCGAATGATCCTTCGGGTTTGGTCTTACACTTCAAAGCTAGTTGAATGATCTTCTCTGCTTGGAGGTATTGCGTACGAAGCTCTAAATACTCTTTATAGGCTAGCTGCACTCGTTCAGACTGCCCCTGGGTTAAATCCGCACGTTGGACAAAACGATTCCATTCCTCTTGATTGACGGCTTGCTTCCCCTCTTTGAACAGATCTTCTGCATGCTCTATCTGACCTTTAACTTCATGGATAAGCGATGAATCACTGTGCTTCAAGTTAAAATTTGCCACAATGGATTCCTTAATAGCGCAGTAGTCCTTTTGAAGGCCTGCTTTCCACTTAGAAAAGGTTTGAGCAATTTCATCAAAGTTAACATTTTTACCTATGACCTTTGATTCATTCAGTGCGGCGGTTGAAAGATGACCTTCGAGTTCTTCAATCAGTTCTGATGCCAGCTCGCTTTCGTAGCTGTCTTTATTATCATAATACGACTTTAAACCATCTGCTAGCTCACGCACAGGTTTGGGGTCGAATTTGATCGACTCAGATTTCTCAAGCCACGCGTGGACATCAATACCCGCAAAAAGCGCGCCTTCTATGGGGTTCTGATAATCCTTCAGTTCAGTAGATAAAGGTTCCTTTTGAATACTGACAGCCTTCTCTATAGCTTTAATTTCAAGTTTTAAAGCATGTTCTAACAAAGCTGTTGCATCATCGTCGGTAAGCTTTTTAGAACTTTCAATACCCCTACTTTTGTAATAAGCCCAATCTTCTGACGTTAATAAATCGTTCCCTTTTGTAAGGCTCCAGCTAGGGCAGCGCAGAGCATAAAAACGCACTCGTTCACAAAGCTCTTCCGGTAGGTCCATTTGGCTATCGGCACAGTCCGCAATCTTTTTATATTTCATAAAAGCATCTAAGAGTGGTTCCAAATTATTATCTGCGCATCTAACAGAAGCGCTAGGTAAAATTTGTTGTTCGTGGATTTCTTGTTCCAGAAGGTACACGTATGCTTTCAAAGCTTTTGCGTTAGGATGGATGTCTTTCCACTCTTTCATCCAAGTAAAGACTTCCTTCGACTGCACATCTAAATTCTGGGTACGTAAGTATCCTTCTTTCAGTGCTTTTTTAGCTTCGACATATCTGCCTTGGGTGAGCAATACATACGCCAAATAGTAATGGTCAGCGGGGTTTTCTGAACAAAGTCCTTTTTCAGGATCGATCTCGAACATATGGATAGTGCTGGAAATAGTGTCTGTTTTCACTTTTTCTAACTTAGAGTTAGTTTTCCCTAAACGTTGTTCATATTGCTGATGCTTTAATATCAGTTGAGGATAGAAATTATCATGAGTCAATAAAAGATAGTCATTAAATGTAGGTTGAAAGTAGTTAATCGTTCTCTCATGAGCGGTGTCTGAATAGTAGAGGGCTCTATTCAAGAATCCATCGATTTTAGCATCGTTGAGTTGGAAACCGTCAAAATTTTTGCAAGAGAGAATATTTGTACTAGGATTCCATATGTAACTCAATCCGGTGGAAGAATCGATAACAACTTCGAGCCTCCCCCCTGTGCCTAAAAAGATTAAGTCATTCGGAGCGGACAGACGCCCAAGCTTCTTCAGGATTTCTGCAGGAACGTCAAAGATTAAATCTTGTGGAGCATCGGATAAATAGCACTGGGAGATACGTTTGAATTTTATCTTATTATCCGGTTGGAGATCTAATTCTGCCTGGTAACGGGTCTCCCCCTTCTCGTTGAGGAAAAGGGCTGTTTTTTTATCTTCAGATACCATACACCGGCACTTCAGCATATCCTGAGGAAGATTATCAACGGCTTTTCTTGCAAGACTGCTTTCTAACTTATAAGTTCCCAGTAAATTTGGAAGGGGTGTTTCCATATAGAATAGATCCAGATCTGAAGAGAGTGGGATCCAAATCTTCACATCTCCTATCTTCACATGGAAGTAGGATACTGTCCCATCGGTAAGTAGCTCCCCTTTATGTTTTTCCTTTAGCTTAGCTTCATCCACGAATCCCTTTAGATAATGGCGATAACGTGTAGGGATAGAAAAAGTCATTTCCGCTGGTCTTTCTGCAGTACCCAAACGTAAATTCAATGTTAATGTTGGAGATTCAAAAACGCAAGAAGCGGTCTGTTTCCATTTACGGGGCCTGTCCGGAAGCACGAAACAGAAGGAGATAATATCATCGATGCGCGAGGGATTGTTTTTGCATAGTCTATCAATTGTAGGGTATATCTCATTGATCAGCAGATCGATTTTAACTTGATTTTCACAGAAATCATTTTTGAATTTGTTTGTATAGGTGAAATATAGCTTAAATAGATCATGGATTTCAGCATCGCTCCGTTTCTGCTTAGCATAAGTCGCTTCACACAAGAGGACCGCCTGCATCAGCTCTAATGTGGAGGTACTCAGAGGCTGATTCTCTAAAGCATCCTTAAGCTGTGATTTCAATCTTGCGAAAGTGCCTTCATAAAGGCGCTTCAATCGATTCATTTGGGCTGCATCAAGGTTTTTTATTGTCGCTGCTACATAAGCACAAGAGGATAAGTAAGGGGCCCAAAAAGTGATCGGGAAAATATTTTTTTTCTGTGCCTGATCCAATTTATCTATGTGATGGACTATTTCAAATAGAGATTGTGGGTCATCTGTTAAATGATAATACAATCCCTCAGCATTAGTGGTCTGCATGAGGAACACTCTTTGCCATGATTTATCAGCTATTAAATGCGGTTCTTGTGAAAATGTTATATAGGTATTGAGAACAGAACGTTTGTTTGTCCGCATTAGCTGTAAAGATTGACTTGTATTGACAGTCAGGCCTTTGAATGTCAGCTTATCATCATACACCATATCTTGGGTGGGGCATCCTCCCGTATAGTGTCCGACATTAAATACATAATCTCCACCCCTCATATTCACTTCAGAGCTGCAGATATAATTCCTTATTAACTCTTCATTGATAACTTCGAACTGCTCTTGATAATTGGATAAAGGAGAATCTATATATGAAGACATATACCCTAGAGATAAACGTACTAAACAATCTCCATAATTCTTGTAAAGTAAGCCGATAGGTTCAATAGCTCGACATCTTTCGTATATATCTGTACACGCAGAACTAATACGTAAATCTCCCTGAAATAAGAGGAGTTTCTCACGTACACTCTTCCTTTCTTCACGATACTGTTTTTGAGAATACTGATGAAGTGTTGAATCCGAAGGATTTCCCCCTATATAGCTAGGGTTGTGTTCCTGCAGTAATAGCACGGTTCCTTCATGTAAAGCGATTTCATATAATACTGCGGCTTCCATTCCATACTGTCTAGAATGTTCCCATTTCTCATAATTGTATTTTAAACCTTTTTGCTGAATATTATATAACTGCTGTCTTGCACGTATAAATCGTGCTTGAAGATGTCCTAGCGAGAAATACTCATCAAGCCTAGGTGTGACTCGGACTGAATGAATATTTAACTTATTCAATACATAAGCTTCCATTACAAGCATCTCGGTCAAGGCGACTACATTCCCGGAAGGCATTGGATATCGTTGCAGACGGTAATAGTTGGATGCAATTTGCCTAATCACTTCAAGATAACGTACCACCCACTTCTCTAAGTCCTCTTCGCTTAAAGTATCTAAGTAAGTCTGAGTGGCATCCAGACGCAATCTCTCACTAAAGCGAAGTAGTTCCTTGTCCAATAGAGCGAATTGCTCAGTTTCTTTCAGATGGTTGATATATCCTTCCCACATCTTTATTCGAGATTCAATATCTGCCTCATCCTTATCTTTAAAATAGGGTAAAGGTGGTGCATGTACTACTTCAACAGTCTTTTTCTTCGCAGGAGGTATAGTCAGAAGAGGTAGCGTATTTAACGCGATTGTGGGTAAATCAAAGAGCTTTTGGGGAGCAGATGATGCACTTTGCTCTTCTACTAAAGCTTCGGGGGTTTTGGATTTCAATAAAATGCGCAAATGATTTTCACAAAATATAATAATTTCTGCATTGTGAGCCTTTTTAGCCTTTTCAATAAGGTGTAGAAGACAATTCCGCATCCATAGGTTAAATCCTTCTGTTTCAAGGACGATATGTTGGTTGAGTACCCGCCTGATTAGGAAATATTCAAATTGTAGAGCCAAAGAAGGGTATTCATTTTTGAAGAGGGCTTTGATATGTCTTTTCAGATCGTTTGTATCGGTAAGTTTATTCTGAAGCAATTCTTGAATAGAAGTGATTTTATTTTCTGCATTTTGAACTCCTTTTAAAAAGTCCACCCAGGCTGTTAGATAGGCAGAAACGGTATCTTGTTCCTGTTTATGCTGCATTGCTGCTTCTGAAAAGTTATTAGTAAAAATCATCGCGGGTAAAACGAAAGTTCTAAATGACTCAATCTCACTTAAAAGAGCGGGTATTTCTTTATGCTTGGACCCGGTTGCAACATGGAAAGCATCCAGCACATCTTTCGTGACGGAAAAGGAATGAAGTTTATTTTTACATTCTACAAAGAAATTACTGATATAGTTCTGCTTCACAGAACTAACTACATTTTTAGCGTTAATATGGCTGTAGAAATCGAAACCAATTTTCTCTAGAAGAAATTTAAAAAAACGGACGATGCGGTTTTCTTTTGGAATAAGCTTTAAATCTCGGTTTAACCAAGCATTTTTTAAACAGGAAATATCTATATTTGGCATATGATAAAAAACAGTATTAAGATAAATAAAATAAAATATTTTTTAAGTATAGCTTAAATTTTACTAAATAGCAACTATATATTATTAGTTTTTAACTAGAAATTATAGCCAATTAAACTAGATTTGTAGATTTATCTTCTGAAATCTCTGCCCCCACTTGCGCTTTAATCCGTGTCAATTATGATGAGCAATCTACGGCAGGATTGAATAGACAGAATCATGATTGAAAAACCCGCAAAAAAATATACTTATTCGTTGATCATTAAAGAGGCTAACTTGGACGTGTATGGACATGTCAATAATACAGTTTATTTAACCCTTTTTGAAGAAGCCCGCTGGCAAATTATCACTGATGGCGGGTATGGATTGGATAAGATCAAGGAAACAGGAAAAGGACCTGTGATATTGGACATTCATGTCCGCTACCATAAAGAAATACACCTCAGAGAACTTATCGTTATCGAATCTCAGTTTCTTTCCTATGAAAAGAAGATCGGTAAAATTCATCAGCGCATGATGCGCGGTGATGATGTTTGCTGCACAGCAGATTACACAACGGGTCTTTTTGATTTAGGTGAAAGAAGGCTCATCCTTCCTACGGAAGAATGGCTTAACGCTATTGGCTATAATATTTAAGTTATAAGTAACTTTTCCTAACTGCCAAGTTTCGAGACCCTCAATTTGTCGAGGATAAAAAAGGAAAGAAGAAGAAGGTTTTTCTTTCTTCTTTCCAAAGACTGATTAATTTTTAGAAGTGTCAATAAAGTTCAGACCATCAATAGAGCTTATGCCTAGCGCTTTAGCATCTATTTTTGCTTCGTGGTTGAAGACCTTATGTTGGTAGTAAGAGACTGAATCATCCCCTACAACCATGAACATTTTTTGGCTGTTATCCCATGCTAAGGCAGAAGGATTCGCTTCATGAGCTTGCCCCTCTACTGGTGTTGCTTTTCCACTAGAACGGTTGATGAAGAATAGTTTTTCATTAGGACCGGTAGCATATAGCTCACCATCTTCATCAAATTTCAAGTCCTCAGCACGGAAGTTAACATTGTTTTTATCTTTTAGTGCGCCTATTTCGATGCTATAACCGTTTTCTTTGTTATAGATTTTAAGGACATCAGCACCGTTTTGACGCTCAATACCATAGAGGTATCCGCTCGCTTTATCAAAGGCTATACCTGTGATAGCTTTACCATTAATAGTTCCAACGATTTGGATGTTGTTGCTATCTTTAGAAAGTGTATTCAAGTCAACCTTCGCTAAGACTGGGCCTTTTATACCGCCGACATCTCCGTTAATGACCATGTAGGCAATATTGTCTCTATCGATGGCAAAGGATGAGATATGGCCGCCTAATTTAATGGCTCCTTGATTAGGATCATCATAATATAGGTCGCCATAGCTGATATAAGAACCCATCAGGTTATTTGGTTCTTTAAATGCAAACAGTCTGCCTTCGGTACCATCTATGCCCCATAAAGGAGCAATCATGGAATTTTCATTTTCCTTAGCAAGTTTAGATGCGCTATCAAAGAGGTATCCATTTTCAAGAGAGCTCAAGTTTCTTATGCCGTAAAACTCATAGGTATTGCTATCAAGGCCTTCAAAGTCAAATCTATTTTTGAGTGAATCCAACCCGTACATACCACTGTAACCTGCTCTTAAGGTATCGAATGAGATGACCTTGCCATTATCATGATCGTTACCTGTCATCTCTTGAATGATAGTGTGATCACGTGGAGGTGTGGCAACAATAGTTGGACCTGGATCGACTGGAGCAACAGGATCAGAAGGTCTGACATTGACGAATGTGGTCTCAGTAGGTGGGAGTGCTCCAAAGAATGGATCGTTTGATACAGGAGTTGCAATGATTGAGAAGCCTGTAGGTCCACCCGTAGGTGAGGAATTACCATTACCGGTAATTGTTACAATGATAGGATTCTGCCAGTTGGTTTCATCTATAACTATAAATGGTTGATCTGGGGTACCTTCACTAGGATTTGTTGACTCGAGGTAAACGGTAATAGGTTCTCTAGGTTTACTTGGTACTGTAATCATGATAGATCCGGTAGGATTATCAGGATTTGTGACTGTATCAATAGGTGTAATAATGATTTGAGGTGTGGCATCATCATTTATGATACTGCCAACTCCTGTATCATCCACTAGAACACCATTGACAGCGTTATTGAGTTTGAGGATAACTGTCTCATTAGACTCATAGTAATAGTCACCATTGATGATAACAGTCACGGTTTTAGTGTTTTCACCTGGGGCGAATATTAACGAGCCGGGAGCCAAAGGCTGATAATCACTATCAACCAATGTTCCTGTACCATCTAGCAAACTATAGTCCACTGTAACAGTTGTCAAACTAGGATTACTTAAGTTAATTGTGAAGGTCCCTGTAGTCGTACCATTATCATTTTCAACAACAACCATATCTGAAACGCTGAGGCCGGCAACGTCGTTATCTACGTTTGTGAAGTTCAATGCAGGGAATGAAACGTCGTTAAAGTTAGGATCATTAGAAGAAAGTTGGGTCAATATGCTATAAACAATATCGCCGTCGACGATATTATCATCTATGCCATTCACTAGGATAGTCTGAGCGACGTTCCAGTTAGTGCTGTCAAAGGTAATGGTAGTTACAGAAGGTACACCTTCAGTAGGATCTGTGGATGTAAATGTTAGAGTAACTGTATCGCGTGGAGCGCTAGATAAGGTCACTGTGAAAGAACCGGTACTTCCGTCTTCACCTGTCGTTGCATCGACTGGAGGAGGAACGATAATGACACCGCCGGTTGCATCGTCATTGCTTATTGTACCTTGACCGGCATCCGTCAGAATTGTACCGCCAACAGCATTAGTAAGGACTACTGATAGATTCTCATTACCTTCCAAAAAGTTATCGCCTTGGATAGTCACTGTGATTTGTTTTGTAGTCTCACCTGCTAAGAATTGCAATGTTGTTAATGGAATTCCTATGTAGTCACCATCTGCTGTAGTTGCAGTTCCATCCAAAGTTTGGTAGTCAACACTTACGGTGGATGTGCTTGCGTTGCTTAATGTGACTGTAAAGGTCATGCTTGTCGTACCGCTATTACTTTCTGTAACTGTGACGTTATTGATAGTGATATTTGCAATGTCATTGTCTGTATTTTCAAAATTAACTGGTGTTGTGATTTGGCCATTGAAATCAGGGTCAGCAGATGTGACGGTTCCTGTGACTTGGTAAGGGATTGTTCCATCCACAACGCCATCCTCTAAACCTTGAACGGTGACAGTTTGTGGAGTATCCCAGTTGGTATCATCAAAAACAACTGTTGTAGTAATGACAGTTCCTTCAGTGGGATCTGTAGAAGTAAAGGTTATCGTGACTGGGCTGCGTGGTGCGCTTGTCAACGATACTGTAAATGTTCCTGTTGTACCATCTTCAGAAGTTGTAACAGTTGAACCTGTGCCGCCGGGAACGATGATAACTGCACCTGGACCGCCGGGGCCTGTGGCATCGTCATTTGTTATTGTTCCCAATCCGCTACCATCAGTAATGGTTCCGCCCACAGCATTAGAGAGGTTAACGGTGAAGGTTTCATTTCCTTCAAAATAGTTGTCGCCATTCACTAGGATAGCAATCGTTTTAGTGGTTTGTCCTGCTAAGAAAGTAAGTGTGTTCAATGACACTCCATTATAGTCATTATCTCCCATTGTCGCAGTGCCGTTAGTTGTATTGTAATCTACAGTAATAGTCGATGTACTTGCATTGCTCAAGCTGACAGTAAACAACATTGTTGTGGTACCGCTATTACCTTCAACAACAGTGACGTCGCTAATTGTAATATTAGCGACGTCATTATCTAGGTTAGTAAGTGCTGTGGAAGAGTCTAACAATCCGTTGAAGTTTGTATCTGCTGATGACGAAGTCGTATCTATTGTATAAGTGATATTCCCGTCGACAATATTGTCATCTTGGCCTGTGATGGTGATTGTTTGAGGAATATCCCAGTTGGTTGAATCAAATGTCAAAGTAGTGACATTAGGAGTTCCTTCTGTAGGGTCGCTAGTAGTGATAGTGACTGTAACTGGGCTGCGTGGTGCGCTAGTTAAAGTAATGTCGAAAGTAGATGTGTCACCGCCTTCAGTAGTTGTGGTATCTCCACCGCCACCGGCTGAAGGAACGATATTGACTGATGGTGCAGCATCATCATTGAATATTGTTCCAATACCCGTACCTGATACTATTGTTCCGCCTGAAGCGTTAGAAAGGATAACTGAAAGGCTTTCATCCCCTTCATAGAAGTTATCACCTGTAATAGCAACAGTAATAGTTTTAGTTGTTTCACCTGCCAAGAACTGCAACGTTGTTAGAGGAATATTGGTGTAGTCACCGTCAGCAGTAGTAGCGCTACCGTTTAATGTGTTGTAATCTACTGTGATTGTAGAGGTGCTGACATTACTTAATGTGACGGTGAATGTCATATTCGTAGTGCCGCTATTACTTTCAGTGACGGTAACATTGTCAATATTGATGCTGGCAATATCATTGTCAGTATTTTGAAAGTTGACAGGAGTAGTGACCTGACCATTATAGATGGGATCGCTTGAAGAGACAGTACCTGTTACTAAATATGCAATGGGTCCATCTACAGTAGCGTCATCCGCACCTTGAACTGTCACTGTTTGTGGGATATTCCAGTTAGTCTCATCAAAAACGATAGGTGCCGTAATGACAGTTCCTTCGGTAGGATCTGTCGTAGTAAATGTAACAGTCACTGGGCTACGTGGCGCACTTGTAAGAGCAACAGTAAATGTACCTGTACCGCCGGCTTCTGTTGTAGTCACTGTAGAACCATCACCACCAGGGACAATGATCAAAGCTCCTGGGCCGCCAGGACCTGTCGCATCGTCATTAACGATAGTACCTGTACCGCTGCCATCTGTAATAGCGCCGCCTACAGCATTGGATAAATTAATTGCGAAAGTTTCATTGCCTTCGAAATAATTATCACCATTGACAGTTACAGAAATTGTTTGTGTTGTTTGACCTGCAAGGAATGTCAAAGTGTTTAAAGGTGAAGCATTATAGTCATTGTCCCCTGTGGTTGCAGTACCGTTAGCTGTATTATAATCGACAGTGATATTTGAAGTGCTGGCATTGCTTAGGGACACTGTAAACAACATTGTTGTTGTTCCATTATTACCTTCAACGACAGAAACATCATTAATCGTAATATTGGCGACATCATTGTCTAAGTTTGTCAAGGGGGTAGATGAATTTAATAAGCCATTAAAGGTAGGGTCTGCAGATGAAGTGGAGGTCTCGATTGTATAAGATATGTTTCCATCCACAATATTGTCATCCTGACCTGTGATCACAATTGTTTGTGGGATGTTCCAGTTATCTTCATGGAAGATTAACGTAATGATATTGGAAACGCCTTCTGTCGAATCGCTTGTTGTAATGGTAACAGTCGTAAAGTCATGTGGCGCGCTGCTTAAGGTAACGTCAAAACTAGCTGTGTCGCCTGATTCTGAGGTTGTGGTATCTCCGCCTGCTGAAGGAACAATATACACTGCAGGCACGGTATTATCATCATTGATAATAGTTCCTATACCTGTGTCTACGCCGATAGTTGCCCCGCCAGTGGCATTAGTCAGCACAACACTAAAGGTTTCGTCATTTTCAAGAAAGCCATCAGGTGTGATGGTAACCGAAATATTTTTTGAAGTTTCCCCTGCTAAAAACTGTAATGTGGCATTAGGAATCATACTATAATCAAACTCGCCGACGAGAGCTGAAGCTGTTCCATCGACTGTATGATAATCAACAGTGACTGTACCTCCAACAGGAGTACTCAACGAAACAGTAAAAGTCATGATCGTTGAACCACCAGTACCTTCAGAAACCGTCGCATTGCTGATGACAAAGTTGGCTGAGTCATTGTCAGCATTAGTCATATTGACAGGAGTGAAGGCTAGAGCATTGAAGTTTGCATCAGATGAAGCAACAGTTCCTGTAATTGTATAAGCGACACTACCGTCGACAACATTAGCAGGAGCATCATCCTGTCCTGTAATGACGACATTCTGGTTTACATTCCAGTTTGTATCGTTGAAAGTAAGAGTAACGGTATTAGGAATACCTTCTGCAGTATTGGTAGAAGAAAGTGTAATAGTGACAGGGCTGCGTGGGGCGCTAGATAATCTCACATTAAAGTTGCCTGTAGCGCCTGATTCTGAAGTTGTGGAATCAACAGGAGTTACTATAATTGAAGGGGCTGCATCAT
Organism: Parachlamydiales bacterium; assembly: GCA_041671045.1. Classification (NCBI taxonomy): domain Bacteria; kingdom Pseudomonadati; phylum Chlamydiota; class Chlamydiia; order Parachlamydiales; species Parachlamydiales bacterium. The sequence continues at coordinate 357,456 of JBAZCF010000003.1, forward strand.
CATTGGTGATTGTGCCGGTACCGGAAGCATCCGTAATGGTTCCGTTGACTGCGCTGGATAATGTGACGGTGAAGTTTTCAGTGCTCTCATTATAATTGTCACCATTGACAACTACAGTAATTGTTTTAGAAGTTTGGCCTGCTGTAAAAGTGAGCAAGGATAATGGGATCGCAACATAGTCGCCATCAGCGGTAGTTGCAGTACCATCATTTGTTTGGTAGCTGACGCTGACTGTAGAAGTAGAAGCATTGCTTAAATTCACAGTGAAAGTGAAGTTTTTGGTGCCGCTACTGCCTTCTGTTAAAGTCACATCATTAATGGTAATGTTTGCTGTATCATTGTCAGCATTAGTAAAGCCCAATGGCGTTACAGCTAAGTTGTTAAAATTAGCATCTGTAGAGGTAGTAGTCATAGTGATATTATAAGCAATGGTACCGTCAACGATGGCATCGTCTACGCCATTGATTGTTACTGTCTGAGGTGTATTCCAGTTAGTTGAATTAAATGTAATCGAAGTCACTGCGGGGACGCCTTCTGAAGTATCCGTAGAAACAAAGTTTACTGTAACATTCGCACGGGGTGCACTAGAAAGTGATACAGTGAAAGAACCTGTACCGCCGGCTTCCGTTGTTGTAGTATCAACAGGTGTGATGACAACAGTAGGAGCAGCATCATCATTAGTAATGGTACCTATGCCTAAGCCATCGGTAATTGTACCACCCACTGCACCGGACAATAACACATTAAAAGCTTCATTACCTTCGAAGAAGTTGTCTCCATTGATGGTGACTGTAATTGTTTTTGTTGTTTGACCGGCTGTAAAGGTCAAAGGTGTCGCACCGATTGCAACATAGTCTGCATCGGCTGTTGTTGCTGTATCGTTAGCTGTTGCATAGTTGACGGTCACTGTTGAAGTACTGGCATTGCTTAAGCTAACTGTAAATGTCGCTGTGACGGTACCGGAATTACCTTCTGTGATTGTTACATCATTGATGCTGATATTAGCGACGTCATTGTCAAGGTTAGTGAAGGCTACTGAACCCGTCAATCCATTGTAATCTGTATCGGAAGAAGCTGAATTTGCAGAGATGTTATAGGCAATGGTGCCATCGACAATAATGTCATCTACACCGTTAATGGTCACTGTTTGAGGTGTATTCCAGTTGGCAGACGTAAAGGTAATAGAACTGCCGGCGGCGCCTTCTGTTGTATCACTTGAACCGAAAGTCACTGTGACATCTGCTCTTGGAGCACTAGAAAGTCTAACTGTAAAGTTACCTGTATTTCCACCTTCAGAAGTGACTGAATCAACAGGTGTAATGATTAAAGAAGGCGCTGCATCATCATTAGTAATGGTGCCAATACCTGTTCCGTCGGTGATTGTACCACCCACGGCATCGGCGAGTAAAACACTGAATGCCTCATTCCCTTCAAAGAAATTATCGCCATTGATTGTGACTGTAATTGTCTTGGATGTTTGACCGGCAGTGAACGTCAATAAAGTGGAGCCCACTGCTACATAGTCTGCGTCAGCTGTAGTTGCGCTACTATCAGAAGTAGAATAGTTAACGGTGACATTAGATGTGCTGGAATTGCTTAATGTGACTGTAAATGTTGCTGTCGCGGTGCCGGAATTTCCTTCTGTTATAGTGACATCATTGATCGTAATATTTGCTACATCGTTGTCTGCATTTGTAAACGCCTGTGATGCTACTGTCAAGCTGTTGTAACCGGTATCAGTAGAGGCCGTTGTTACATTAATGCTATAACCCACTGTACCGTCTACAATATTGTCATTAACGCCATTGATTGTAACAGTCTGCGGCACGTCCCAGTTAGCTGATGTAAATGTGATTGAAGTGACAGCAGGTGTGCCTTCGCTAGTATTTGTAGAAGTGAAACTTACTGTAACGTTAGCGCGTGGTGCACTGGCTAATGACACACTAAAGGATCCTGTAGCGCCTGCTTCAGAGGTTGTGTTATCAATAGGTGTAATAATAATAGAGGGGGCAGCATCATCATTAGCAATGGTACCTACACCCGTTGCGTCTGTGATTGTTCCACCTGCAGCACTTGAAAGCAAGACGTTGAATGTTTCGTTTGTTTCAAAGAAATTGTCACCATTGACATTGACTGTAATCGTTCTGGTTGTCTGACCTGCAGCAAAAGTCAACACGGTAGAACCTATAGCTACATAGTCAGCATCTGCAGTCGTTGCAGTAACATTCGATGTCGCATAGTTGACAGTCACAGCGGACGTGCTAGCATTGCTTAATGTAACTGTAAAAGTGGCAGTCGTTGTGCCTGAATCTCCTTCTGTTACAGTAACGTCGCTGATTGAAATATTAGCGACATCATTGTCAAGGTTTGTCATGGCAACAGAACCGGTTAAACCACTGTAAGCAGCGTCTATGGATGTCGTTGCTAAATTAATATTATAGGCAATAGTACCGTCTACAATAGCGTCATTAACACCTGTGACGGTAATAGTCTGGGGGGTATCCCAGTTAGTAGAATCAAATGTAACTGAACCACCGGGAGTACCTTCACCTGCATCTGATGAAGTAAAGTTAATGGTCACAGTACTTCTCGGTGCGCTAGATAATTTTACGGTAAATGTACCGGTATTTCCTGCTTCCGCGGTCACTGAGTCGACAGGTGTAATAATAAGAGCTGGTGCAGCATCATCATTTGTGATGGTCACGACTCCGGTGCCGTCAGCAATGGTGGCGTTTACGGGAGTTGTAAGAACGACATTAAAGGTTTCACTACTTTCAAAGAAATTATCTCCGTTGATATTGACTGTAATTGTTTTGCTCGTTTGGCCAGCAGTAAAGGTCAGCAAAGTCGATCCGATAGCAGTATAATCCCCATCCGCCGTTGTTGCAGTGCTATTAGCTGTCGCATAATTAACAGTAATATTCTGCGTACTGGCGTTGCTTAATGTGATTGTAAATGTTGCTACTGCTGTACCTGCGTCCCCTTCTGTTACCGTTACATTATTTATGGAAATATCAGGAATATTATTGGGGGTGATTGATACTGAGCCCGAATCCACCAACGCAGCATTGATGTCCTGTGTTTTATAGTTGACAGTTGCGGTATCTTGAATGACACCAAGGTGAGGAGCATCAGCATCCACTGTTACACGGAATCGTATTACAGTAGTGGCACCTGGAGCTAGGCTACCACCGACGGTAGTAGTAGCGCCGGTACCTAAGTTAAAGACAACGCGGTTATTGGCTACATCAAAGAAGGCTGTATCATCGCCTGTCGCATCTGTCTTAGCTCCGGTGTTAGCTCCCGAAACAACAACTAAAGATCCTGCAACATAGGTTGTGAAATTGGGCATTACATCCCTTAAAATCGACTGGATCGCATTATCCTGACCGACGTTAGTGACAGTGAATGCATACTGCACGACATCACCCGCTTGAAGTGAGCCGCCATTAACGTCTGTAGCAGTTCCGGTCACAGTCAAATCCGCAGAATATAGTGTGGTGGAGAAAGCAAGCAAATTCATGTATAGGTTATCTGCACCTGGATCAACGAAAAAGTTGGTGCTGGTCTGTCCATTCGTTAAATAACTGCTGACATCCACAGTTCTTAAGTCAAAGCCATAGGTGTTTATTGCATTTGGATTACGGTTTGTGACATCCACTCCATGAAAAGTAATCCTAGAATTTAAAATATCACCGTCAGGGGCAGAAGCATCCGAGACTACAGTTCCTGTAACGCTGCTCGTTGAATTAATTCTTACAGAATCAACGGCCCCCTCGCCATCTTGTGCAGAAATGATCAAATCCGCATCTATAGAGCCTACTGTGGGGGTTTTAAATCCGGCGATAGGGATGCTCACAGGTCCTAGACCGCCGGCAAAGGCGAGCCCATCAAATACAGAAAAACTTCGTGTAGGTTGGGCGGAATTACCATAAACCACTAAGAGCGACCAGTTGCCTGTTGTACCGACAACAGAGTAACCGGGAGTTGTTTGTATATTACCGACAAAATATGTTCCGCTACCCCCTGTCGCCCCGCTAACCAAACTTGTAACGTCAGCAAAAGCTGAATAAGCAGATCCACCAAAGATACTATGATAATCGATGCGCAATGTAGAAGCGTTGACAGTGACATAAGTACCGGTGGGTGTTTTGAATAGGACTTCTCCTATGGCGGTGGAATCTACATTCGGTAATGCTCCCTGAGTATGATCACCATCTTGATAACCTGACCAATATAAACCCGCAAAAAGAATACTAGATCCAGAACCAACAGACAGCACTGCTGAAGAAGAGTTAAAGGTATTGGTGTTTGAATCCGCATCCACATACACCTGAGGAACGACATTGTTAATATTTGCAAGGTTTGCTGCCTGTGTGTCGTCATAAGGCGCCATGTTTACATTTCCGATAGCGGTCATATCACCTTTAGCTATAGCACTATAGCGCAAAGCAAAAGGTGAAATTACTCCTGAATTAAAGTTATCTATGATAGATACAGTAGCGCTTCCACCATTAATGGTAATGCCTGCAGCGCCAGTAGTTGCCGTCACAGTAAAATTTTCCAAAGCTTCATTCAATGAATCAGCCTTGATCTGCACACTGATTAATTTTAGGATCTCGCCTACAGCAAATGTCACACTATTCGTTAATAAGGCATAATCTGCTGCGACTGCTGTACCATTAAGAGCGGTAAGGTTTACCGTGATTGCAGTCGTAGCGGCAGAACTTAATGTCAGAAGGATTGTTCCATTTACTGTGCCGGTTGCAGGCTCTGAAAAAACACCATCGCTTATAAATAGAACATTTGGATTGATGTTAACGGAGCGGCTAAATTCGGAAGTAAAATGTTGGGCAGCCGTAATGTCTGTTACTGTAGCACTAACCCATACACCTAAAGAAGAGTTGAATGTCTGCGTAGGGATGTTAACGAAACCGCTACCGTTAGTGGTGACATTGACAAATCCTAAATAGTTTTGTCCTTCCCCATATCCAAATCCATCATTATTTCCATTTCCAAAAAATTCAATACGATACGTATGGTTAGCAGCGCTATTTAATGTACCTCCCACACCGTAGGTGCCACCTGAATTAGGTGTTGAAATCACTAGATTGGCAATATTTTGATTATTATTATTCCCTGTATCAGCATCTAGTCCATCATTTGCATTAGGCCCGGCAGCACCCATTTCAATTCCTAAACTACCATTAGAGAAGATCTTATTCTGAGTAAGCTCTACTAAGGAATCCAGGCCGTCTTCAGTGAACCAAATTCCATAATCTCCATGCCCTACAATAGTATTATTACTTATAACGCCTGTTGTACCGTCGGGAAATTCAGTAATAGGAGAGTTAGGACTTCCGAAAATTATTCCTGAGCCCCAGTTTCCAATCACCGTACTACCCGTAGACGACATACCAATTCTGTTGCCTGTCACAAGGAAATTTTGTGTTTGGGTGCTTTCAAAAACAATCCCGTTGCCATTTCCAGAAATAGTGTTACCTGAAATCACCAGATTGTTATCTGCATTTCCTGTTCTAATCCTAACCCCTGCAAATCCTTGATACTCTCCTAAAGCAGCTGTGCCAGCAACATTTGTACCTATTAAGTTATCGGCTATAGTGATGCTTGCAGCATTATTGTATATATAAACCCCCATCCCCAAGTTACCTGAAATAACATTGTCGGAAATATCAATAGTACCGCCGGCCAAACTAATGCCTGATATACCATTAGGTCTAGCGACCCCTGCTGCAGTTAGTCCTATATAGTTATCAGTAATGTTTACAGTACGAACAACTGAGTTGCTAAAAATTGCATCCCCTCCGAAGCCGCCAATACTGAAACCTGATATCGTCACAGTTGTTCCGCTGGGGGAAGAAATATCAAAGGCGCGGGTAGTAAAGCCATTATTACCATTCAACTCGATAAGAGGGTTGCCTGCATATCCGGGTTGACTTGTTGCGTTAATATTTACTGAATCAGTGATAGATAAAGAAGAAAGTAAATTGATGGTTTTAGTTCCGGCGCCTGCGATATTAAAAGTGATGGTGTCGGCACCTACCGTACTGTTGGCATTAGTAAGCGCTGTACGTAAAGATCCCGCCCCCGAATCATTGGTGTTTGTTACGATGAATGTGGCTAAGTAGCCATCCCAATTTGAAATATTGGAATTGAAGTATTGCAAGGCATCGACATTTCCTCTTTCCAGAGTCCAATCTGCCCCTACAAAACTATTTCCTGTTACGTCGTCTGAAGCTGCTACGCTAACTGCATGTCCATCACTATCCAAAAGATTATCAATAGTGTCTACTAACTGAGTGGAATATTGAGTTAAGTTACAGGTCAATAAATCCAGTCTTCCACCCTCTTTGATTAAGCTTCCTAAATCATGAAAGAATGATTGGATACTATTTGTATTAATGGTGTCTTGGGTGACTGTAGAATCAGAGGCAACTTTAATATAATTATCCTGTCCTTCCATAGCAAAAGCGATAGAATCCGCTTGTTTTCCCCCTAAAGCATCTTTGATTTTGGCAAGTAGTCCATCCATTGTCGTCGTTTTAGAATCGTAAAGGACAACTTTCACATCAGAATTGGTACTATTAACTAACTGGGTATAATTATTGACTGTACTATCAACAACTAATATTTTAAGTGGATTGGAAGTAGGTTGTAATGGATCAGTATGAGGAGCCATTGGATCAATGGAACTGTCTGCAGAATGTGAAGAATCATTAGCTTGAGTAGTCGCAGTCGATGCAGCCTGGTCATTGGTTTGGTGACTGGCGTCCGGACCAGAATCTGTCGTTGTATGTACTTCGGTGGTCGTAGATGTCGTCGTAGTAGAAGGAGCCCCACCATCACTACTTGATTGTTGAGAGAGATCAGCTGCCATTGCGGCGCCCACTGCAGCGTCCAAAACTATTCTCTCTTCAAGGGGTGAAAAGTTATATTGTTTCATATCAACCACCTACTAAAGGCTATTACACTAATAAAACTTACTACTATTCATGTTAATTATAATCTTTTTTTAGAAATTTTAATATAGTATATAAAAAACGTTTATAATTATTAAAGATATAAACATATAACAATAAGTTACTTATATACAAATAACTATAATATAAAGTGGAAAACATTACAGAATAAAAAATAGTTGGCATTGACAATGCAAGATAAAAAAGAAGAGAATAACGAATCATTCTCTTCTAATTCAAAATTAATTGTTAATGAAGTTCAAACCATCTATAGATTGCAGACCTAATGCCTTAGGATTGAATTCCACTTCATGATTCAAAGCTGAATTATGATAGTATGAGACAGAATCATCTCCGACAACCATAAATACATCGTTACTCTTATCCCAAGCTAAGGCTGTAGTGCGATGTGCATTTCCTTGATCTTGGACAGGTACTGCAGTGCCACTGGCACGGTTAATAAAGAATAACTGTTCATCAGGACCGGTAGCATACAGTTCACCGTCAGTATCAAATTTTAGGTCATCGGCGCGGAAATTGACATTGTTTTTATCTCTCAACGTACCAATCTCAATGCTATAACCATTATCTCTATTGTAAATTTTTAGTACATCCGCTCCCGCTTGGCGCTCAATACCGTAGAGATAGCCGCTTTCCTTATCGAAGGCTATTCCGGTAATAGCCTTGCCGTTGATTGCGCCGACTATAGTGATTTGATTACTCTCTTTAGATAAGTTATTCAAATCGATTTTCGCTAAAACTGATCCTTCTTCAGTGCCTACATCACCATTGATAACGATATAGGCTATATTATCCCCATCGATAGCAAAAGAGGAGATATTACCGCCCACTTTGATTACACCCTCTTTTGGATCATCATAGTATAAATCGCCATAGCTAATATACGACCCCATTAGGTTATTTGGATCTTTGAAGGCGAATAACCTTCCTTGAGTGCCATCTATTCCCCAAAGTGGAGCTATTGTATCATTTTCTGATCTATCAAATAAGTACCCTCTTTCTAGATCATTAATATCTCTAAATCCATAAAACTCATAAGTTGAGTTGTCTAAACTAAAGAAATCATACCTCTTGCTAAGATCTGCGTCTAATGAGCTATAGACTAAGCTATCGAATGAAATAACTTTATTGTTTCCAAGATGATTGATGTTGTTTCTATCCATGAGAGATGAGAAGTCAACATCTGTACTTGGACTTGGGGGGGTAGCTACAATAGTCTGTGTAGGCTCAGTGGGTATGCCGGGACTAACATTCAAAAATGGAATTTCATCTGGAGGTAACTGGCCATAGAATGGATCGCTGGATACAACTGTCGTTGTAATATTGAATGTTCTAGTACTATCTGTATCTGTCTGGGTGCCATTACCTAGAATAGTAACATAGATAGGATCTTGCCAGTTTGTATCATCAAAAATGACACTATCGACTTGAGGTATGCCTTGAGTGGGGTCAGTTGTATTTAAATAGACTGTAACAGGATCTCTTGGCTTGCTTGTAATTGTAAGTATAACCATACCCTCAGGACTGTCAGGGTTAATGACTGTATCAATCGGTGTAACAATAACATCAGGGACCGCATCGTCGTTAATAATGGTAGCAATTGCAGTATCGTCGCCTAAAATGCTATTTAATGCGTTAGTCAAGGTCAGTGTCATCGTTTCGTTGCTTTCATAGTAATAATCGCCATTAATGACAACGGTCACAGTTTTGGAGGTTTCTCCTGGCGCGAAGATCAATACTCCGGGAGCAACAGGTTGATAATCACTATCGGAGAGTGTCGCTGTATTATCATTCACATTGTAGTTTACAGTGACAATACTGCTGTTAGAATTGCTTAAGGTGACAACAAATGTACCTGTGGTTGTACCATTGCCATTTTCAACAATCGTGATATCTGACACACCGATTGTAGAAACATCATTGTCTGCATTGGTAAAGTTGATAGGTGCAAAAAGCGTATTATTGAAGTTAGCGTCGTTAGAAGTGATCTGGGATAAAATACTGTATGCAATGTTACCATCGACAATCGTATCATCTACACCGTTTATTAATACGGTCTGAGGAATATTCCAGTTAGTGCTGTTAAATGTTATTGTAGTGAGAACAGGAGTACCTTCGCCTGGGTCAGAAGACGTAAAGGTAACAGTAACCGTATCACGAGGTGCGCTTGTGAGTGCTACAGTGAAAGAACCTTGGTCTCCATTTTCACCTGTTGTTGTATCTGCTGGAGGCCCAATAAGAATGAGGCCTCCTACAGCATCATCATTATTAATGGTACCTAATCCGCTATTATCAAGGATAACGCCACCGACTGCATTAGAAAGAACAAGGGATAAGTTTTCGTTATTCTCGAAGAAGTTATCTCCATGGATCGTGACAGTAATTTGCTTAGTAGTTTCCCCTGCTAAAAATTGTAAAGTTGACAAAGGAATGCCGGTATAATCATTATCGGTTGTTGTTGCTGTGCCATTCAGGGTCTGGTAATCTACAGTAACAGTGGATAGACCTGCTGTATCTAAGGTGACTGTAAAGGTCATGGTAGTTGAGCCGCTATTTCCTTCAGTCACAGTGACATCGCTGATGCTAATATTAGGCACATCGTTATCGGTGTTTTGGAAAATGACCGGAGTGGTGATTTGACCATTGTAGTTAGGATCAGAAGAAGAAACAGTACCGGTAATTTGATAGCTCACAGTTCCATCGATGACGGAATCATCCAATCCCTGTACTGTAACAGTTTGTGGAATGTTCCAATTTGAATCGTCAAAGACTAAAGTCGTATTGGTCACTGTACCTTCGGTTGGATCTGTTGAAGTAAAGGTAATAGTGACTGGGCTACGTGGAGCATTTGGCAATTCAACAGTGAATGAGCCAGTTCCGCCGCTTTCAGAAGTTGTTGAATCTGTAGATGTAATAATCAAGGCACCCGCAGCTTCATCGTTTGTGATAGTACCTAAACCGGAAGCATCCGTAATTGTTCCACCAATTGCATTGGAAAGGTTTACAGTTAACGTCTCATCATTTTCGAAATAATTATCGCCATTAATAGTTACAGTCACTGTTTTAGAGGTTTCACCTGCTAAGAAGGTCAATGTGTTCGCAATTGCTGTGTAGTCATTATCTCCTGTAGTCGCCGTACCGTCCGCAGTGGTGTAATTTACAGTGACGGTAGATGTGCTAACATTGCTCAAGCTGACTGTGAAGACAAGTGTGGTTGTTCCATTATTACCTTCCACGACTGAGACGTCATTGATGCTGATATTGGCGACATCGTTATCCAAGTTAGTCAATGGTGTTGATGTACTTGTTAAACCATTAAAGTTGGTATCGGATGAAGTGGAGGTTGTTTGGATTGTATAGGAGATGTTTCCGTCAACAATTGCATCATCCTGACCTGTAATTGTTACAGTTTGAGGGATGTCCCAGTTGCTGCTATCAAATGTTAAAGTGGTTGTACTTGGAGTACCTTCCGTAGGATCACTAGTTACGATAGTGACAGTGACAGGATCGCGTGGGGCGCTGCTTAGCGTGATATCAAAAGTAGTAGTGTCGCTACCTTCGGAAGTAGTTACATCAGCAGTTGTTGGAACGATGATAATCGAAGGTGCGGCATCATCATTAGTGATGGTGCCTGTTCCTGAAGCATCAGTGATTGTTCCGCCGACAGCGTTGGCAAGGTTTACCGTTAAGGTCTCATTATTTTCGAAATAATTATCGCCGTGGATAGTTACAGTGACCATTTTGGAGGTTTCGCCTGCTAAAAAGGTCAATGTGTTCGCAATAGCAGTGTAATCGTTGTCTCCTGTAGTGGCTGAGCCGTTAGCGGTGCTATAGTCTACTGTGATAGGAGAAGTGCTGCTGGTGCTCAAGCTGACTGTAAAGACTAGTGTGGTTGTTCCATTATTACCTTCTACGACTGAAACATCATTGATACTGATATTGGCGACATCGTTATCCAAGTTAGTCAATGGTGTTGATGTGCTTATTAAACCATTAAAGTTCGTATCGGATGAAGTGGAGGTTGTTTGAATGGTGTAGGAGATGTTGCCATCGACAATCGCATCGTCCTGACCTGTAATTGTTACAGTTTGAGGGATGTTCCAGTTGCTGCTATCAAATGTTAAGGTGGTTGTACCTGGAGTGCCTTCGGTTGGATCGCTGGTCACAATAGTGACAGTGACAGGATCGCGTGGGGCGCTGCTTAATGTAATATCAAAAGTAGTAGTGTCGCCACCTTCGGAAGTAGTTACATCAGCGGTTGTTGGAACAATGTTGATCGAAGGTGCGGCATCATCATTGGTGATGGTGCCTGTTCCTGAAGCATCAGTGATTGTTCCTCCGACAGCGTTGGAAAGGTTTACCGTTAAGGTCTCACTATTTTCAAAATAATTATCGCCATTGATAGTTACAGTCACCGTTTTGGAAGTTTCACCTGCTAAAAAGGTCAATGTATTCGCAATAGCAGTATAATCGTTGTCTCCTGTAGTCGCCGTGTCGTCTGCAGTGGTGTAATTTACAGTGACGGTAGATGTACTAACATTGCTTAAGCTGACTGTGAAGACAAGTGTGGTTGTTCCATTATTACCTTCCACGACTGAAACATCATTGATACTGATATTGACGACATCGTTATCCAAGTTAGTCAATGGTGTTGATGTACTTGTTAAACCATTAAAGTTCGTATCGGATGAAGTGGAGGTTGTTTGAATGGTGTAGGAGATGTTGCCATCAACAATCGCATCATCCTGACCTGTGATCGTTACAGTTTGAGGGATGTTCCAGTTGCTGCTATCAAATGTTAAAGTGGTTGTACTTGGAGTACCTTCCGTAGGATCACTAGTTACGATAGTGACAGTAACAGGATCGCGTGGGGCGCTGCTTAATGTAATATCAAAAGTAGTAGTGTCGCCACCTTCGGAAGTAGTTACATCAGCGGTTGTTGGAACGATAATAATAGAAGGAGCTGCATCATCATTAGTGATCGTGCCTGTTCCAGAAGAATCGGTGATTGTTCCGCCGACAGCATTGGAAAGATTTACAGTTAAGGTCTCACTATTTTCAAAATAATTATCGCCGTTAATAGTTACAGTCACTGTTTTAGAGGTTTCGCCCGCTAAGAAGGTCAATGTGTTAGCGATAGCAGTGTAATCGTTGTCTCCTGTAGTAGCTGAGCCGTTAGCTGTACTGTAGTCTACTGTGATAGGAGAAGTGCTGCTGGTACTTAAGCTGACAGTGAAGACCAGTGTGGTTGTTCCATTATTACCTTCAACAACTGAAACATCATTGATACTGATATTGGCGACATCGTTATCCAAGTTTGTTAATGGGGTCGATGTGCTTGTTAGACCCTCAAAATTGACATCTGTGGAAGTAGAAGTTGTTTGAATTGTATAGGAGATGTTTCCGTCAACAATGGCATCATCTTGACCTGTG